>NZ_JBJGZC010000011.1:0-167852 GCF_054050315.1 Geodermatophilus sp. SYSU D00867 | reverse complement strand
TCAGCAGAACGCGCCGCTGCCTTGCCCGCCTGGCTACACACCTACAACCATCACCGCAGCCACACCGCGCTCGACGGACAGCCACCGATCAGCCGCACCACCGTCAGCAACGCAGCTGGGCACTACACCTAGCCGACGCCGAGGTCCCTGGCGATGAGCATCCGCTGCACCTCGCTGGTGCCCTCGCCGATCTCGAGGATCTTGGCGTCGCGGTAGAAGCGCCCGACCGGCGTCTCGTTCATGAAGCCGTAGCCGCCGTGCACCTGGGCGGCCGCGCGGGCGTTGTCCACCGCGACCTCGGAGCTGTAGAGCTTGGCGATCGAGGCCTCGCGGCGGAACGGCTCGCCGCGCAGCATCTTCTCGGCGGCGCGGTAGTAGGCCAGCCGCGCGGTGGAGGCGCGCACCTCCATGTCGGCGATCATGAACTGGACCGCCTGGTTGTGGCCGATGGGCCGGCCGAAGGCCTCGCGGGTGCCGGCGTAGCGCACCGACTCGTCCACGCACCCCTGGGCGAGGCCGGTGGCCAGCGCGGAGATGGCGACGCGTCCCTCGTCGAGGATGGAGAGGAACTGCGCGTAGCCGCGGCCGCGCTCCCCGACCAGCGAGTCCTCGGGCACCCGGCAGTCGCTGAAGGAGAGCTCGCGGGTGTCCGACGCGTTCCACCCGACCTTCGAGTACCGCGGGCCCACGGTGAGGCCGGGGGTGCCCGACGGGACGGCGATCGCGGAGATCTCCTTGCCGCCGTCGGGCCGGGTGCCGGTGACGGCGGTGACGGTGACCAGCTCGGTGAGGTCGGTGCCGGAGTTGGTGATGAAGGCCTTGGAGCCGTTGACCACCCAGTGCCCGTCCTCCAGGCGCGCGGTGGTGCGGGTGGCGCCGGCGTCGGAGCCGCCGCCGGGCTCGGTCAGGCCGAAGGCGGCCAGCGCCTCGCCCGTGCACAGCCGCGGCAGCCAGCGCTTCCGCTGCTCCTCGCTGCCGAACCGGTAGAGCGGCATCGCGCCCAGCGAGACGCCGGCCTCCAGGGTGATGGCCACCGAGCTGTCCACCCGGGCCAGCTCCTCGATGGCCACGCACAGGTCGAAGTAGGTGCCGCCCGAGCCGCCGTACTCCTCGGGGAAGGGCAGGCCGAACAGCCCGAGGTCGCCCATCTGCCGCACGATCGCGGTGGGGAACTCGTCGCGCTCGTAGAAGTCGCCGATCTGCGGGGCCACCACCTCGAGCGCGAACTCGCGGACGGTCTTCCGCAGGGCCTCGGTCTCGTCGTCGAGCCGGTAGTCCAGCACGGTGTGCTCCCTGGTGCCGGGGCGCCGGTGGGGTCCTCCCCGGGGCCCGCCTGCGGCCGCTCCGGTCGGCCGGCCGCTCCTCAGCGATGTTAACGACGGTTCACATCGGGGTCCAGACCGCGGCCGTTAGCATCCGCGGCGTGACCGCCAGCCAGCCCGACTCGGCGCTGACGGCCGACGCCGCCCGGCCCTCCCGGCGGGAGCAGATCCTGCGGGCGGCCGCGCAGCTGTTCGCCGAGCGCGGCGCGCGGGCGGTGGGCGTCGACGACGTCGGCGCCGCGGTCGGCGTGACCGGCCCGGCCATCTACCGGCACTTCGCCAGCAAGGACGCGATGCTGGCCGAGATGCTCGAGGGCATCAGCCAGCGGCTGCTGGCCGGCGGGCGTGAGCGGGTCGCCGCCGCCGGTCCCGACCCCGTCGCGCAGCTGCGGGCGCTGATCGCCTTCCAGGTGGACTTCGCGCTGGACAACCCCGCGCTGATCACCGTGCAGGACCGCGACCTCGGCTCCCTGCCGCCGGACGACGCGGCCGCGGTGCGCCGGCTGCAGCGCCGCTACGTCGAGGTGTGGGTGGAGGTGCTGGCCCGGCTGCGGCCCGAGGAGGGCACCGATGCCAGCCGGGCCCGCGCGCACGCCGTCTTCGGGCTGGTCAACTCCACCCCGCACAGCGCGGGCCGGCTGCCGCGCGCGCGGACGGCGGCGCTGCTCGCCGCGATGGCCGAGGCGGCCGCGACCGCCTGACGCGGCGTCGCCGCCGGGGCCGTCAGCCGGCGGACGGCTCGGGCATCGGTAGGCTCAGGCCGGTGCCGGCGACCAGGTCGAGGTCGGCGGTGCCGCCCTCGCCGGGACCGGTCCAGGCGGTCTCCACGATGGTGACCACCGGACCCTGGACGGCGCTGGCGTACTCGGCGCCGGACAGCTCCGCGGGCGCACCCGGGTAGGTCACGCCCTCGCGCAGCAGGTCGCTGACGTTCCCGCTGCCGTTGCGGTCGGTCAGGTCGCGCAGGGCGCGGGCGGCGACGGTGTCGCCCATGTCCACGGTGGACACCGAGACCACCACGGCCCGGCCGTCGACGTCGGTCGACCACAGCGCCCGCGCCAGGCCCGCGCAGTCGGTCCGCTCGAAGGAGTCCGCGACGTCGCCGTAGGAGTTGCCGACGCAGGTGTCGTCGACCTGCACCCGCTGCAGGACGAACTCCAGGCCGTCGAGGACCGCGCGCTCGCCCGGCTGCGGGCCGGCCTCCTGCGCCCCCGGGGAGGGAGCCGGGGTGCTCGTGCTCGGCGGGGCGGCCGCCGAGGCGTCGCCCCCGCCGCCGGTGAGGCTCACCAGCGCGACCACCGCGACGACGACCACGGCCAGCGCGGCGGCGGCGAGCAGCGCCAGCCGGCGCCGCGCGGCCGGCGAGCGGCGGCGCGGCCCCACCAGCGGGATCGGCGGGGACGGCGGGACCGGGACGGGAGCCGCGGGCGGCGCGGCCGGCGAGGTCCCGTGCCCGGCGTCGGTGTCGGCGTCGCCGAACAGCCCGCCGATGCCGCCGGTCTCGTCGGCGATGTCGGCGGGGACGGCGGGGACGGCGGGGACGGCGACCGGGGCGTCGGGGACGCCGCCCCCGGACTGGACGGCGGGCGTCTCGAAGCGCGCGGTGGCCGGGTGCGCCGGGGCGGGCACGACCGGCGGGGGCGCGACGGGGGCGGGCGCGACGGGGACAGGTGCGACGGGGACAGGTGCGACGGGGACAGGTGCGACGGGGGCGGGTGCGACCGGAGCGGCCACCCGGGCGGCCGCCGCGCGCGCCGCGGCCTCCTCGTCGGCCCGGATCGCCGCGACGGCGACGGCGGCGGCCGCGACCGGGTCGACGAGCGGGCCGGCCGGGGCGGCCGGCGGCGGGACCGCCACGGGGGCCGGCGCCGGGACCGGCGGGGCGGGCGGCGCCACGGGGGCCGCCGAGGCGGCCGAGGCGGCCATCGCCGCGGGCGCGAGCAGCTCCCGCCGGCGCAGGACGTAGGGCGAGTACGGGAAACCCTCGCCGTTGAGCTCCTCGACCGTGGGCCCGCGGCCCTCGAGGCCGAGCGCGGTCAGCGCGGCGCGGACGTCGGCGGTGGTCCACAGCCGCGGGTTGTCCACCCCGGCGTAGCGGGCGGCCCGCGAGATGCCGAGCAGCAGCGAGCGGGGTTCCAGCAGCGCGACCTGGTCGCCGTCGCCGAGGTCGCCGTCGGCCGGGACCAGGCCGGTGAGGTCGCCGGCGAGGACGGTGAGCCGGGCGATGCGGCCGGGCTCGAGCCCGGCCCGGCGGAGCCGGACCGCGGCGTCCATGCCGGCCCGCATGAGGCCGTCCAGCGGCGTCGAGCCGCCGCCGGCCAGCTGCAGCACCTCGCCGGGGCCGGCGCCCGGGCCGATGGTCCAGGAGCCCTCCGGGGTCGCGGTGACGACGCCGGACTGGCGGACCACCTCGACCACGCGCACGACGGCCAGGCCCTCGGGGACGAAGACCACGGCGTCGGACAGGCGACGCTCCATGGGGCCGTCGACGACCGGGACCGACGCCACGACGGCGCCCCGGACGGCTCCGCCGCGGTCCCAGCGGGTCAGCTCGGCGAAGAGCGCACGCTCCCCCGCCGTCTGCGGCGGCACGGGCGTCAGGGCCAGCACGTCGTCCTCCGGGGGCGGGTGGGGGTCGGGGGGAGGCCGGGCGCGCGCGAGGGCGCGGGGCGCGGCCCGGCAGCGGGGTCCGGGCGGGCGGCCACGTCCGACGTTACGTCAGGTGACGGGCCCGTCCCCCACCTCAGCGGGACGGCGCGCCGCCGGCCGGGGCGGCGGCGGCCGGGAGGCCCGGCTCGACGGGACGGCGCCAGTCGGCGAACCGGGCGCTGCGGCCGACGACGTCGACCGCCGACCACAGGACGGTGAACGCCGCGACCACGAGCGCGACCGACCACCAGGACCAGTTCCACGGCGGCAGGACCCCGGCGGCGTCCTGCAGCCGGCCGGCGGCGTAGACGACGACGGCGGTGGCCGGCGCGGCGCTCCAGCCGGGCAGTCCGCGGGTGACCGCGAGGTCGACGCAGACCGCGCCGGCCAGCAGCGCCAGCGGCAGCACCGACGGCGGGAAGCCCATCGCCACCAGCCCGGCCCACATCACCGCGCGGTAGGCCAGGTAGGTGCCGGCGACGACGGTCGCGGTCCAGCGCAGGCCGACGACCCTGCGCGCCACGACCAGCGAGAGCAGGCCGGCGCAGACCAGCCAGGCCGGGTGCACCCAGGAGGGCACCGGCAGCATGAACATCGTGGGGGTCTGGCCCTGCGAGGCGGCGAAGTCGAGCAGCTGCGGCTCGGCCGTCGTCCGCCCGGCCTCGTAGGCGCGCAGCGACAGGACGCCGTACTCCTGGTGCTGGTTGGGGAAGACGACGTTCTCGACGAAGAACAGCCACAGGCCCAGCGACACCAGCGTGCGGACCCGGCCGGGCGCGGCGTACAGCCACCAGCCGCGGATCCCGCCGGCCAGCATGATCGCCGTCCCGATGTAGAGCAGCGCGTGGCTGGGGCTCCAGCTGGTGATGTCCAGCCCGTTGACGCGGTGGTTGACGATGTCGACCGGGATGGCGACGAGGAAGGTGCCGATCCCCCACTGCATGAGCCGCAGCGCCCGGCGGTCGACGCCGTAGCCGCTGTAGCTGTGGAAGACCACCAGCGCGACGACCACCGCGGTGCCGGCGGAGTTGAGCAGGTGCGGGGGCGCCAGGTCGTCGCGCAGCCACTTGAAGTGCCAGGAGACGTCCCAGGACGAGCCGAGCATCTTGAGCAGGAAGGCCCCGAGCCAGGCGGTGTAGATCCAGCGCAGCTCGGTCTCCCCCGTCGGGCGCCCGGGCCGGCCCGGCGTCATGTACGCCAGCCACAGCCAGCGCAGCAGCGCGACGGGGTGCCGCAGCCCGGCGGCCAGCGAGCCCGGTGCCGGGGGGACCGCTCCGGCGGGAGCGGCGGGGACGGGGTGGGGCACGGGAGGACTCCCTGGTCTCGCTGACGGGATGGCCCCACCGTAACGGCGCAGGTCGCCGATGCCGACCCCTCGAGTGGCGCCGGTGTGGCGCATGGAGTAGTGGGCCGACACGCGAGGCATGCGGGACGGACGGGACGTAGGGTCGGCCGACGTGGCGGACAACGGCGGGCACCTGGTCTGGATCGACTGCGAGATGACCGGGCTGGACCTCACCCGGGACAAGCTCATCGAGGTCGCCGTCGTCGTGACCGACTCGGAGCTGCGGGTCCTCGACCCCGGCCTGGACCTGGTGATCTCCGCCGACGACGCCGACCTGGAGGACATGGCCGACGTCGTCACCGAGATGCACGCGAAGTCGGGCCTGACCGAGGCGGTGCGCGCCTCGACCCTCACCGTGGCCGAGGCCGAGCAGCAGCTGCTCGCCTACGTGAAGCGGTGGGTGCCCGAGCGGCGCACCGCTCCGCTGTGCGGCAACTCGATCGGCACCGACCGCGGCTTCCTCGCCCGCGACATGCCCGAGCTCGACGACCACCTGCACTACCGGATGGTCGACGTCAGCTCGATCAAGGAGCTGGCCCGCCGCTGGTTCCCGCGGGTCTACTTCGCCCAGCCGCCCAAGGGCCTCGCCCACCGCGCCCTGGCCGACATCGTCGAGTCGATCCGCGAGCTGGCCTACTACCGCCGGACGCTGTTCGTCGACGCCCCCGGCCCGTCGACGTCGCAGGCGCAGCGGGCCGCCGGGGAGGTCGTCGCCGGCTTCGCCGACGTGCTCTCCGCGGCCGACGCCACGCCGCCGGCCGCCCCCGCGGAGGACGACGCACCCCCGGCTGCGTCGGGGAGCTGACCGGCTCCGGTATCCTCGTCCCTGCCTCCGGCGCGGGTCCGCTGCCGGGTGCACGCGGTGGGTGTAGCTCAGCTGGTAGAGCACCAGGTTGTGATCCTGGGTGTCGCGGGTTCGAGCCCCGTCACTCACCCCACGTGAGAGGCCCTGGTCGGTTCGCTGACCAGGGCCTCTCCCGTTCCTCGGCCTCGGCTGGGGGGGCAAGATCACGCCCGCTACCCCCTCGCTGCGGGCAGATCGGGGGGGCAGTGGCGGGGCGATTGCGCACCGCAGACAGCTCCCGACGGTGCGGCCGGTCCTTCCCGACCGACCGCACGGAGCACATCCCCATGTCCCTCAAGCCCGCCAGCCCCTGGATCGAGAAGCGCGGCCGCCAGCACCGCGTGTACTGGCGCCACACGCCCGGCCGCGGCCTGCCCGCCCGCTCCTACCAGCGCTGCCACTCGCCCGCCGACGCCCAGCAGTTCATCGACATGGCCGCCTACTTCGGCCTCGACACCGCCCGCCAGGTGATGGCCACCGAGGACAAGGTGGCCCGGTGGGCGCTGCTGGACGCGGCCCTGGCCGAACGCGGCCTGGTGCCGGCCGACCCGGTGCCGCGGCCGGCACCCCAGGTGCCGCCGGCGGTGCCGGCCGGGCCGCCGCCGCTACTCGCCGCGCCGGCCGACCCCCGGCTGACCGGAGTGACCTTCGACGAGCTCTGGGCCCGCTTCCTGACCAGGATCCGCTACGTCGACGAGGGCACCCACAAGCTCTACGAGGGCTACGGCCGCAACCACCTGCTGCCGTTCTTCGGCGGCACCGGCATCGGGCTGATCCTGCGCACCCGGCCGCTGCACGCGGCCGACGCGCCGGCCGGCGCGCTCTACGTCGACGACGACTGGATGACCGGCATCCTCAAGAAGGAGCAGCGCAACAACGCCGGCCGGCCGATCGCCGGGTCGCTGCTGTCGAAGAAGGTCGTCGACAACGTGCTGACCGTCCTGGGCCAGTGCTTCGACCTGGCCGTGGTCGAGCGCCCGGCGCGGCTGGAGATCAACCGGCGAAGGAGATCCGGCTGCCCAAGCACGAACGCCGGGAGACGTTCTTCCTCGACGACGCCGCCGCCTACGCCGCGCTCCGCGGCGCGATGCACGTCCACTTCCAGCCGCTGCTGGACTTCCTGGTCGGCACCGGCGCCCGCTACGGCGAGGCCGCCGGCCTGTGGGTGCAGCACCTGCACCTGGACGCCAAGCGGCCCTACGTCGACATCCGGGCGGCGCTCAAGTGGCGCGGCAAGGCGCGCAAGCGCGGCCGGCCGAAGACCCGCTCGTCGATCCGCCGCATCCTGCTGCTGCCGCGGCTGGTCGAGGCGCTGCGGCCGCTGGTCGCCGGCAAGGGCCCCGAGGACTTCATGTTCACCATGCTCGAGGACGGCCCGCTGCACCACGGCAACTTCCACCGATGCTACAGGCAGGAGGCGGTCAAGGCCGCCGGTGGGGCGGTCCCCAAGAGGCTCGGATCCACGACCTGCGCCACACGCGACCGATCGACGTGCTGCGCCGCGGTGAGGTCGCGCCGGTGCTGTCCCTGGCCCGGCAAACCGCCGCGGACCTGCGGCACTGACCGGCGGCGCAGCCGCCACCGGCAGCCCGCATCACGTTCACCCAGATCAGCGAGGGCCGCATTGCCGCCTGCCGCACCGCCGCGTGAGCGTCGGCGCTCCCACGGAGTCTCCGGCCTCCCAGCGGCCGGGCGTGGCCCAAATCCGGCAAGACGTGGGCATGGTCAACACCGCGTCGCTGGACGGGGCCTCCATCCGGGCCCACCGGGCACAGCTGATGGACCTGGCGGCCGCCCACGGCATCCGCGCTGCGGTTCGTCGCACCGCGCGCCGGGCGGTTCCTCCGCGGAGGTCACCGCGCACCCGCTGCGCCGGGCCGCCGTCTCAGCCCGCCGTGGTGTCCGGTGTGATGGTGCCGGTGTCCCACTGGCCGGTGATGCCGTCGATCAGCCAGGGGTGGGTGCCGGCGGTGCCCGGCACCAGGTGGAAGGTCGACGTCTTGGTGATCGGGACCAGCACCGGGGCGCCGCCCTGGTTGATGTGCACGGTGGCGTGCTCGACCACGATGAGCTCGAGGTTGCCCTGATCGCTCACCTCGGCTCGCGGGTCGCCGAGGGTGTGATCGGTGACCCATGGCCCGTCACCGAACTCGAGGCCGCCGTTGCCGGGCCCCTCCATCTGGTTGAAGACCATGCTGTTGAGGTCGGTCGCCGCGTCCTCGTCCCCGGACACCGCCTTGCGCACCGTCTCCCGGAAGTCCGCCGCCATGCTCGGCGTCATGTACGCCGTGAGGCCCTCGAACACTTCCGCGGTCGGCGCCGGATCCGTCGGCATGGCGGCCTCGTTGAACGACGCCTGGTTCAGGTACTCGGCCATCTCGGCGTAGGCGGCCTGCACCTGGTCGGTACCGAACCGGTCGACCGCCGGGCCGGTGAACGACGCGGGGGCGACGGTGGCCGGCGCCACGCGGGGCGGAGCGGCGGGCGCGGTGCTGCTCGGCGCCGCGGCCGATGACGGAACCGCCGAGCTCGTGGGCGACGAAGCGCGATCGGCGGAGTCGCTGCCGCAGGCGGTGAGCGCGAGCGCTCCGGCGATCAGGACCGCGCCTCCACGGAGGCGGCGGGCGGTGTGGCTGGACATTGCGTCTCTTCTCGTGCGGGTGCGGGTCGCCGACGATCGGCGGTGATCGCCGGGAGCGTGCTCGTCCTCGGCGGTGTCGCACTCGGCCGGCGGTTCGTCGGAAGCACCATCGGCGCACAGCACGCCGCCCTGCAGCCCAACCACCCCCCAGGGGGCGGTGCGGCGTGTCCCGGGCCTGCTACAGCTCGGCAACCGGGACGGGCGGCCGGTGTACCCGGTTTCCAGTTCGCCGGTGCGGCGCTGTACCTGGCCCGCCGCCCGGCGCCTCACAGGCCGAGGACGCCGGCGAGGTCCCCGCTACGTGCGGTGGGCCCGGATGGTGACCTCGCCCGCGCCGGTCAGTCCCACCAGAACCCCACGCAGGCGACGCCGGGCGGCAGCGGCCCGGTCAGCAGCTCGGCACCCGCCCCGGTCCAGACGGGCTTGCGGGCCTTCCACGACGTCCAGGCCTCGACCACCGCACCCTCCAGGGCGCCGGGGGCCTGCGGGTTCGCCGGCCAGGCGGTGGCCAACGGTCGGCCAGGACGCGGGCCGCGGTCGGCGCCAGTTGCAGCCCGTCGAAGCGGACGTAGGCCCGGCCCCGGGCCAGCCCGCCGACCAGCCGGCCGTCGAGCAGGCCGGCCTGCTCGACCAACCAGGACATGGGCGGCTGCACGCCGTTGCACCGGACGCTGACCTGCTCGCGGAGCAGCAGCCGCAGCACCCGCGCCGACCTACGCCGACACGCCGATGACCCGGCCGATCGGCGCGAACTCCGGATCGGGGTAGGGGGCCAGGAGCGCCGCCAGCGCCGCCGCGGGTCCGCTCATCGGCGTCGCCGTCAGCGGGCACCGCCGGCCCGGCGCCGGCGGGCGGTGCCGTCCAGGTCGTCGGTCATCGCGCGGATCGCCTCGGCGCTGGGGTTGGTGTAGACCTCCAGCGACCGCAGCGAGGAGTGCCGGCTCTTCGCGCGGATGGCGGCCACGGAGTACCCGTCCTCGACGGCGTGCGAGATCCCGGCGTGCCGCAGCCGGTGCAGGGTGAACGGCGGCCCGCCCGGGTCCAGCCGCCGCCCGGGCGCGGCGAACACCCGCTCGGCCTGCCGGTAGGACAGCCGCGCCCGGCCGGTGGCCGGATCGACGTCGGCCGCGGGCATCGGCTTCGTTGGCCGGCGGACGGCGAGGAACAGCGGGCCGCCGGTCCGGTCGCCGATGACGCAGGGCAGCAGCCGGGCGGTGCCGGTGGCACCGGACGGCGACAGCCTGGTTCCCGAACAAGGGGCGGCACAGCGACGGCTTGGGCCGCGGTCATGGGTCAGCAGCGGCCGGCGGCGCGGCGCCCCTGCGCGCCGAAAGCTGTGGCGCACAACTCGACGGGCGGGCAGGGTTCTCCCCGGGCCGGTCCAGGCTCGCGGGCGTTGGGCACCGCCGGTGGCCGCGACGCTGGGCGAGGAGAGCCCGATGGTCGAGTCGACAGCGGACCCGGCGCCGCCGCGGTCGAGTCCCCGCGAGCTCGAGGTGCTCCAACGGCTGGGTGACGCGCAGTCGACCAGGCAGATCGCGGCCGGTCTCGTGCTGTCGACCAACACCGTCCGCGGCCACGTGCGCACGCTGATCCGCAAGCTCGCGGCGACCGGTCGGGGCGATGCGGTGCGCCGCGCCCGGGAGCGAGGGCTGCTGTGGCCGGGCTCCGCGCACCGCGGGCTCGACACGTGCACGGGGCCTGTCCCGTCACAGGCCGGCGACCCCATCGCCGCCGCGCACCTCGGTGGCGAGGATCGCCGCCTGGGTGCGGTTGGCCAGGTCCAGCTTCGCCAACAGCGCGGTGACGTAGTTCTTCACCGACTTGACCTCCGGACGGAGGCGCTCAGCGATCTCCCGGTTGCTGAGGCCCTCGCCGAGCAGCTGCAGCACCTGGCGCTCCCGGCCGGTGAGCAGCGCCAGCCGCTCCCGGTGACCGTCGGAGTTCGGCCCGGCCCGGGCGATCGTGGCCGCGTCGAACAGGATCTGGCCGGCGGCCACACGGCGCACCGCGGCCACCAACTCCGCGCCGCGCACGTCCTTGACCAAGCACCCGGACGCGCCGGCCCGCACGGCGGCGGCCACCGAGTCGGGACCGCCGTCCTGCCCCAGCACCAGGCAGCGCAAGCCGGGCAGCACCGCACACGGATCCGCGCACAGCGGCGCGCCGGCAACGACCGCGACGTCCGGCCGCACCGCCAGTGCGCGGCGCCGTGCCTGGTCCACCGACGCGGCCTCGCCGACCACCCGGATCTGCGGGTCGGCCGCCAGCACAACGGCCACACCGCGCCGGGTGACCTCGTGCGCGTCGACCAGGAAGATGCGGATCGCCGGCAGGTCCGATCGCACGCCCGCCCTCCCGTGGCCCCGGGGAGAGGGCGGCTGCTGTCGTTAGGGAGCCGCAACGTATCGCTACCCCCGACGCGTCGACCAGCAGTACCGCGGTGCAGCGGGTGGAACACCTCCGCATGCCCGGCCGACGTGACGCCAGGCGATCGCGTCAGGAGTCCAGCCGGGTCGACGGGGCGCCGTCGACATGCACCGGCGCTGGACGCCGCGCTGCGCTGGGGGGCGAGGGGCTTCGCACAGCGGATGTCGGCGGCTAGCGTCGGCGGGGCCGGCGCTGCCGGCGGCGGCTCAGCCACGGCCTCGGGAACGCGCACGCTGGAGGCGCGTCGTGCCGGTCGAGGTCGTCGAGTTGTCCATCCGGGAGCCGGACGTCGCCCAGGCCGTGCTCGCCGACCTCTACCGCTCGGAGCGCCCGCTCGCGTTCTCCGGCGTCCGCGGGTCGTTCACCTGCGAGCTCCGGTCGGCAACGGCCGGTCACCTGACCGCGGACCGGCTGCGGTTCACCGCGGGCATGCGCTGCGCGGTCGCTCCGCTGAGCGACCTGGTGGTGGCCAGTCCGGTGAGCGGTGGGTGCCGGTACGGGGCGGGCCGGGAGCAGGTCACCACGCGACCGGGCGTGGTGTTCCGGTGCCCGACCGGCGCGCCGTTCGTGAACGAGTGGGACGACGTGGACGTGGGCATCGTGCGGCTGCCGCTGGCGGTGGTCGAGCGGGTGGCCGAGGAGCGGCTGGGCGTGCCACCCGCCGACGTGCGGTTCGACGGGATGGGCCCGCTGTCCGAGCCGATGCGCCGGACCTGGTTGGGGCTGATGCGGTTCGTGCACCAGCAGATGGCCGATCCCGGCAGCGGGCTGGCCGAGCCGCTGATCGCCGCGCACCTGGCCGAGCTGATGGCGGCGGCCGCGCTGGCGGCGTTCCCGAACACCACCATGACCTCGGGCCACCTGCCCGGCGCCGGCACGGTGGCGCCGGCGGTGGTGCGCCGGGCGGTGGCCTTCATCGACGCGCACGCCAGCCTGCCGATCACCGTCACCGACGTCGCCCACGCCGCCGGGGTCGGCCCGCGGGCGTTGCAGCTGGCCTTCGCCCGCCACGTCGGGCTGTCCCCGATGGGCTACGCGCGGCGGGTGCGGCTGGAGGGTGCGCACCGGGAGCTGCAGGCCGCCGACCCGACCGCCGGGGACACGGTGGCGGCGATCGCGCTGCGCTGGGGGTTCGCCAAGCCCGACCGGTTCGCCGCCGCCTACCGCGCCGCCTACGGGGTGACCCCCGCCCACACCCTGCGCACGTGATGGTCCTGGGACTGATATCGCCCTGCGAGTTGACATCGCCTCACGAGCGGGAGAGGAGGGCGGCATGGGAACCGCCACACCGGGAGCACTACGGCGGCATGAGTACGCCACGTCTGACCCGGGCGAGGCGCGAGAGCTCATCGACAACCTCTTCGGCGGCCGGCTGCAGCTGAAGGCCTCCCCGGACACCAGATGGGAGGCCAGCGTCAGGATGCTGGACGCGGGTGCATTCAGCATCAGCGATGTCATGGTGCCCGCCGACCTCACGTTCGACTTGGCCGGCCAGGACGACGTCCTCATCTCCGTAGCCGTCGCCGGTGCCATCGGGTACGACCGCGGGCACGACCTCGAGCGGTACGTGCCCGGGGACGTGTTCATCGCCAATCACCCCGACACCCGAGCCGTCGCCGACAGTCATGAAGCTCGGACCCTCAGCGTCGCCCTCCCCCAGTCACTGCTCACGGACGTCGCCCGGGGCACTCCCGCCACGAACGAGCCGTGGCGGTTCACCGCCTCGCAGGCCACTCCCGGCGGAGCCGCTCGATGGCGGGCGACCACCTGGTTCGTCGACGACCTGCTCGCCGACCCCGAGGCCGCCGCCTCGCCGCTGCTGCTCGGGCCGGCCGCACGGCTGCTGGCCGCCACCGCGCTGACGATCTTGCCGAACACCGCCGTCGCACCGGCGGTGGCTACGGACCGCATCGACGCGCACCCCGGCACGCTGCGGCGCGCGCTCGACTTCATCGACTCCCACTGTGACCGCGACATCTCCGTCGCCGACATCGCCCGCGCCGCCTTCGTCACCCCGCGGGCGGTGCAACTGGCCTTCCGCCGCCATCTCGGCTGCACTCCGACCACCTACCTCCGCCAGGTCCGCCTGGCTGAGGCGCACCGGCAGCTACGCGACGCCACCCCCGGCGACGGGGTCACCGTGACCGCCGTCGCCGCCCGCTGGGGCTTCACGCCCAGCCGGTTCACCGAGCGCTACCGCGCCGCCTACGGCGTGCTGCCCAGCGCCACCCTGCGCACCTGACCCGCCGCCCGCGGCAGCCCGCAGCCGCCGGGCCTCCAGCCCCCGGCGCAGCTGCTCCGCGCGCTGCCGGCTGGCGCCGGCCTCGGCGACGAGCTCCACCGCGCAGCGCCGGGCCCGCTCGGCCGCAGCGGCGCGACGCGCAGCTACCTCCGACAGGTCGATCGGCGTCACACGCTGCGCGTGCCCCCAGCTGTCGGCCATCGCGCCCACCGGTGCCCTCGCTGCCTGCTCGTAGGGCGCCGCGTGCGGAGGGCCACCGCCTGGGCTCAGCGGGGCGCTGCTTGTCCGAGAAACCGGCCGCACGCGGCCACCTGCGGTCAGCGAACGCATCGGCCGCTGGCGGCGCCGAATGAGCGGGCACGCCGATGCGCACCGCGGGGGTGTCGGTTCGCGTGTCCGGGGACCTGCCGGTCAGTGCGCGGTGGACTCGAGCGCGTCGGCCCGCGCCCACATCCGCAGCGCCAGGCGGCGTTGCGCGTCGGCCCGCGTGCGCGCCCACGCCGCCCGATCCCGGTGCGGCCCGGCCGAGTTGGTTGTGCCGGCGACCGCGTCCGCGGCGGCCGCGACGGCGCCGTAGCTCAACGCCACGGCTGCGACCGTCGCGGCGGCCCCCCGGATCGCCTCGGCGGACTGGCGCACGGCTGCGGCCTGTCGCAGCGTGGGCGGCGAGTGCTCCGGCACCACCGTCATGGCCTGACCCTGAACGGGGGTCCGCTGGCCGGCTAGCACCGCAGGCGAAGGGGTGCGCCCGCGGATTTGCCCGCAGGCGAAGCGTCCCCTCGGCCCCCTCCCGCCGAGACGATCTTCGCGGGACACTGGGCGTCGCCCTCGGACCCGCGGGGCTCCGGTCGGTCCTCCGGAGGTGCGCAGGTGAGCATCCCCGCGGATTCGCTGCGTCAGGTGCCCGCCGAGCCGGCCGCCGCGGCCGGCGCCGGGACCGAGGAGCTGGCCCAGGCCCGGGCACTGATCGAGCACGCGCCGGACGCGATCGTGATCCTCGACGTCGACACCGGCCGCTTCATCTCGGTCAACGCCGCCGCCGAGGAGCTGTTCGGCATGGACCGCGCCGAGCTGCTGCGCGTCGGGCCGGTCCAGGTCAGCCCGCCGCGGCAACCCGACGGCCGCCCGTCGGACCAGGCGGCGGAGGCCTACGTCGAACAGGCGCTGGCCGGTGGCCGGCCGCGGTTCGAGTGGACGCACCGGCGGGCCGACGGCACGCCGGTGCCGTGCGAGATCACCCTGCTGCGGCTGCCGGCAGCCGACCGGCGGCTGGTCCGCGGCAGCATCCTGGACATCACCGAGCGGCGCGCCGCCGAGGACGCCCGCGCCGCGGCGGTCGCCGAGCAGGCCGCGCGCCAGGCCGCCGAGGCCGGCGCCGCCCGGCTGGAGGCGCTGGTCGCCGGGCTGAACGCGGTGGTGTGGCAGCGCGACCCGCACACGCTGCGGTTCACCTTCCTCAACGACCGGGTGGAGGACCTGCTCGGCTACCCGGCCGCCCGGTGGCTGGCCGAGCCCGGGCTGTGGGAGCGCCTCCTGCACCCCGACGACCGCGCCACAGCGGTGCGGCGGGTGCACCGCGCGGTCGCCGACGGCGAGGTCGACTTCTCCCTGACCTACCGGGCGCGGACCCGCGACGGGCGGTGGCTGTGGCTGCAGCACCTCGGGCACGTGGCCCGCGACGAGCACGGCCGGGCCCGCAGCCTGCACGTCGTCCTCACCGACGTCACCGCCGCCCGGCGCCGGGAGCAGGCGGCAGTGATGCTGGCCGCGGCCGGGCGAGCGCTGTCCGCCGGCGGGCCGATCGAGCAGCGGCTGGGCGCGGTGGCCGGGCGGACCCTGGGGGTGCTCGGCGAGCGCGCGGTGGTGTGGCTGGCCGACGACGACCGCTACCGGCTGGTCGCCGCCGCCCCGGCCGAGCTGGCCACCCAGGTACACGGCATGCCCGCGGTGCTGGCACCGGAGGAGCTGCGGCCGCTGATCGCCGCCGGCCGGCCGTTCGACGTCGGTCCACTCCCCGAGGCGATGCGCCGGGAAGCGCTGGCCGGCGACCCCGTCCTGGAGCGGCTGGCCGCCGCCGACCCGACTCCGCGCCGCCAGCTGGTGGTTCCGCTGCAGCACGGCGGGGAGCGGGTGGGACTGCTGACCTTCCTCACCACCGACCTCGCCCGCCGCTACGACGAGGAGGACCTGGCGCTGGCCGACGAGCTGGGCCAGCGGATCGCGGCGACGGTCGCCGCCGAACGCGTCACCGCCCGGGCGCGGCAGCTGCACGAGCTCACCGCCGCGCTCTCGGCGGCCGGCACCGTCGCCGAGGCCGCCGCGGCGCTGGCCGACGGGCTGCGCGCCGCGCTGGGCGCGTCGGTCGTCTCGGTGTGCACGCTCGACGCCGACGGGCTGCTGCACACCGTCGAGGCCCGCGGCTGTCCGCCCGAGCAGCTGGCCCGGTACGCCGCCATGCGGCTGACCGCGCCGTTCCCGATCGCCGAGCCCGCGCGCACCCGCCGGCCGGTATGGCTGGGTGACCGCGCCGCGCTGCTGGCGCGCTATCCGGGCATCGAGCGGCACCTGCAGGCCGCCACCCAGGCGGCGGCGGCGCTGCCACTGACGGCTGCCGACCGGGTGATCGGCACGCTCGGCGTGGCGTTCACGACCCGACGGCGCTTCGACGCCGCGGAGCGCGCGTTCCTGCGCGCCGTCGCCGACCAGCTCGCCGTGGCCCTGGAACGCGCCACGCTGGCCGACGTCCGCCGGGAGATGGCCGAGACCCTGCAGCGCAGCCTGCTGCCCGCCCGCGTGCCCGACGTCGCCGGGCTGCAGGTGGTCACCCGCTACCTGCCGGCGGTGCGCGGCACCGCCGCCGGCGGCGACTGGTACGACGTGCTGGCCGTCGAGGACGGCTCCGTCGCGCTCGTCGTCGGCGACGTGGTCGGGCACGGGGCGGCCGCCGCCGCGATGGGCCGGCTGTCCAGCGCGCTGCACGGCATGCTGCTGGCCGGTCGCAGCCCGGCCCGGGCCCTGGAGCTCCTCGACGGCCTCGCCGAGGAGGTCGACGGTGCCGCGCTGGCCACCGTCGTGTGCCTGCTGCTCGACTCCGCCGCCGGCCGGCTGACCTGCAGCAGCGCCGGCCATCCGCCGCCGCTGCTGGCCACCCCCGACGGGTCGGTCACCTACCTCGACGCCGGGCACGGCCCGGCACTCGCCGTGCCCGGCGCTCGGCGGCGTCCGGAGGCGGTCACCACCCTGCCCAGCGACGCGGTCCTGTTGCTCTACACCGACGGCCTCATCGAGCGGCGCGCCGACGACCTCGACGCCGGCCTGACTCGGCTCGCCACGGCCGCGACCGCCCGCCGCGGGGCACCGCTGGCCACGCTCGTCGACGGGGTGCTCGCCGACCTGGTCGACGTCGGCGGCGCCCGCGACGACATCGCGATCCTCGCCGTCCGGCAGCTCAGCCAGCGCGACGCACCTCCTCCGCAGCGTCCAGCAGCGTTCGGGCCGGCGGCCCGCGACCGGTGAGCAGCACGATGCGGCGACCCGGGAGCAGGCCGATCACCCCGCCGCGGCCGCCGCGCGGCCGAGGCCGACCTGTTCCCGGCCTCCTGCCGCCCGCCGCGAAGTCGCAGCGGCGCCGCGCCCGCTGAGGTCGTCCAACAGGTCGCTGGACTTGTCCCACAGTTGTGGGACAGGTCCCGGCCGCAGACCCACGAGGCCCTGCC
Source organism: Geodermatophilus sp. SYSU D00867 (assembly GCF_054050315.1). Taxonomy (NCBI): domain Bacteria; kingdom Bacillati; phylum Actinomycetota; class Actinomycetes; order Geodermatophilales; family Geodermatophilaceae; genus Geodermatophilus; species Geodermatophilus sp. SYSU D00867. The sequence continues at coordinate 150,663 of NZ_JBJGZC010000011.1, read as the reverse complement.
AAGTGGACCGGATGGCAGGGCCTCGGTGTGCCCGCCGCAGTGCCGCACTGCCGCAACGGCGGCATGCCGCCCTGCAGGCCCGGACGACCACCCGGTCCCACCCTCCCTGCAGGTCGTGCCCCGGCGCGAACGGCCGCAACCTCGGCCGTGAGCACGTCGGCATCGTCGCGGCCACCATCTGACCGACAGCTCAGCGAGCGGATCACCGAGGCCACGGCCTTCCGCGTCCCCGACGGCACGCTGCTGGAGGCATCCACGACCTCATGACCTGGAGCAGCCTCTACGCCCGCTACCGCGCGCCGACGTCAGCCGGCCGCAACGACCCTGAGCCCGCAGCACCCAGGCGTGCTCGGGCGGCTCAGTGCCAGGCGCAACTGCGGGGCACGCCTCCATCGGCTTGTCACCGACGTCGCCGGCTCGATGAGCGGACCGGTATGCGCGCACTACCCCATGCCGCCCCGACCCGGACACCCCGCCGTGGGGATCGCGGCAAGGTACTGGGAGGTGTCCCGGCCGCGGTCCCGATGAACCAGCCCGCCTCAGCGGGCCGGACCGTCGACAGCTTCGCGTCTTCCGGCCCGGTTCAGCGGGCGGAGTACCGGCCCACCGGGGCGGCCGGTCGGCGGCTCCTCGGACCGGAGGCGTGGGGCGTGACGAGACTCGTCGAGCGGGCCTGCACGGCCGTCGTCCGGGCGCTCCCGGCGGCGGCGCGGTAGGCGTGGGCCTGCTCCAGTCTGCCCGCGACGGCGGCGTCCGCCGCCAGCCGCTGCCGGGTTGCCGCGATCCGGGCCTCGGTGGCGGCTAGGCAGGCGACCAGGTCCCGGGCGCGTACGGTGGCCGCCCGGATGCGCTGCGGTGGCGGCGGCTGGGGCGGCGGCCGGTAGGCGATGTCCGCCCACACGGTCTTGCGGTCCCCGTCCACGGTCCAGCCGTGCGCGCGGCTGAGCCGGGCGACCAGGCCCAGGCCCATGCCGCCGAGCGCGGCGTCGCGGTCGATCGCCGGGGTCGGCGGCCGCGCGGCCGCACTGTCGCTGACCTCCAGCAGCCAGCCGACTCCCGCCGCGGTAACGGTCACGTCCACCGGCGGCCGGCCGTGGCGCAGGCCGTTGGAGGCCAGCTCCTCGACCGCGAGCAGCAGCCGCCCGCCGTCGTCGGCCCCGGCGGGCAGGACACCGTCGGTGAGTGCGGTGCGCAGCCGGCGCCGCATGCCGGTCAGCTCGGCGGCGGTGCCCGGGCGGCCCTGCCACACCGCGGTCAGGCGAGGTCCCGGCGCCGGCGGCGGTCGCTGCGCCCACGAAGGCTGGTCCATCTGCTCCACCCGGAGAGCGGCACGCTCCCGCTCGATCCGGGGAGGTGAGCTGGGCACCTGCCCGTCGGACCGGCCGGACCCGTGCTGTCAGAGTTCCGTCCGCACCTCGGCCTACCCGCCGCGCCATGCCTCCATGCGGCGCCGCACTGGCCCTTGTCCGCGGGTCTGTGCCGGGGGCAGGCTCGGTGCGTGGACGGGTCCGACGAGCGGGCCGCCGACCAGCGCGGGCCGGACGGGCAGGACCGCCGGGAGCAGCGGCGCCGTCGCGCCGAGCGGGCCGCCGAGCGGCTCCGGCAGGACGTCCGGCGGCTGCAGGAGCGAATGGGCCGGGGCGCCGAGGCGATCGCCGGCACCGAGAGCGGTGTAGCCGCCACCCAGCTCACCCTGGCCGAACGGGCTCTGCGGGAGGCCCGCCTCCAGGACGCGCAAGGCCTGCTGAGCGAGGCCGCGGCGGCGCTGCGAGCCGTCGAGCACGAACGCCTGCGGGCGGAGCGCTGGCCGGGCGACCCGACGCCCGATCCCACGGCCGCAGCGGGCGCCGGGCAGCGGCGGACCGCGGCCGACCGCGCCCTGGACGATGCGGCCCGGCGGCGGGAGCGAGCCGCCCACCACCGGCATGAAGCGGCCCTGCGCCGCGAGACGGCGGCCCAGCTGCGCGACGAGGTGGCCGCCGAGCGAGACCGGCAGGCCGCGGAACGGGCCGTGGCCGCCGAGCGCCGGGAGGCGGCCGCTGACGAGCGCCGTGCCGAACACAGGCGGTGGACGGGCCCGCCGACCGCGTCGGCCGGCGGTAGGCCTCCTGGGGAGGGCGAGGAGCAGCGGGCCATCGACATCGAGGTCGAGGCGAGCTACCGCGGATGGATCGAGGACGACCGGGCACGGGCCGCGGGCGACCGAGCGGCCGACACGGCCGACCGCCGCGCGGCCGAGCAGGACCGGCTCGCGGCGCAACAGGACCGCGAGGCCGCCCGCGCCGACCGCGAGCAGGACAGCCGGGACCAGGCGGCAGCCACGGCGGACCGCGAACGGAGAGACGGCAGATAACGGCCAGAACCTGTCCTGCGCGGATCCGAGCAGGACTGCGCAAGGCAGCTCAGGGCGTGGACGAAGTGGCCATGGTCTCGATGAGGTCGCCGGCCCTACGGGCACCGCCGGCCGCGTCGAACTTCTTCGCCAGCCGCTGCGCGGTCTGCCGCATCCTCGGATCGGCCAGGACCCGGTCGACCGCTGCCCGGATCCGCGCGGGCCGGGGGTGGCCGGTGCGCAGGTCCACACCGACCCCGCTCCAGCCAACCCGCCTGGCGACCTCGGGCTTGTCCAGGTCGGCACCGGTCACCACCAGCGGCACGCTGGCGGCGACGGCGGCCAGCACGCTGCTTCAGCCACCGTTGCTGACCATCACGTCGACGTGCGGCAGCAAGAGGTGGTACGGGATGAAGGGTGCGACGCGGACGTTGGGCGGCAGCGAGCGGAGTGACCCGGCGGCGTCCCGGCCGGTGGTGGCCACGACCAGCGCATCGCTGCCGGCCAGAGCGGCGATGGTGGGCCGGATGAGATCGTCGGGATCGACGTGGAGAGTGCCCTGAGCGACGTGGACGACCGGGCGGCCCTCGACTCGCGCGCATGCCACCTCGTTCCACCACGGCGGGAGATCGGCGTCGGTCCCCGGCGCGGGCTCGGGCGCCAGACGGCCCAAGTAGTGGACGTAGGGCGGCAGGTCCGGCCGCGGGTAGTCGAAGCCCGGGACGCCCTGGGCGAGCACCAGGCGGGTGGAGAACAGCCCATCGAGGCCCGACACCGCGGCACGGCCGAGCCCGACCTGGGCGCGGACGTCGGTGATGATCGGGTCCAGGACACGGCGGAGGACGGTGCCGACCAGCGGCCGGAGGACGGCGTCGCGCGCACGTCCGGCGGCGGTGCGGGCCGGAAGCAGCCGAGTGCCCGGTGGGGGCAGGTGCCGACTGGTGAGCACCAGCGGGAGGACGGCGACCGTGGCCAGCGGGAGACCCAGCTTCTCGGCGATCAGCGACCCGCCGACCGACATCTGGTCGCTGACGATCGCGTCGAACCTCTCCCGCCCGTGCAGGGCGAGCAGGTCCCGGGTCTGCCCAACGCCGCTGCGCAGGATCACGTGCTCACCGTTGGCCCGGCCAGCCCGAGCGCCTCTGCCGTCGCCGACCTGGGGAAGGTGGCGGCCGGGTCAGCGTCGTCGTGGTCCGGCGCCTGCCGCCACGGCTCCCAGCTCGCGCCGACGGCGGTGAACCGCGGCGCGTACTTGACGCCGGTGTAGGTGACCACATCGTGGCGGCGGCGGACCAGTTCCGGCCCGGGACCGGTCGGCCCGGTCAGGCGCCGACGGTGGACGCCGGCGGGTGGGCGCGGCTGGCACCCCGACGCCCGGCGGCGGCACGGGAACGGACCTGCCGGCCGATGAGTTCACCCGCGACCGCGGCCAGGCGCCTCGAGAGCTCGGCGTCCCGCCTCGGGTCCCCGTCGGTCAGCTCGCCGAGCGCCACCACCTGGTCGAGCCCGAGTCGCCGTCGCTCGTCGGGGGTCAGCAGCGACTGCCCGACGACGGCGGAAACGGGGCGCGGCGCCGATCGTGTCGCGACGACGGCGGGCAGCTTTCCGGCCAGGGTCTGCCCGTCCATGCGGCCCTCGCCGGTGACGACGGCGGCGCAGTCGGCGACCGCGGCGTCGAAGCCGAGGAGGTCCAGGAAGAACTCCGCGCCGGCGACGCGCCGGGCGCCGAGCCACCGGCAGGCGAAGCCGAGACCGCCCGCCGCACCAGCACCGGGTTCGTCCGCGAGGTCCCCTCCGCCGTCGGCCGCTCGAAACCGGGAGGTGTCCAGCAGACCGACGAGGTGCCGCAGGCCGACCTCGAGCTCGCGGACCTGGTCCGGGGTGGCACCCTTCTGCGGGCCGAACACGGCCGCGGCACCCTCGGCGCCGAGCAGCGGGTTGGTCACGTCGGTGGCTACGACGAGCTCGACGGCCTCCAGGTCGCAGATTCCCGACGGGTCGATCTCGGCGATCTGCGTCAGCGATCCCCCCGTCGGCTCGACGTCACGTCCTGCGTCGTCCCGGAACCGGACGCCGAGAGCGGCGAGCAGTCCCGCGCCGCCGTCGGTGCTGGCGCTGCCGCCCAGGCAGAGGACGATGCGTCGTGCTCCCGCCTCGAGCGCCGCGAGCACCGCCTGCCCGAATCCGTAGCTGGACGCGGTCATCGGGGCCGGTTCCCCGGGCGCAAGCGTGGTCAGTCCGCAGGTGTTGGCGACCTCGACGACCGCGGTGCTGCCGTCGAACGCGAACTCGGTGGTGTGCCGGCGTCCGTCGGCGCCGCGCACGGACACCGGGCGGGGAGCGGAGCCGGCGTACAGAGCGGCGGCCACGCTGCCGTCACCGCCGTCGGCCAGCGGCAGGAGCCTCGAGGCGACACCGGCCGCCTCCAGGCCCTGCCCGATGGCCGTCGCCACCTCAAGGGCGGTGAGGGAACCCTTGAACTTGTCCGGAGCCACGAGCACGCGCATGTCAGGCCCTCGCCACCACAGGAACGGGGACGGCGACGACGCCGGGAACCGGCGGCGGCTCGGCTGATGCGGCGGCGTCGTCGGTGTCCACGGTCTCTGCCGGTACCTCGTCGATCTCGTGCAGCGGCGGAACGTCGTCACCGCGCAGGACCCGGCGGGCGCGGTCGCGGTCCAGCGTCCTGTCCCAGGCGGCGATGAAGAGGGTGGCCACGGCGTTGCCGCAGAAGTTCACCAGCGCCCGGCACTCGGACATGAACTTGTCGATGCCGAAGACGAGCATGATGCCCGCCGCCGGGATGGTGCCGACGGTGGACAGGGTCGCGGTCAGCGCGATGAAGCCGCCGCCGGCGACGCCGGCCGCGCCCTTCGACGTCAGCAGCATGACCGCGAGCAGGCCCAGCTGCTCGGTGATCGACAGGTCGGTGTTGGTGGCCTGGGCGATGTACAGGGCGGCCAGGGACAGGTAGATGGCGGCGCCGTCGAGGTTGAAGGAGTAGCCGGTCGGCACCACCAGGCCGACGGTGGACTTCTCCACGCCGGCGTGCTCCATCTTCTTCATCAGCCCGGGCAGGGCCGGCTCGGCGGTGGAGGTGCCGAGGATGAGCAGGAGCTCCTCCCGCAGGTACCGCAGCAGATGGAAGAGGTTCAGCCGCAGGTAGGCCATCACCCCGCCCAGCACGACGAAGACGAACAGCGCCGAGGTGACGTAGAACAGCGCGATGAGCGAGCCGAGGCTGGTCAGCGTCTCCAGGCCGTACTCGCCGATGGCGTAGGCCATCGCCCCGAACGCGCCCAGCGGGGCCGCCTTCATGATGAACGCGAGCACCTTGAACACCACCGCGGTCAGCCGCTGGACGCCGGACAGCACCGGGGCGCCGACCGCGCCGACCGCGTTGAGCGCCACGCCGAAGACCACGGCCATGAAGATGATCTGCAGGATCTCGCCCTCGACGAAGGGGGCGACGGCGCTCTCCGGCAGCACGCGCAGCAGGAAGTCCCACCAGTGCTGCTCCTGCCCGGCCTCCACGAGCGAGCCGACGTCCTCGGTCGGTTGCAGCGTGCTGACGTCGGCGTTCACGCCGTCACCCAGGCGGAAGAAGTTGATGGCGACCAGTCCGGCGACCATCGCCAGGATGGTGCCGATCTGGAAGTAGGTCAGCGCCTTGATCCCGGTCAGGCCGACCTTCTTCAGGTCCGCGACGCTGGCGATGCCGCCGACGATGGTGAGGAAGACGATGGGGCCGATCAGCATCTTCATCAGCCCCACGAACGCGGTGCCGATGGGCTCCATCGCGACCCCGACGCCGGGCCAGGCGGCGCCGACGACGACGCCGAGCACGATGGCGACGAGGACGTAGAAGTACAGCTGCCGGTACCAGCGCTTCTTCTCGGCCGGTGGCGTGTGCGCGTGGGACAGGTCCATTGGGGACACCTCGGTCCTTCACTGCCGGAGGGGTGGACGGGGTAGCCGCCACGGTGGGTGACTCCGGCCACACCGGTCCAAGACGCGTTCGCTACCGCACCGGTAGGTTCGGCCTATCGGTCCGCAGGAGGTGACGCGGTGGACGTCCGGCAGCTGACCTACTTCCTCGCCGTCGTCGAGACCATGAACTTCGGCCGCGCCGCGGAGCAGCTGTACATCGCGCAGCCCTCGCTGTCCCAGGCGATCGGGACGCTCGAGCGGGAGCTCGGCGTGCCGCTGTTCCACCGGGTGGGCCGCGGCATCGTGCTCAGCGACGCCGGAGCCCAGCTGGTCGAACCGGCTCGCCAGGTGGTCCGTGACCTGGAGGCCGCCCGGGCCGCGGCGCAGTCCGTCCGTGGGTTGCAGCGCGGCCGGGTCGAGCTCGTCGCGATGCCTAGTCCCGGCATGGAGCCGTTGTCGACCCTGATCCGCGACTTCACCGCCGCCCATCCGGCGATGACGGTCACGGCCGACGCGGCGTTCACCCCCGAGGAGGTGGTCCAGGCGGTCAGGACCGGCCGGGCCGAGCTCGGGCTGCTCGGCGCGGCCTCGCCTCCGCACCCCGGTGGCCTGCGTGTCCTGCTGATCGAGGACCAGCCCCTGGTCCTGGTCTCCCCGCCGGAGGACGGTGCGCCGCCGGAGCACGGGGACCGCGGGCCGATGGGGGAACCGGCCGTGCGCACGGTGGACCGTGCGGCCCTCGCCGGGACGCGACTGATCGTCAGCAGGCACGGCAGCCTCGTGCGGGGGCTGGTGGACGACGTCCTGGCCGGCGGCGTCGATGCGCGCATCGTCGTCGAGGTCGAGCACCGGACCTCGATCATGCCTCTGGTGCTCGCCGGTGTGGGACACGCGGTCCTGCCGTCGTCCTGGACGCCGCTGGCGCAGCGGTCGGGCGCACTGGTCCGGCGGATCGAGCCCGCCGTCCTGCTGCGGATCGCGCTCGTCTCCCGGACGGGCACCCTCACGCCGGCCGCCCAGGCCTTCGTCACGTGCGTCGAGCAGTACGTGTCCGACGCGGAGGCGGGCATGGGCCCCGCGGATCGATAGGCCCGGGCTATCCGAAGGATCGACAACGCGTCTTGGACGGGCAGCGACGTGACCCCGTTCACTCGGGAGCGACCGCAGCAGTCGTCCCCACGGAGACCGTCATGACCGCCCAGCGCACGTTCCGCATCGCCGCCATCCCCGCCGACGGAGTCGGTGTCGAGGTCGTCGCGGCCGGCCGCGCCGTCCTCGACGCCCTCGCCGGGGCCTCGAACGGCCGCTTCACCTTCAACTGGCAGGAGTTCCCCTGGGGCGCGGACTACTACGCCCGGCACGGCCGGATGATGGACGAGGACGGCCTCGACCAGCTCGAGGACTTCGACGCCATCTACTTCGGCGCCGTCGGCTGGCCGACCGTCCCCGACCACGTCAGCCTGTGGGGCCTGCGCCTCAGGATCTGTCAGAACTTCGACCAGTGGGCCAACGTCCGCCCCGTCGAGTTCCTCCCCGGCATCCAGAGCCCGCTCCGCAAGGCCGACACGACCGACCTGAGCTGGGTCGTCGTCCGGGAGAACTCCGAGGGCGAGTACGCCGGCTTCGGCGGCCGCAACTTCGCCGGCCGCGACGACCGCGGGGAGGTCGCCGTCCAGTCCGCGGTGTTCACCGAGGTGGGCTGCGAGCGGATCATCCGGTTCGCCTTCGACCTGGCCCGCACCCGGCCCCGCAAGAAGGTCTCCAGCGTCACCAAGAGCAACGCCCAGCAGTACGGCATGGTGCTCTGGGACGACGTGTTCAAGCGCGTCGCCACCGAGTACCCGGACGTGGAGACCGAGAGCGTGCTGGTCGACGCGATGGCCGCCAAGTTCGTCCTGCGCCCCGAGGACCTCTCCGTCGTCGTCGCGTCCAACCTCAACGCCGACATCCTCTCCGACCTCGGCAGCGCCCTCGCCGGCAGCCTCGGCCTGGCGGCCAGCGCCAACCTCAACCCGGAGCGGCGCTTCCCCTCGATGTTCGAGCCGGTCCACGGCTCCGCGCCCGACATCGCCGGCCAGGGGATCTGCAACCCCGTCGGCGCCATCGGCAGCGCGGCGCTGATGCTCGAGCACCTCGGCCTGCACGACGAGGCCAAGGCCGTCCAGCACGCCATCGAGGTCACCTCGGGCAAGGGCATCCGCACCCGCGACGTCGGCGGGACCGCCGGCACGGAGGACGTCACCGCGGCCGTCATCGACCACCTGTCCCTCTGACCGTCCCACCCGGAGCAGCCCCCGGCCCGCGCGCGGGTCCGGGGCTGCTCCACGTGCTCCGCACCTGCCGGGTCACCGGGCCCGCACACCGGCCCCACCCGCGGGTTCCGGCCCCGTGACCCACCCTGCGCGCAGCGGCTCCGCCCGGGTTCCCAGGCCGGGGCCTCCGCCGTTCTGGGGGGTGCGGAGGTGCCGCGGACGGGCCAGGATGGGTCCCAGCGCCCCGTCGAGCCGAGGAGGGACGCGTGCCGGACACCACTCCCCCCGGGACGGGACGCCGCCACCCCGGCGCGCGCGACCCCGTCACCGGCGGCTGGGACCGCGACGACGCGGCCGCCGAGCGGGACGCCGACGCCCGCGAGCGTGACCGCGACGCCGAGGACCGCGACGCGCGCGCCGTCGAGCGCATGACGGCCGCCGGGCACCGGCACGCGACCGCCGGCGGGGACAGGGCGGCCGACCGGGACGCCGCCCGCGCCGACCGCGACGCCCAGGAGGCCGACCGCAAGGCCGCGGCCCGTGACCGGTCGGCGGCCGCCGCCGACCGGGACGCGGCGGCCCGCGACCGGGTCGTCGCCCGGGCGGACCGGGAGCAGGCCGCGGTCGACCGGGCCCAGGACCGCTGAGTGCGCGCGGGGCGGTCAGTCCACCGTCCCCGTGCGGATGACCTCCTCGGCCACCTGGCGCAGCTTGACGTTGCGGTGGCTGCTGGCGGTCCTGAGCAGGCCGAACGCGGCCTCCTCGTCGACCTTGCGCAGCGCCATGAGGATGCCGATCGCCATGCCGATGCGCCGGTTCGACTCCAGGGCGGTGTGCAGGTGGGCCATCTGCTCGTCGGCGACGAGCAGGTTCTTCTCCATGCGGGCGACCTGGTCGGCGGCCCGCTGCAGGGCGGCGGCGACGGCCGCCGAGGTGTCGCCGCGCGAGGGACGCGACCGGCCGTCGGCGCCGGCGCGCGGGCGCTCCGCGGGGAGGTGGTCGACCACAGGTGGTCTCCGTGGCGTGGGCCGGGGGGCCGAGGTACCGGGTGCCCGAGGTTGGACACCTGGTGCTCCCCTGACCGTAGCCGATGCCGCGCCCCTCACAGGCCGGCGTCCGGTTCCGGTACCGGCCGGTCCAAGGGGTGGGCGCGCTCGTCGGCGGGCAGCCGGGCGACCAGGAGGGTGATCGCGGCCAGCACCGGCGGCGCCAGGCCCGCCACGAGGAACGCCGCCCGCAGACCGGCGCCCTCGCCCACCGGCCCGGCCAGGGCCACCGACACCGGCACCAGCGCGCCCGAGACGACGAAGTCGAGGCTGGACACGCGGCCGAGCAGTGCCGGCGGGACGCGGCGCTGCAGCAGGGTGCCCCAGATGGTCATCCCGCCGTGCACCCCGGCGCCGACGAGGACGGCGGCGCCGACCATGACCGGCACCGACGTCGCGGTGCCGAAGGCGACCAGCGGCAGGCAGCCGGCGGCCCACAGCAGCGTCGTCGTCGTGAGGTAGCGGCGCGGCAGGGGCCGCGAGGCGACGACGAGCGAGCTCAGCGCGCCGCCGACGCCGGAGCCGGCGAGCACCAGGGAGTGCTCGACGGGACCGCCGCCGGCGTGCTCGCGCACGGCGAACGGCGTCAGGACCTGCAGCGGCCCGGTGGTAACCAGCAGCATCAGCGAACCGAACAGCAGCGTGGCCAGCAGCCAGCGGGTGCGCACGAGGAAGGCCAGGCCCTCGCGCAGGTCGGCGACCAGCGCCCGCGCCGGGTGCGCCGGCCCGTCCGCGGCGCGGTGCGCGGGCAGCAGCGGCAGCCCGAGGACGCAGACGGTGGCCGCGAGCGAGGTGGCCGCCGTGGCCAGCAGTGCCGCGCCCGGAGAGGCCGCCGCCACCAGCAGCGCGGCCAGCGCGGGCCCGGTGACCTGGTACAGCAGCGGCCGCATCGCACCCTCGAGGCCGTTGGCGGCCAGCAGCTGGTCCTCCGGCAGCAGCGCGGGGACCAGTGCGGAGTAGGCCGGGTAGTGCAGGCCGAGCCCGGCTCCGCCGAGCAGCCCGGCGACGGCGAGCAGCGGCAGCGGCAGCGCGCCGGCCACCGACAGCGCCCCGGCGAGGCCCACCGGCACCGCCGCCAGCAGGGTGACCGCGACCAGCAGGTGGCGCTGCGGCACCCGGTCGGCGAGCACCCCGCCGGGCAGCGCCGTCGCCAGCGTCCCGACCGCGGAGGCGCCGGTCACCAGCGACAGCTCCGCCGGCCCGCCGCCGAGGGCCACCACCTGCCAGACGGCGGTCACCGCCCAGGCGCCGTTGGCCACGAGCGACAGGGCCAGGGAGAGCGCCAGCCGGCGGTAGGCCGCCGAGCGCAGCGGCGCCAGCGCCCGCGGGGAGGCGGTCACCGGGCCATGGTCCCCCGCGACCCGGACCGCCTCCCGGCCGCCCGCGGGGACCACGGCGTCGGAGTTCCGGAGACACGCATGGACCGGCCCTCCCCCAGGCACCGCTCCCCCGTGGGGGACTGGCGGGAGCAGCTGGACGGCATGTCCCTGGAGAGCCGGCTCAAGGCCCTGCTCCCGTACGAGCTGGCCTCCGACCGCGTGCCCGGGCAGCCGCTGGAGGTCACGACGGCCGCGGTGCGGGCCGTCGCGACGACGGAGGGCCCGGACACCGGCCTGCCGTGGATCGACGCGGCCGCCGCGCGGATCAGCGACCCCGGACGGGGCCCCCGGCGCCTGACCCCGCTGTGCCGCCTGTGACGGCAGGGGCGGGTGCGCCGCTCCGATCCGGACACGCACCGGGCGGTGCTGGCCCACCGCCGCGCCGCCTCGGACCCTGGCGGCATGACCACTGCCTTCTCCTACGGGACCGCGCACTCGGTCGTGATGGTCGGCTCGGTCGACAGCCCCGAGGGCCTGCAGCCCCGGCAGATCGGTCCGGCGCACGCGACGATCGGCCGGGTCACCGGCCGCAGCCGCAAGTCGCTGTGCGGCGCGTACGTGGCGGTGGACGAGCAGACGGAGTGGCCGCCGGAGGAGTACGCGGAGCACCAGCTCTGCCGGGAGTGCGCGGAGCTGGCCCGCCTCTGAGGGGTCCTCAGCCGCCCGCCACCGAGGGCAGCACCTGCACCACCGACCCGGCGGTCACCGGCGTCGCCAGGCCCGCCGAGAAGCGGACGTCGTCGCCGTCGACGTAGACGTTGACGAAGCGGCGCACCTCCCCTGCCTCGTCGCGGATCCTCCGCTCCAGCACCGGGTGGGTGACCGCCAGCGCGTCGAGCAGGCCGGCCAGCGTCGCGTCGCCCGGGTCCACCCGCAGCCGCCGGACGCCGCCGGCCAGGTCGGCCAGCACGCCCGGCAGCACCACCTCGACCGTCACGGCAGCACCGCCGCGCGGACGCACAGGACGTCGGGCAGGTGCTCGGCGACCGTGGTGAAGGTGTCGCCCTCGTCGGCGCTGGCGTAGACGCAGCCGTCCCGGGTGCCCACGTAGACGCCGGTCGGGTCGCCCTCGTCGACGCAGACGGCGTCGCGCAGCACGGCGGTCCAGGACCCGTCGGGCAGCCCCGCGCCCAGCTCGGTCCACGTGGCCCCGGCGTCGCGGGTCCGGTGCACCCGCAGCCGCCCGCCGGGCGGCACCCGCTCGGCGTCGGCCACCAGCGGCACCACCCACGCGGTGCCCGGGGTGCGCGGCGAGGCGGCCACCGGGAAGCCGAAGTCGACCGGCAGCCCGGCGGCGATCGAGGTCCAGGACGCGCCGCCGTCGTCGGTGCGGAAGACGCCGAAGTGGTTCTGCGCGTAGAAGCGGTCGGGGTCGCCCGCGTCGGCGGCGACCTTGTGCACGCACTGCCCGTACTCCGGCGGCGGGTCGGGCAGGAACGGCGCGGTGATGCCGGCGTTGCGCGGCGCCCAGGTCGCCCCGCCGTCGTCGCTGGCGTAGACGCCGCCGGTGCTCATCGCCACCAGCACCCGGTCGGTCGTGGGGTGCGGCAGGACGGTGTGCACCGCGCCCCCGCCGGCGCCCGGCTCCCAGGTCGGCCGGTGCGGGTGGTCCCACAGACCGCGGACCAGCGCGAAGGTGCGGCCGCCGTCGTCGCTGCGCCACAGCGAGTGCGGCTCGCACCCGGCCCACACGACGCCGGGACGGTCCGCGGTGTCCGGGCGGATCTGCCAGACGCGGGCCAGCGCGGCCCCGGTGTCGGCCGGGAAGCGGATCGCGCCCTGCTCGGTCTCGGCCCAGGTGCGGCCCAGGTCGTCGGACCAGGTGACGGTCGGGCCCCAGTGGCCGTACTGGACCCCGGCCAGCACCCGCGGCGCCCCGCCGTGGGTGTCACTGCCCCGGGTGTCGATGCCGACCGCCGCCACCTCCTGCGCGAGCAGGTGCGGCCCGTCCACGGCCCAGGTGCGGCGCCCGTCGTCGCTGCGGGCCAGCCACAGCCCCTTGCGCGTGCCGATGGCGAGCAGGTCGGTCACGGTGCCTCCGCTGCGTCGGCGGGACCCCGCGGGTCCCTCCCGGCACTGCAGACCGCGGCCGGCGCCGGAACTGAGCGGGAGGCCCGCTCAGAGGCGCGTGGAGCCCTCCGAGCCCTCGGCGGTCCGGCCGGGGTGCCCGTCGGCGTGCCGGTCGGACAGGCCCGGGGCCAGCCGTTCGGCCTCCGCCCGCAGCTTGTCCGCCGCCGAGGCGTGCTCCTGGGCCGCCGCGGCCCGCTGCCGGGCCTCCTGCTCGGCCAGGCGGGTGCGCTCCTCGACCTCGGCGCGCTCCCGGCGGGCGCGGGCGGCCTGCTCCTCGGCCAGCGCCTGCTCCTTCTCCGCCTGCACGCCGCGCAGCCGGGCCTCCTCGAGGTGCTCGCGCGCCTGGGCGCGCTGCTGCTCGCGGCGGCGTGCACCGGCCACCCGGCTGCGCTTGGCCAGGGCGAGCCCGATCAGCGCCAGCACGACGACGGCCACGACGGCGATGAGCACGATCAACCAGGTGTCCACGACGCTCTCCCTCCCGAGATCGACTCGGGAGTGCCCTGGTGAGCGGCCCGGGAAACGGAGATCACTTCAGCGCGGAACCCGCCTGCCACTGGTCCCACGGGATGGTCCAGTCCGCGATCGGCGAGGTGAGCGGGCCGGCGTCGGAGTTGACGATCTCGACGACGTCCCCGGGCTGGGAGAACTCGTAGAACCAGCGGGCGTTCTCGTCCGAGAGGTTGATGCAGCCGTGGGAGACGTTCTCCCGGCCCTGCTGCGCCACCGACCACGGGGCACCGTGCACGAACTCGCCGCTGTCGGACAGCCGCACGGCCCACTTCACCGGCGTGCGGTAACCCTCGGGGCTGTCGACCGGCACGCCGTAGGTGCTGGAGTCCATGACCCGGTCGGCGTTGAGCTCGGTGACCACGTGCGGGCCGTTGTAGCTCGGGTTGTCCGGGCTGCCGGCGCTCATCGGCCAGTCCTGCACCAGCCGGTCGCCGTCGTAGACCTGCATGCGGTGGGTCGCGGCGTCGGCGACGGACACGTGCCGGTCGCCGATGCGGAAGGAGACCGTGCGGTCCTTCTCGCCCCAGATGCCGTCGCCGAGGTCGACGCCGTAGAGGTCGGCCTCGAGCGTCACGTCGGTCTGCGCCGGCCAGTACTGCGACGGGCGGAAGTGCACCTCGGTGTCGCTGAGCCAGCTCCAGACGCCGTCGGTGGGGTTCGAGCTGGTGACCAGCAGGTGGCTCTCGGCGGCGGCCTTGTCGGCGACCGGCTGCTCGAAGTACACGCGGATCGGCATGCCGACGCCCACCGTCTGGCCGTCCAGCGGGCCGATCGAGGGGGTGGTGACCGTCTCCGGGTCCACGGTGGTGAAGGTGCTCCTCGCCTCGGCCCGCTCGCCGTCGGCGTTGGTCGCGGTGGCGGTGAGCGTGTAGGTGCTGCCGTAGGTGAGGTCCTGGTCCGGCGTCCAGACCTCGGTGCCCTCGGTCTCGCCGTCGGCCACCTGGCCGGGCACGTCCGCGCCGGCGCGGTCGGTGACGGTGACGTCGGCGAGGTCGCCGTCGGTGACGGAGATCTCCACCGGGTCGGCCGGGGCGACGTCGACCGCGCCGTCGGCCGGGGCGAGCTGCAGCTGCGCGGGGGCCGCGTCGGCGGACGTCGGGGCCGGGGACGACGCCGACGACGACGCCGACGCCGACGCCCCGTCGTCGCCGCCCTGGCACCCGCTGAGCAGGACCAGCGCCCCCGCCGTGACCAGCGCAGCCGTCCGTCGCACCGTGTTGCCCCCTCGTCTCGGCGTGGTCGCCCGTGCACGTGGGCACGGGCGTACCCGCTCCAGTGTCCACGCTGGATCACGGAACCGTGGCGTCCGCCACCCGGGGCCCCCGAGCGGGACGCCGTCGACCGCTGGTATCGTTCTCCCTCGTGACCCGGGCAGCCGGGAGACACGCGCCATTAGCTCAATTGGCAGAGCAGCTGACTCTTAATCAGCGGGTTCGGGGTTCGAGTCCCTGATGGCGCACAGCACACGGGAGCGGCTCCTCCCCGGCGGGAGGGGCCGCTCCCGTCGTCTCACGGGCCGTCGTCGGGGACCGTCCCCTCGAGCAGCGGCCGCTGGCGCGTCGTCAGCGGGGCGAGCTCCGCGTCGAGGGCCCGGTACGCCTCCCGCTCCCGGTCGAGGAAGGCGGTCCAGGCGCCCCGGTCCCGCCAGCGGTCGACGGTGAGGAAGCGGCTCCCACCCTCCGCGCCGCGGAACAGCTCCGTGCCGGCGTACCCGTCGCGCCGGCGGAACAGCCGCGCCCAGTCCCCGTCCGCCCCGTAGGCCGCGACGAACCGCTGCACGGCCGCGGGGGCGACCTCGTACTCCCAGATCCGCACGAACACGCCGGTCCGGACCTCCGGCTCAGCCCAGCCGCAGCCCGTGCTCGGCCAGCGCCCCGTCCAGGATGCGCAGTGCCTTCGGGCCCACGCCGTGCAGCGCGGCCAGGCTCGCCCGCGGCACGCCGGCCAGCTGGTCGAGTCGCGTGTAGCCGGCCAGCCGCAGGGCCCCGGTCGCCGGGGCACCGATCCGGGGCAGCTCGTCGAGCGGCGTCACGCCCGGGACCGTAGCGGCCCCGGGCGGGCCGGGTCAGCCGCGGACGGCGCGCACCACCCGGCGGACGCCGAGCACCGTGGCCCCGGCGCCGGCGAGCCACGGCCCGGCGACGACCACCGGGTCGAGCAGCTGGTGCCGGACGTCCGAGCGCCCGCGGCGCGAGCGCAGGCCGCCGCGGGTGAACTCGGTCCGCAGGCCGGTGGCGGGCACGTCGGGCCGGCCGGAGGCGAACGACCGCAGGTGGTGCTCCCAGGCGTCCACGCGGTCGCCGACGACCAGCAGCAACCAGTGCGCGAGCCGGCCCTCGCTGAAACGGGCGTAGGCGAACCGGCGGATCGCCCCGGGCAGGCCGCGCAGCGGCTGCGCGGTGCCGAACACCGGCGTCACGAAGGCGTGCTCGATCGAGTGCTCCCGGCCCTCGCTGCCCGGCTGGCGCTCGGGGAAGTCCCAGTGGGCGCCGGTGTCGGCCGGGTACTGCAGCTTCGGGTGGGACGGCCGGTCGGCCGGGTCGAGGTCGGCGCCCCACCCGGGGATGCGGGCCCGCAGCTCCTCGCGGCTCGGCGTCGGGGTGCGCTTGTCGCGGACGTACGCGCTCGGGATGTCGGACTCGGTCATGGTCGCCCCTCAGGCCGCGTCGGGCAGGATCACCGGCTTGATGCAGCCGTCGAGCTTGCTGGAGAACACGTGGTACGCCTCCGCGATGTGCTCCAGCGGGAAGCGGTGCGTGACCACCTCGCGCGGGGTCAGGTGGCCGTTGCGGACGTGCTCGAACATCCGCGGCCACTGCCGCTTCACCGGCGTCTGGTTCATCCGCAGCGTGAGCCCCTTGTTGAGCGCGTCGCCGAACTTCACCGCGTTGGGGATCGGTCCGTAGGCGCCGACGACCGACACCGTGCCGCCCTTGCGCACGCCGTCGATCGCCCAGTTGAGCGCGACCGGTGACCCGCCCTGCAGCTTGAGCTTGGTCCCCGTGACGTGCTGCAGGAAGTTGCCGTCGGCCTCCGCGCCGACCGCCTCGATGACGACGTCGGCTCCCAGGTAGTCGGTCTGCTTCTTCATCTCGACCACGACGTCGTCGTGCTCGTCGTAGTCCAGCGTCTCGGCGTGGGCCATGGTCCGCGCCTTCTCCAGCCGCTCCTGCAGGTGGTCGACCACGATCACCCGGCCGGCGCCCATCAGCCAGGCCGACTGCGCGGCG
Source organism: Geodermatophilus sp. SYSU D00867 (assembly GCF_054050315.1). Taxonomy (NCBI): domain Bacteria; kingdom Bacillati; phylum Actinomycetota; class Actinomycetes; order Geodermatophilales; family Geodermatophilaceae; genus Geodermatophilus; species Geodermatophilus sp. SYSU D00867. Next base: position 133,911 of record NZ_JBJGZC010000011.1, on the reverse strand, counting down.
ACCAGCCCGACCGGCCCCGCGCCGAGCACGACCACGGTGTCCCCCTCGGCGATCTCGCCCAGCTGGGCACCGAAGTAGCCGGTGGCCGCGGCGTCGGTCATCACGACGGCGTCCTCGTCGTGCATCCACTCGGGGATCCGCACCGGCCCGACGTCGGCGAACGGGACGCGGACGTACTGCGACTGGCCGCCGTCGTAGCCGCCGGTGGTGTGCGAGTAGCCGTAGATGCCGCCGACGGCGGTGGCGTTCGGGTTGACGTTGTGGCAGTTGGAGTACAGGCCGCGGGCGCAGAACCAGCACGACCCGCAGAAGACGTTGAACGGCACCATCACCCGGTCGCCCACCTGCAGGTTCCGCACGGAGGGGCCGACCTGCTCGACGACGCCGATGAACTCGTGGCCGAACGTGTGGCCGATCCGGGTGTCCGGCATCAGGCCGTGGTAGAGGTGCAGGTCCGAGCCGCAGATCGCCGCCAGGGTGACCCGGACGATCGCGTCGTTCGGGTGCTCGATCGACGGGACGTCCTTGTCCTCGACGCGGACCTTGTACGGCCCGCGGTAGACCATCGCGCGCACGCAGCGCCCCTCTCCTCGTGCCGGGCCCTGCACACCGGCGCTGCCGCAGCCGTGCCCGGCGCCCGCCGCCCGGAAACCGGTTGATCCGGTCCCCAGCATGGAGGGCATGACGACCACCCCCGGGCTCGAGCCGGTGCACCGTCCGGAGGACGGCGAGCTCGTCGGCCACCTGACCGCCGACGACGGCCGGGACGGGTGGACGGCGCACGCCGTCCCCGGCATGCCGCTGCGGCGGTTCCCCACCCGCGAGCAGGCGGTCGCCTTCCTGCGCGAGCGCGGGCTGGCGCTGCTCGCCGACCGCTGGACCTACACGCCCGAGACCGGCGAGCCGCGCACCGCGTGGCTGGTCGAGGCCCGGCCGGGGGCGGTCGTCGTCCGGTTCGGGTACGACCCGGCGTCGGTGCCGCTGGCGGGCGCGGACCTCCGCCGGCTCACCCCGGCATAGCGGCGGGTCGGGGAGCGTTCCGCGGGCGTGAGCAGCCCGCGGGACGTCGACGTCGTGGTGATCGGCGCGGGCCAGGCCGGCCTGAGCGCCGCGTACCACCTGGCCCGCCAGGGCTTCGCGCCCGGCAGCGGCTTCGTCGTCCTCGACGCCGACGCCGCGCCCGGCGGGGCCTGGCAGCACCGCTGGCCCTCGCTGACCCTCGCGACGACGCACCGGGTGCACGAGCTGCCGGGCCTGCCGTTCGCGCCGGCGTCGGAGGACCTGCCCGCCGCCGAGGCGGTGCCGGCCTACTTCGCCGGCTTCGAGCGGCGCTTCGCCCTGCCGGTCCGGCGGCCGGTGCGGGTGTCGGCCGTCCGCCGCGGCGACGACGGCCGCTTCGTCGTCGAGTCCGACCGCGGGACGTGGCGGGCGCGGGGCCTGGTGAACGCCACCGGCACCTGGACGCGGCCGTTCGTGCCGCACTACCCGGGCCAGGAGACCTTCCGCGGCCGGCAGCTGCACACCGTCGGCTACCGCGGTGCGGAGGAGTTCGCCGGGCTGTCGGTCGTGGTCGTCGGGGGCGGCGCCTCGGCGGTCCAGCTGCTCGGGGAGATCGCGCCGGTCGCCCGCACGACCTGGGTGACCCGCCGCCCGCCGGTCTGGCGCGAGGGTCCCTTCGGCGAGGAGCAGGGCCGGGAGGCGGTGGCCCGCGTCGAGGCCGCCGTCCGCGCCGGCCGGATGCCCGGCAGCGTCGTCGGCGCGACCGGGCTGGTGGTCACCCCGTGGGTGCGCCGCGCCCTGGACGACGGCGTCCTCACCCGGCTGCCGGTGTTCGACCGGATCACCCCCGGCGGCGTCGCCTGGGACGACGGCCGGTCCGTCGCCGCCGACGTGATCCTGTGGGCCACCGGCTTCCGCGCCGCGGTCGGCCACCTGGCCCCGCTGCGGCTGCGCACCCGCGACGGCGTCATCCGGCTCGACGGCACCTCCGCCGTCGACGAGCCGCGCCTCCAGCTGGTCGGCTACGGGCCCAGCGCGAGCACGATCGGCGCCAACCGGGCCGGCCGGACGGCGGCGGTGACCCTGCGCCGGCTGCTCGCCGCCGACCTGCCTCGCACCGCCTGACCGGGGGCGTCCCCCAGCACCGGGTGGGGGACGGTCCAGGGTCGGGCCGGGGGTCCTCCCCGATGTGCCGGGCACCCCGCTGCCGAGAGCCTTCCCGGCATGACCTCGCAGCCCTCCCCCACCCCGGCGGTGACCCCGTGATCGTCGCCAGCGGACTCACCAAGCGCTACGGCGACCGGGTCGCCGTCGACCGCGTCTCCTTCACCGTCCGGCCGGGCCGGGTGACCGGCTTCCTCGGCCCCAACGGCGCCGGCAAGTCGACGACGATGCGGATGGTCATCGGCCTGGACCGGCCCACCGAGGGCACGGTCACCGTCGACGGCATCCGCTACCTCGACTGCCCCGCCCCGCTGCGCGCGGTCGGCGCGCTGCTGGAGGCCCGCGCCCTGCACCCGGGCCGCACCGCCTGGGCGCACCTGCGCTGGATGGCCGCGTCCAACGGCATCCCCGCCGCCCGCGTCGACGAGGTCCTCGGCCTGGTCGGGCTGGAGGCGGTGGCCGGGCAGCGGGTGGGCCGGTTCTCCCTCGGCATGGGGCAGCGGCTGGGCATCGCGGCCGCGCTGCTCGGGGACCCGCCGGTCGTCGTCCTCGACGAGCCGGTCAACGGGCTGGACCCCGAGGGCATCCGCTGGGTGCGGACCCTGGCCCGCGACCTCGCCGCCGAGGGCCGCACGGTGCTGGTGTCCAGCCACCTCATGGCCGAGATGGCGCTGACCGCCGACCACCTGGTCGTCATCGGCCGCGGCCGGGTGCTCGCCGACTGCCCGACGGCGGACTTCATCGCCGAGCACGCCGCCTCCTACGTGCGCGTCCGCACGCCCCGGCCGGCCGACCTCGCCGAGCTGCTGCGGCGCTCGGGCGCCGACGTCACCCGCGACGGCGACGAGCTGCGCGTCCAGGGCGTCGACGCCGCCGCCACCGGCGAGCTCGCCGCCGGCGCCGGCCTGGTGCTGCACGAGCTCGGCCTCGTCCGGTCCTCCCTCGAGGACGCCTTCATGACCCTGACCGCCGGCAGCGTCGAGTACGCCGCCGCCCGCCCCGCCGAGGTGACCCGGTGACCGCCTCCACCCTGGCCGCGCCCCGCGCGTCCTCCCCCGCCCCGGCCGCGACCGCCGGGCTGCCCCGCGCCCTGCACGCCGAGTGGATCAAGCTGTGGTCGGTGCGCTCCACCGGCTGGTCGGTGGCCGCGATGGTCGGCCTCGGCGCCGGGCTCACCACGCTGGTGTGCGCGCTCGTCGCTCCCGACCTGGCCGCCGGGGAGACCGGCGAGCCGGTCGGCGCGTTCATCACCTGGGGGCTGCTGTTCGCCCAGGTCACCGCCGTCGTCCTCGGCGCGCTCACGGTCACCGCCGAGTACGGCACCGGGATGATCCGGGCGACCCTCGCCGCCACCCCGCGCCGCGGGACCGTGCTCACCGCCAAGGCGCTGGTGCTCGCCGCGGTGCTGTTCGTCGCCGGCGTGGTCACCGCCGTCCTCGGCTGGCTCGGCGGCAACGCGTTCCTGTCCGCGGAGGGCATCGGCCTGTCCCTCGGCGACGACGGGGTGCTGCGCTCGCTGCTCGGCAGCGGCCTCTACATGGCCGGTCTCGGGCTGTTCGCGATGGCCGTCGGGCTGCTGGTGCGCTCCACCGCCGCCGCGGTGTCGGTGGTGCTCGCGCTGGTGTTCCTCGTCGGCAACCTGGTGATGCTGCTGCCCGGCGCCCTGGGCGAGTGGCTGACCAAGCTCATGCCGGGCAACGCGGGCTCGCGGATCGCGATGCCGGAATCGTTCAACCCGCTGCTGCTCGAGCCGTGGGTCGGGTTCGCCGTCTTCGCCGCCGAGGTCGCCGTCGTCCTCGCCGTCGCCGCGGTCGCCTTCACCCGCCGCGACGCCTAGGCCGCCCGGGCCCCGGCCCGCCCCCTCCGTCCGCACGGAGGGGGCGGGCTGGCACCGTGGAGGGGTGACCTCCCCCGATCCCGCCGCCCTGGGCCGCGAGCGCGCCGACCTGCTGCTGACCCGCCTCGAGGCCGGCGACGACGCCGGGGCCGACGCGCTGCTCGCCGGAGTCGACGAGGTGCGCGACCTCGTCTACGTCGGCGCGGCGCTCACCGCGCAGGCCCGGGCCGAGGGGCGCGCACTGCCGCCGGCGCAGCGGGCGCAGGCCAACACCCGGCAGCTGCGGCTCGGGGCGGTCCGGGACGCCGCCCGCACGGACCCGGCCGCGCTGCGGCAGTGGCTGCGCCGCTCCGGCGAGGAGCTGCTGCTCATCCGCTCGCTGCAGGCCGCGGCCGACCGCGTCTCCTGAGCAGGGGGGTCAGACCGCGGCCGGGACGGCCGCGGTGCGCGGCTCGAGGTGCACCCCGGCGATCGTGCAGCGCACCGAGCCGCCGGCGAGCTCGACCGTCGGGACGGCGACCGGCAGCAGCCGGGCCGACGCCTCGATCACCCGGCGCTGGCCGGCGTCCAGGCTCGCCGCGGCCCGTGCGGACAGCGCGAGCACCGGGCCGTCGGCGCCCTGCACCTCGATGGCGTTGCCGGCGAACTCCCCGACCTGCCACGCGGTGAGCGGGACGACGGTGCGCCCGGTCGCCTCCAGCCGGGCGACGAGCCCCGCCCGCTCGGCCGCCGACGGCAGCAGCTCCAGCCCGACCAGCGCGTACTCGCCGGCCACGCTCATCACCACGTTGGTGTGGTGGACGGCCCGGCCGGCCGCGTCGACGGCGTCGAAGACCACCGGCTCGTACCCGAAGCCGCGGCAGAAGCGGTCCAGCGCCCAGGGGTCGACCCGCAGCGACCGCGCGACGTAGGCCGTGCGCGCCACGTGGTCGAGCACCATCGCGCCGGTGCCCTCGAGGTAGCGGCCGTCGTGCTCCAGGCCCGAGAGGTCGACGACCTCGTGCACCCGGTAGGCCGCCTCGAGGAACTCGACGACGTCGCCGCGCCGCTCCCCGCGCCGGTTGGCCGCGTACATCGGGAACAGCGCGACGCGGCCGTCGGCGTGGGTGGACAGCCAGTTGTTCGGGAAGACGCTGTCGGGCCGGCCGGGCCCGGGGTCGTCGAACAGGTGCACCGTGACGCCCGCGGCGGTGAGCGCCCCGGCCAGCGCGGTGACCTCGTCGTACGCGCGCCGCGCCAGCACGCCCGGGTCCTCGCGGACGACGCGCACCTGGAAGGCGTTGTCCCCGAGCGTCAGCGGGTTGGGCGAGAAGGCGTGCGGGCGGACGAGGACGACGGCCGAGGGGGCCTGGGCGGCGGCCCCGGCCGTCACGAGGGGATCGGCGTGAACGCCGCGACCATCCCGAACAGGTCCTTGGGGTCGTCCGGCTCGGCGACCAGGTCGATGTCGTCGACCCACGGCGTGCCGGCGACCGCGTCGCGGACGTAGCGCAGCGCCGAGAGGTCCTCGACCGCGAACCCGACGGAGTCGAACAGCGTCACCTGGGCCGCCGAGGTGCGCCCGGCCGCCCGGCCGGTGAGCACCTGCCACAGCTCGGTGACCGGGAAGTCGGCCGGCATCGCCTGGATCTCGCCCTCGATGCGGGTCTGGGGCGGGAACTCGACGAAGACCTCGACGTCCTCCCGCAGCAGGATCGTGGGGTCCAGCTCGGTCTTGCCGGGGCAGTCGCCGCCGATGGCGTTGAGGTGCATCCCCGGCTCGATCCAGTCGGCCTGCAGCACGGTGGCCCGGGCCTTGTCGGCCGTGCAGGTGGTGACGACGTCCGCGCCGCGCACGGCCTCCCGGCCGGAGGACGCCACCGTCACGTCGAAGCCCAGCGGCTCCAGGTTGCGGACCAGCTTGGCCATCGCGGCCGGGTCGGTGTCCCAGACCACGACGTCGTTGACGCCCAGCGCCCCGCGCATGCCCAGCGCCTGGAACTCCGCCTGGCTGCCGGCGCCGATGAGCGCCAGGCGCCGGGAGTCCGGCCGGGCGAGGAGGCGGGCGACCATCGCCGACGTCGCTGCCGTCCGCAGCGCGGTCAGCAGGGTCATCTCGGCGAGGAAGACCGGGTAGCCGTTGGAGACGTCGGCCAGCGCCCCGAAGGCGCTCACCGTCTGGAAGCCGCGCGCCGGGTTGCTCGGGTGCCCGTTGACGTACTTGAAGGCGTAGGTCTCGCCGTCGCTGGTCGGCATCAGCTCGATCACGCCCCAGGGCGTGTGGCTGCCGACGCGGGCGATCTTGTCGAAGGACTCCCACCGGCGGAAGTCGTCCTCCACGTAGCGGGACATCCCGGCGATGATCCGCTCGGGCCCGGTCTCGGCCGTCCAGCGGACCATGTTGCGCACGTCGACGAACGCGGTCATGACGGAACGGTATTGCTGGGCGATCTGCACACACAATGAGCGAACGGCGCGCGTTGTGACCAGACACCGATCACTTCACCGAGATCAGCTGTACGTTCTGCGCATGGCCGATCTGAGCGACCTCGACCGCCGCCTGCTCGCGGCGCTGCGGGAGGACGGCCGCGCGCCGGTGGCCGGGCTGGCCCGCCGGCTCGGGGTCACCCGGGCGACGGTGACCAGCCACCTCGACCGGCTCGTGGCCGAGGACGTCATCGTCGGGTTCACCGTCCGGGTGCGCGACGAGGCCGCCGCGGGCGGGGTCCGGGCGGTGTCGCTGGTCGAGGTGGAGGGCCGCTCCACCGACGACGTCATCCGGCGGCTGCGCGGCTTCCCGGAGATCGAGTCGATGCACTCGACCAACGGCGCGTGGGACCTCGTCGCCGAGCACCGCACCGCCGACCTCGTGGAGTTCGACCGGCTGCTCAACCGCATCCGGTCGGTGCCCGGGGTGATCAACAGCCAGACGAGCCTGCTGCTGACCTCGGTGCTGCGCTGAGCGCTCAGGCCGCGCGGGTCGCCGTCCGGGCCACCGGCAGCCCGGCCAGCAGGACGCCGGCGACCAGCACGTAGGTCCATGGCAGCCCGACGCCGGCCGCGACCAGCCCGAGGACCAGCGCGCCGATCGCCGTCCCCGCGTCGAAGGAGGCGTTCCACAGCGCGCTGGCCGCGGTCGAGCCGCCCTCCCCCGCGCGGGCGAAGGCGGTGACGAGCGTCAGGTTCTGCACCGCGCCGTAGCCGGCGCCGAAGAGCGCCGCCCCGGCCAGCACGACGGCGTCGCCGGTGACCAGGCCCAGCGCGACGGCGGCCAGCCCGAGTGCGCCCGCGACCAGGGCGGCGGGCAGCAGCCGGCCGGTGCCGACCCGGTCGGCCAGCAGGCCGGCGCGCCAGCGGGTGAGCGCGCCGGTGACGCCGAACACGAGGAGTGCGGCCGTCGCGAGGACGCCGTCGGGGCGCTCGATGGGCAGGAAGGTGACCACGCCGCCGCCGGCGAGGGTGACCAGCAGCAGCACCGCCGACGGCGCCAGCGCGGCGCGGGCGGCGGCGCGCGAGGACGTGCCGGCGCCGCCCTCCCAGTGCACCGAGCGGGCCAGCCCGGGCACCAGCGGCAGCGCGAGCACCGGCGAGGCGGCCAGCCACGCCAGCCAGCCGGGGTGGCCGTCGAGCACCAGCGCCACCCCGGCCGGCACCGCCACCAGGTTGGGCACCGCGATCGCCAGCCCGTAGAGACCGATGGACTCGCCGCGGCGCTCGGGCGGGGCGGCCTGCGCGGCGAGCACCGCGCCGAGCACGGTGAGCACCGCGAAGCCCGCGCCACGCACCGCCGACACCGCCGACAGCCAGGGGACGCCGTCGCCGAGGGCGTACAGCGGCGAGGGCGCACCCAGCGCGAGGAGGCCGGCGGCGAGGACCGGGCCCAGGCCGAACCGCGCGGTCAGCGCCGGGACGACCGACTGCACCGCGATGGTCACCGCCAGGAAGACCGCGGTCACCACGCCGGCGGTGTCGGCCGACGCCCCGCCCGCCACCGCGTACGCCGGCAGCGAGGCGAGGGTCAGGCAGTAGCTGGCGAAGCCGAGCGTCGTCGCCCCCACCAGCGCCCGCATCGCCGGCAGCCGCCACAGCGACACCCGGTCCGTCGTCCCCCTGCTCACACCGCTCCCCTCCGCGGGCGTCGTCGCCCGGCCGTCCAGCATGACCGGGGGGCCGGGGCGGCCCGGCGGCGGGTGGAACCGGCTCAGCCCAGCCCGGCGTCCCGCGCGCGGGCGACGGCGGCGGCGCGGTCTGGGACCTGGAGCTTGGTGAGCACCGCGGAGACGTGGTTGCGCACCGTCTTGTCCGACAGCGCCAGCCGGCGGGCGATCTGGCCGGTGGGGAGCCCGGCGGCCAGCAGCTCGAGCACCTCCCGCTCCCGGCCGGTGAGCTCCGGGAAGGCCGGCGCGCGGGGAGCCGTCCCGGTCAGGGCGTCCGCGACCCGGCGGGCCACCGCTCCCCCGTAGACGGCGTCCCCGTCGGCGACGGCGAGCACGGCACGCACGATCTCCCCGGCGTCGGCGCCCTTGAGCAGGTAGCCGCGGGCACCGGCGCGCAGCGCGCCGAAGAGGGAGGCGTCGTCCTCGTGCATGGTCAGGACGAGGACCCCGAGGCCCGGCCGGCGGCGGGTCAGCTCGTCGATCGCGGCGATGCCCGGCAGCCGCGGCATCGCCAGGTCGGTGAGGACGACGTCCGGCGCGGTCCGCGCGACGAGGGCGAGCAGCTCGGCGCCGTCGGCGGCCTCGCCCACCACCTCGACCTCCGGCGCGGCGTCGAGCACCGAGCGGAGCCCGTACCGGTACATCGGGTGGTCGTCGGCCAGCACCACGCGGACGGTCACCGCTCCGCCCCCAGGGGCAGGCCGGCGACGACGCGCGTGCCGCCGGGACCGCTGGTCACGGTGAGCTCCCCGCCCACCGCCCGGGCGCGCGTCCGCATCGAGGACAGCCCGACGCCCGCGGGCCGGGCGTCGCCGTCCTCCGCCGGGAAGCCCGCGCCGTCGTCGACCACCGCCACCTCGAGCCGGCCGTCGCGGGCGCGCAGCCCCACCTCGGCGCGGCGGGCGCCGGAGTGCCGGGCCACGTTGGTCAGCGCCTCCTGAGCGATCCGGTAGGCCGCCGTCTCGACGTCGGGCGGGAGGGGCGGCAGCGGCTCGGCGGTCACCCGCACCGGCACCGACGGGGCCAGCGCCTCGGCGTGCCGCTGGACCGCGGCCACGAAGCCGACGTCGTCCAGCGGGGCGGGCCGCAGCCCGTCGAGGATCCGGCGCACCTCGCCGACCGCGCCGTCGACCTCCTCCCGCATCCGCGCCAGCAGCGCACGGGTGGCCGGGTCGGCCCGCTCCCCGAGCATGGCCTGCACCGCCTGGACCCCGAGGCCGACGCCGGCCAGCGAGGGCCCGAGCCCGTCGTGCAGGTCGCGGCGGATGCGGTCCCGCTCCGCGTGCGTCGCGGTGAGCACCCGGTCGCGCTCGCGCTCCAGCGAGCGGGTCAGCTCCAGCGCCCGGACGACGGCGGCCACCTGCGGCGCCAGGGCCGCGAGCAGCCTCCGGTCCCCGGCGGTGAACGGCTCCCCGGGGGCGCGCTCGGCCACGCACAGGGTGCCGACGTCCCGGCCGCCGACCCGCAGGGGGACGGCGACCACCCCGTCGCCGGGCCCCGGCTCCCCCGGCTGCAGGACCCGGGCGTCCGGGGCGCGCAGCGCCGTGGCGACCGTCCCGAGGACGGCGGGCAGCAGGCCGGCCTCGTCGGCCCGGGCCACGCGGTCGCCGAGCTCGGTCACCGCCGTCACCGGGTCGCGGCGCCGTCCGTACACGAACCGGTCGGCCGCCGCCTGCAACCGGGAACGGGCCGGACCGAGGGCGACCGCGAGCAGCGCGGCGAGCACGGCGCCGGTCACGGGCGACAGCGTGCGGCCGAGGCCGGCCGCGGCGACCGCCGCCACGGCCAGGTACAGCCCGACGACGACGGCCGTCAGCGCCCCGTACACCAGCGCCCGGCTGACGACGATGCCCAGCAGCCGGTAGCGCACGACCCCGACGAGGATCGCGCCCGGGACCATGAGGGCGACGGGCACCACCACCCACCCGGGTGCCGGTACCACGAACACCACCACCATCAGCGGCAGGACGACGCAGACCAGCCAGGCCAGCTCCTGCCGCTCCGGAGGACGGGCGCGGACCATCCGCACCACCGTCGCCACCCAAATGGTGAGGACCCCGGCGCCGAGTGCGACGACCGCCGCGACCAGCAGGGCCGTCGTCCACCAGGTCCGCGGCAGCTGGAGGGGTGCCGGGCCCGAGGCGATGTCGTTGTAGGTGTCCTGCGAGAGACTCGCCCCGACCGTGACGACGCACAGCCCCGCGGCGGTGGCCAGCACCGGCCACCGCCACCGCCGGGCCGGCAGCCGGCCCGAGGGGTAGAACGCCACGAGGACGGTGGCGGGCAGCACCAGGGACGGCAACCACGTCATCGACCCGGCCTGCGCCACCCACCGCGCCCCCGGCCAGGGCGGGTCGGCCACGTCCACCCCGTAGCCGCCGTAGGCGCCCGTGCCGACGCTGACCGCCTGCAGCAGCCCGCACAGCACGAGCAGCCAGCCGATGACGTTGCGCGGCCGCAGGCGCACGAGCAGGGCCCCGGTGGCGGCACTGGCCACGGCGTACAGGGCGCCGATCGCGGTCGGCTCGGGTTCGGGCAGTCGCGGGGCGACCCACGCGGCCAGTGCACCGGCGGCGGCGCAGAGCAGGACCGCCGCGACGGCGACGGTGGTGGGGAGAGCGCGCCCGCGCACGGCGTCAGTGTGGCTCCGGCGGCGTCCCGGGTGGGGCCTCCGGCGTCCCGGCCGGGCCGGGAGGTCCTCCCGGGTCGGCCGGGTCGCGTGCCCCGTCCGGCGGGTCGCCGTGGGCGGCCACGGTCGTCCCGTCCGGCCGCGAGGGCCGGCCCGATGGAGGAGGACCGTCATGACCGCCAGTCCCGCCCGCCCGCCCGTCGCCGCGCGCCGGCCCACGCCGCTCCCCGACGGCTGGACCACCGCCGGCGCCGGTGTGGGCCTGGGCTGCACGCTCGTGGGCCAGTTCGTGGAGACGCCGTGGAGGTCCGGGTCCGACGCGTGGGGGACGGACTTCCACGGCAACGGCGGCTGGGGCGGCCTGGTGCTGCTGGTCGCCTTCGTCGCGGTGGCGGCGCTCGTCGCGGGGTTCGTGGCCGTGCGCGCCCGGACCGCCCCGCCTGCACGCACCGCCCGGGTCGCCCTCGTGCTCGCCGCGCTCGGCGCCGTCTCGGTCCTGGTCTTCTGGACCGGGGTGCCGGCCGTCCTCGCCGGAGCCGCCACGGGCCTCGCGCTGGACGCCCGCCGCCGCCTCGGGCGGCTCCCCGCCGCAGCCGCCGCGGGCCTGACCCTGGCCGTCCTGACCGTCGCCGCCGCCGTCTGGCTGGCGTTCACCGGCTGACCCGCACCCGTCCCGGGACCGTCCGCAGCCGCAGGCGGTCCCGGCGGCGCGCGCCGCGCGGGTAGGGGGTGCCCGTGCTGCTCACCGTGGGCCACGGGGCCGACGACCGGACCGCCCTCGCCGCCCGGCTGTCCGGTGCCGGGGTGGAGCTCGTGGTCGACGTCCGCCGCTTCCCCGGCAGCCGCGGCAACCCCGACGTCCGGCGGGAGGCGCTCGAGGAGTGGCTGCCGGCCGCCGGCGTCGGCTACCGGTGGGAGGAGCGGCTCGGCGGACGGCGCCGGCTGCCCCCGGGCGAGCCGGTGGCCGACGGCTGGTGGACCGTCGCCCAGTTCGCCGCCTACGCCGCGCACACCCGGACCGCGGGGTTCGCGGCCGCCCTCGACGGCGTGCTGGCCGAGGCGGCGCACGCCACGGTCGCGGTGATGTGCAGCGAGGGCGTGTGGTGGCGCTGCCACCGGCGGCTGGTCGCCGATGTCGCCGTCCTGGCCCGCGGCGTGCCGGTCACGCACCTGATGCCCGACGGGCGGCTCGCCCCGCACCGCCCGTCCGGGGGTGCCGTCCTCGGCGACGACGGCCTCGTGCACTGGCCGTGACCGCGGCGCGGTGCGGACCGGTCAGCGCGGGGCACCGTGGCGCGCCACCGACCGCGCCAGCGCCCAGGCGGTCAGGGCCAGGAAGACCGCCGCCTGTGCGGCGAGCAGCCCCAGGTCCAGCGCCCAGCGGGAGGTGGTGGGGGTGAACAGCGGGTCCGGCTGGGGGCCGGACAGGGGCTGCAGCTGCACCGTCGCGGCCATCGCCGCGTAGCCGGCGCGGGCCGGCAGCGCCCAGGAGAACTGCTCGAGGCCCGCGCGGTCGGCCAGCGGGAACAGCCCGCCGCACAGCACCAGCTGCCCCATCACCAGCGCGACCAGGGCGGGCATGGTCTGGTCGGTGGACCGGGCCAGCGCGGAGACGGCCAGCGCGGCGATGCACATCGTCACGCCCACCGCGGCCGCCGCGACGGCGACCTCCGCCTGCCCCCAGGGCAGCAGCCGCGGGTCGTCGGGGCCGGGCAGCCCGATCAGCGCCAGCAGTGTGAAGGCCACCGACTGGACCGCGACGGCCCCGCCCACGACGAGGACCTTGCTGGTGAGGTAGGCGGTCGGCGACAGGCCCACGGCGTGCTCGCGGCGGTAGATCGGGCGCTCGGCGACGAACTCCCGGACCGCGAGCGCGGCGCCCATCAGGGCCGCGCCCACCACCAGCACGATGATCCGCTGCTGCGCCTCGGCGGGGTCCCCGTCGGCCGCGCGCAGCGACAGGCCGGCCTCGCCGGGGAAGGCGTGCGCCATGACCGCGAGCACCACCGGCATCCCGACCAGCAGGGCCAGGAACAGCCGGTCGGCGGCCACGACGGCGAGGTTGCGCCGGACCAGGGTGACCAGCTGGCGGACCGGCGCCGGCCGCGGCGGCGCCGGGGCCTCACCGGCCGGCGGCGGGGGCCGCGCCTCCACCGACGTCGCCCCGACGTAGGCCCGGCGGACCGGGGACGCGGCGAACCGGGCGACCCAGGCGGGGTCGTCCAGCGCCCGGAAGACCGCCGCGTGGTCGGGTACCCCGAAGAACGACAGCAGCTGCCCGGGCGGGCCGAAGAAGGCGACCCGGCCGCCGGTGGCGAGCAGCAGGACCAGGTCGCACTGGTCGAGGGCGAGCACGCTGTGGGTGACGACGAGGACCACCCGGCCGCCGTCGGCCAGCGCCCGCAGGCCCTCCATGACCTGCCGGTCCAGCCCCGGGTCCAGGCCGGAGGTGGGCTCGTCGAGGAAGAGCAGCTGCGGCGCGGTGAGCAGCTCGAGGGCGATGGAGGTGCGCTTGCGCTGGCCGCCGGAGAGGGAGTCGATCCGCTGGTCGGCCTGCTCGGACAGCCCGACCTCGGCGAGGACCCGGCGCACCCGCTCGTCGCGCTCGGCGGCGGTGGTGTCGCGGGGCAGCCGCAGGCGGGCGGCGAAGCCGAGCGCCCGCCGCACGGTGAGCTGGCGGTGCAGCACGTCGTCCTGGGGCACGAGCCCGATGAGGTGGCGCAGGTGGCCGTAGCCCTCGTACAGGTCCCGCCCGTCCCAGGTGACCCGGCCCGTGCCGGCGGGGCGCAGGCCGGTGAGGGCGCCGAGGAGGGTGGACTTGCCGGCGCCGGAGGGGCCGATCACCGCCACGAGCTGGCCCGCCCGGACGGTGAGCGAGACGTCGTCGAGCAGGCGCTTGCCGCCGCGGGTGGACACGCCCAGGTGCCGGGCGCTGAGGGTCGCCGCGCGGCGGCCGGGGAGGACGGCCTCCCGGCCGTCCCAGGTGACCATCGTGCCGCCCATGCCGATGGTGTCCCCGGCGGTGAGGACCGCCGTCCCGGCCAGGCGCGTGCCGTTCAGGTAGGTCCCGTTCGAGCTGCCCAGGTCCCGCACGACGGCGGTGCCAGGTGCGCCGAGCTCGATGGCGGCGTGGCGGCGGGACACCATCGGGTCGTCGGCGACGACGACGTCGCAGGCGGGGTCGCGGCCGATGACGACCACCCGCTCCGCGGCCGGGCCGGCGTCCGCCCCCGGGCGCTGCCCCCCGGACACGGACCGGACCAGCAGCTCCGGCCCGCCGTGCCCGCCCACCTGCACCCGGTGCTCCCGGCCGGGCTCCAGCGGCACCGCCGGGCCGGGTGACCCGCCCACCGTGCCGGGCGGCACGGCCGTCCCGTCGAGGGAGGTGCCGTTGCGGCTGCCGAGGTCCTGCAGCACCCAGCCGCGCGCCTCGTGCCGCACGGCCAGGTGGGCGCGGCTGACCCGCTCGTCCGGCAGGTGCACGTCGCTGCGGGGGTCCCGGCCCACCACCACCGCGCGGGAGCCGTCGAAGGTCCACACGCGGCCGGAGGCGGACAGCTGCACGACCGTGCCGTCCCGCGGCCGGGCCGCGACCGTCCGGGCGCCGGGCCGCCCGGGCGGGGGCGGCTGGTCGAGACGGCGACCGGCCATGACGGAGCCCCTCCTGCCCCCGTGCAGCCGGGGCCGTCGGTGCGGACCGGGACGACGGCACCGTCCCGGTCCGCCCGGCGCCCGTCAACCGCCTCGCGGTCGCCGGGCGCCGGGGACCCGGGCGGCCGGGTCCCCGGCGTGCCCGTCGTCACGCTGCGCCCGCGCTCCGCTCCCCGGCGTCCCGGGCCGGAGGCGGGCGGCTACCCCATGTGCGGGTAGCGGTGGTCGGTCGGCGGGACGAACGTCTCCTTGATCGACCGGGTCGAGGTCCAGCGCTGCAGGTTCTGCGCGGCGCCGGCCTTGTCGTTGGTACCGCTCGCGCGCCCGCCGCCGAAGGGCTGCTGCCCGACGACGGCGCCGGTGGGCTTGTCGTTGACGTAGAAGTTGCCGGCCGCGAAGCGCAGGACCCGCTGCGCGTGCGCGATGGCCGCCCGGTCCTGGGCGATCACCGCGCCGGTGAGCGCGTACGGGGCCACCGACTCGAGCTGCGTGAGCACGGTGTCGTAGTCGGCGTCGTCGTAGACGTGGACGGCGAGGATCGGGCCGAAGTACTCCGTGGTGAAGACCTCGTGCTCGGGGTCGGTGCCCTCGATGACCGTCGGGCGGACGAAGAAGCCCTCGCTGTCGTCGGCCTGCCCGCCGGCGACGATCGACAGCGCGGGGTCGTCGTCGACCCGGTCGATGACGCCGGACAGCTTCGAGAACGACTTTCGGTCGATGACCGCGCCCATGAAGTTCGACAGGTCGGTGACGTCGCCCATCGTCAGGGACTCCGTCGTCGCCACCAGGTCGTCGCGCAGCCGCCGCCAGACCGAGCGCGGCACGTAGGCGCGCGAGGCGGCCGAGCACTTCTGCCCCTGGTACTCGAAGGCGCCGCGGACCAGCGCGGTGCGCAGCACGTCGAGGTCGGCCGAGGGGTGGGCGACGACGAAGTCCTTGCCGCCGGTCTCGCCGACGATCCGCGGGTAACCGCGGTAGCCGGAGATGTTGTCCCCCACCGTGCGCCACAGGTGCTGGAAGACCGGCGTCGAGCCGGTGAAGTGGATGCCGGCGAGGTCGCGGTCGGCGAGCACGACCTCCGACACCGGGATGCCGTCGCCGGGCAGCATGCTGATCACGCCCGGGGGGAGGCCGGCCTCCTCCAGCAGCCGCATGAGGAAGTGCGCGGCGAACTGCTGGGTGGGCGCGGGCTTCCAGACGACGGTGTTGCCCATGAGCGCCGGCGCGGTGGGCAGGTTGCCGGCGATCGCGGTGAAGTTGAACGGCGTCACCGCGTAGACGAAGCCCTCCAGCGGCCGGTGGTCGCTGCGGTTCCACACGCCCGGTGAGGACACCGGCTGCGCGGACACGACCTCGCGCGCGAAGTGCACGTTCCAGCGCCAGAAGTCGATCATCTCGCAGGCGCTGTCGATCTCGGCCTGGTGGGCGGTCTTCGACTGGCCCAGCATCGTGGCGGCGTTGAGCGTCTGCCGCCACGGGCCGGCCAGCAGCTCGGCGGCCTTGAGGAACACCGCGGCGCGGTCGTCCAGCGACAGGTCGCGCCAGGCCGGGGCGGCGGCCTTGGCGGTGGCCACGGCCTCCTCGGCGTCGGCGTGCGTGGCGTGCGCCGAGGTGCCGAGGACCGCGGCGTGCCGGTGCGGCTGGACGACGTCGAAGCGCTCACCGCCGGCCATGCGCTGCTTGTCGCCGATGGTGGCCGTCAGCTCCAGCGGCTCGGCCGCCAGCTCGGCCAGGCGGGTCTCGAGCTCGGCGCGCTCGGACGAGCCGGGCGCGTAGGTGAGCACCGGCTCGTTGCGCGGCGGGGGGACGCGGGTGGTGCCGTCCACGGGGGACCTCCAGGGTGTGTCAGCGGGAGACGAGGGCGCGGAGGAAGAAGCGCAGGTTCGCCGGGCGCTCGGCCAGCCGGCGGACGAAGTAGCCGTACCAGTCGCGGCCGTAGGGCACGTAGGCGCGCACGCGGGTGCCGGAGGCGGCCAGCCGGCGCTGCTCGTCGACCCGGATGCCGTGCAGCATCTGCACCTCCCACGAGTCGGCGGCGCGCCCGTGCTCGCCGGCCAGCCGCTGGGCCAGCGCGATCATCGCCGGGTCGTGGCTGCCGACCATCGGGTAGCCGGGACCGCGCATGAGCACGCCGAGGCAGCGGGCGTAGGCGGCGTCGACGTCGCGGCGGCCCTGGTGGGCGACCGACGGCGGCTCGTCGTAGGCGCCCTTGACCAGCCGCACCCGGGAGCCCGGGGTGGCCAGCGCCTGCACGTCGTCCTCGGTGCGGTGCAACGCGGCCTGCAGCACGGCGCCGGTCTGCGGGTGGTCGCGGCGGAGCTCGGCGAGGACGGCGAGGGTGGCGTCGACGGTCGAGGAGTCCTCCATGTCGAGGGTGACCGTGGTGCCGATCCGCGCCGCGCACTCGACCACCGGCCGGACCAGCTCCAGCGAGAGGTCCTCCCCGCCCGGCAGCGCCTGGCCGAAGGCGGACAGCTTCACCGACACCTCCGCGCGCGGGCCGAGGTCCAGCGGCGCCAGCGCCTCGAGCAGGGCGAGGTAGGCGTCGCGGGAGGCGCGCGCCTCGGCGGGGTCGGTGACGTGCTCGCCGAGGTGGTCGAGGGTCACCTCGATGCCCTCGCCGGTGAGCCGGCCGACGACGACCAGCGCGTCGGGCAGCGTCTCGCCGGCCACGAACCGCTCGACCACGCGCCGGGTCACCGGGGTGCCCACGAGCGCGCGGCGCAGCGCCGGGCGGCGGGAGGCCCCCAGCAGCAGGGTCTTCGTGGACAGCACCGGCCACCTCCGTCGTCGGTGCGCTCCCGCGGGAGTGCACGCCTGGCCCGAACGCTAGGAGCGCCCGATCGGGTCCACCAGGGACGGACGTACGGACTCCGGACGTCCGGTTTCATACAGTCGTACGGTGCGCGACGACCTGCAGGACGTGGTGGACGAGGTCGCCCGGCTGCTGCGCGCCCCGGCCACGCTCGAGGACGTCGACTTCACGCTGCTGGCCTTCGCCGCGCACCCCCTCGACGGCGGCGACACCGCGATGGACGCCGTCCGCACCCGCTCCATCCTCGGCCGCGGCTCCACCCCCGACACCCGCCGCTGGTTCGAGGACCTCGGCATCGCCACCGCGCAGCGGCCGGTGCGCACCCCCGCCGACCCGGACGCGGGGATCCTCACCCGCCTGCTGCTGCCGGTCCGGCACGGCGGCCGCACCCTCGGCTACCTCTGGCTGCTCGACGGCGGCCGCACCGACCCCGACGACGACGCCGACCCGGCCCTGGCCGCGGCGGTCGCCCTCGCCGCCCGCGCGGGACGGCTGCTGGCCGGCGGGGACGACGACGGCGACCTCGGCGAGGCCCTGGCCGCGGCGCTCACCGGCACCCCGCCGGCGCGCGAGCGGGCGACGCGCACCCTGACCGCCCGGCTCGGCGAGGACACGCCGCTGGCCCTGGTGGCGCTGCGGGGCGCGCTCCCCGAGGGGTGGCGGCTCCCGCCGGCCGCGGCGGTGCCGGGCGAGGACCGCCGCGAGGTCGCCGTCCTCGTCCGGCTGGCCCGCCCCGGCGACCTGCGCCCGGCCGCGACCACCGCGTCCGCGGCCCTCGCCCGGCTGCCCGGCGGCGCGGCCGCGGGGGTGTCCGACCCCGCCGCGGGTCCCGCCGGCCTGCCCGCGTGCTGGGCGCAGGCCCGCACCGCGGCCCGGGTCGCGGCCGTGGCGCCGGGGCTCGCGCCGGTGGCCCGCTGGTCGGAGCTCGGCGGCTGGCGGGTCGCCGCGGCGCTGCCCGCGCCGGACCCGGCCGTCGCGCCGCTGCTCGCCGACCCGGTGCTGGCCGCCACGGCCGAGGCCTACCTCGACACGGGCGGCAGCGTGGTCCGGACGTCGGCGGCGCTGTCGATCCACCGGCAGACGCTGTACTACCGGCTGGGCCGGATCACCGCGCTGACCGGCCTGGACCTGGCCGACGGCGACACCCGGCTGCTGGTGCACGCCTCGCTGCGCCGCGCCCGGCTGTCCTGACCGCCCGTCTCCCGGAGCCGCTGCCCGGCGGCGGCGAGCACCCGCGGCACCAGCCGGCGGTGCACGGCCGACAGCGGCGGCCACAGCAGCCGGCCCCACGACCGCTCGTAGGACAGGCACGTCGTCCAGGTGACCCGGCGCCCGGCGGTCTGCACGACCATGGCCGCGCGCAGCGACCGGGAGGCGGTCTCCAGCCGGATCCAGTCCTCGCCGCGCCCGCCGACCCGCCAGCCCCCCACGGTGTCCGGGGAGCGCCGCGGGTCGAGCCGGAAGGCGAGCAGCCCCCGCCAGACGAACCGCTCCGCCGGGCTCGGGACGTCGCCGAACATCGC
This sequence comes from Geodermatophilus sp. SYSU D00867, assembly GCF_054050315.1. Classification (NCBI taxonomy): domain Bacteria; kingdom Bacillati; phylum Actinomycetota; class Actinomycetes; order Geodermatophilales; family Geodermatophilaceae; genus Geodermatophilus; species Geodermatophilus sp. SYSU D00867. The sequence continues at coordinate 115,157 of NZ_JBJGZC010000011.1, read as the reverse complement.
CCGGGCCCACCGCTCCGGCGTCGCCGTCGCGTCGGTGACCAGGGTGCAGCGGTCGGCGTAGTCGATCCGGGGCAGTGGGCAGGCCTCCCGCGCGGACGCGGTGATCCCGCGGACCACCCCCGTGCCGTCGAGCCGGGTCATGGCGGGTCCCCTCTCGTATACGGTGCCGTACAGCCGACGGTAGCGGATGTGTACGGTGGCGTACAGGAGGTGGGCGTGGCGGTCGTGCGGACGCCGCGGGAGCGGTGGGTCGAGCAGGGCCTGCGGGCGCTGGCCGCGGGCGGTCCCGACGCCGTCCGCGTGGAGGCGCTGGCCAAGGACCTCGGCGTCACCAAGGGCGGCTTCTACGGGCACTTCGCCGACCGGGAGGCCCTGCTCGAGGCGATGCTCGACACCTGGGAGCGGGAGAGCACCGACGAGGTGCTCGAGCGCGTCGAGCGGGAGGGCGGTGACCCGCGGACGCGCATCGCGCGGGCCGGCGTCCTCACCTTCTCCAGCGACCGCCTGCTCCCGATCGACCTCGCCGTCCGCGACTGGGCCCGCCGGGACGAGGCGGTCGCCGCGCGCCTGCGCCGGGTCGACGAGCGGCGCATGGGGCTGCTGCGCGAGCTGATCGGCACGTTCTGCGCCGACCCCGACGAGGTGGAGGCGCGCGCCCTGATCGCCTTCTGCCTGGCGATCGGCGAGCACTTCCTCGTCACCGGACACGGCGGGCGCACCCGGGCGCAGGTCCTCGCCCGCGCCGCCGACCTGCTGCTGGACCGCCCGCCGCGGACCTCCTGACCCGCCGGAGGAGGACTGTTGCGCACTGCACCTTCTCCCCCGCGACGCTGTCCGGGGCGTGACCTACGCTCGAAGGGCTGATGGCTGCGGGAGGAGAGGCGTTGCCTCGAGACGCGGGCGGCGCCGGCGACGTCCTCCGGGACCTGCGCACGGCCACCGCCCTGGAGCACGGACGGGTCGAGGCCACGCTTGACCTGATGGACCCCGCACTGGACCGCGGCCGCCTGGTCACCGTCCTGGCGCGGCTGCACGCCTTCTGGGCCGCGGCCGAGGCCGGGCTGGACGACTGGGCCGCCCGCCACCCCGCCGACGCCGCCGCCCTCGACTGGGAGCGCCGCCGCCGCACCGGTCTCTACGCCGCCGACCTGGCCGGGCTGGGCGGCTCCCCCGACGCCGGCCGGCCCGACCTGCCCGCCGTTCCGGACACCGACGAGGCGCTGGGCCGGCTGTACGTGATGGAGGGCTCGACCCTCGGCGGCACCTTCATCGACCGCCACCTGGCGGGCCTGCCGGGACTGCCCCGGCTGCGCTGCTTCAGCCCCTACGGCGAGGACACCGGCGCGATGTGGGCCGGGTTCCGCCGGGTCACCCGGGCGCACGTCGCGGGCGCCGGGGACGCCGGGCGGGTGGTCGCCGCGGCCCGGCAGACCTTCGCCGTCCTCGCCCACTGGTGCGCCCCGGCGGCGCAGGGGGCCACCGCGTGACCGACGTCGACGCCACCTCCGGGGCGGACACCGCCGGGGCAGACGTCGCGTGGCTGTCGCCGGGTGAGCCGGTCGACCTGGACAACTGCGCCCGCGAGCCGATCCACGTCCCGGGCAGCATCCAGCCGCGGGGCGTGCTGCTGGCGGTCAGCGAGCCCGACCTGGTCGTCGTCCAGGCGTCGGAGAACCTCGCCGGGCTGACCGGCGTCGTCTGGTCCGACGCGCTCGGCCGCCCGCTCGCCGACGTCCTCGGGGTCGCGCAGACCGAGGCCGTCGTCCGCTCGGCCAGCGCGTTCGGCGACCTGCGCGAGCGCAACCCGGTGGAGGTCACCCTCGACGTCGACGGCGACCCCGTGCCGGTGGACGCGATCCTGCACCGGGCGGTGCTGGACGGCGCCCGGGACGAGCACGGGCAGCCCGAGGACGGCGACCCGCCGCTGACCAACCTCGTCGTGGAGCTCGAGCCCGCGCGCGGGCCGCGGCCGTTCTCCTTCCCGAACACCTACCAGGCGGTGCGCGGGACCGTCGCCGAGCTCAACCGGGCCTCCACGCTGCAGGAGCTCTACGACATCACCGCGCGGGCGATCCGCGCCCTCACCGGCTTCGACCGGGTGATGGTCTACCGCTACGACGCCGACCACAACGGCGAGGTCGTGGCCGAGGCGAAGGCCGCGGACCTCAACTCCTTCCTCGGCCTGCACTACCCGGCCTCGGACATCCCGGCGCAGGCCCGGGCGCTGTACGAGAAGAACTGGATCCGGCTGATCAGCGACGTCGACTACGTCCCCAGCCGCATCCAGCCGGCCGCGCACCCGGCCACCGGCCGGCCGCTGGACCTCACCCTGTCGACGCTGCGCAGCGTCTCGCCGATCCACGTCGAGTACCTGCAGAACATGGGCGTGCGCGCCTCTATGTCGATCTCGCTGCTGCAGGACGACCGGCTCTGGGGCCTCATCGCCTGCCACCACTACTCCGGCCCGCACCAGCCGCCCTACGCCACCCGCGCCGCGGCCGAGTTCCTCGGCTCGACGCTGTCGCTGCGGCTGGTCGACCGCACTGCCGAGGACGAGGTGCACCGGGCGCTGCAGGTCCGCTCCACCCTGGCCTGGCTGACCGCGGCCACCCTCGACGAGGACCGCCCGCTGGCCGACACGCTGCTCGGCACCACCAGCCTGCTCGACGTCCTGCCCGCCGACGGCGTCGCGGTCTGCCTCCAGGGCAGCAGCGGCACCAAGGGCGCGGAGCTGCCGGCCGACGTCCTCGAGCGGGTGGTGGCCTGGGCGGCCGCGAGCGGCGAGGACGTGGTGGCCACCGACGCCCTGCAGCGCGAGGCGCCCGGGCTCGGCGTCCCGGTCGAGGTCGCCTGCGGCGTGCTCGTGCTGCCGCTCCCCGAGGGCCAGTACGTGCTGTGGCACCGGCGCGAGGCCGTGCGGCACGTCGACTGGGGCGGCGACCCGCACAACAAGGCGATCGCCGAGCGGGAGGGCGACGACGTCCGGCTCAGCCCGCGCAAGAGCTTCGACCGCTGGCGGGAGACCGTCCGCGAGCGCTCGCACCCGTGGACGCCGCAGGAGCGCGCCGAGGTGCTGCAGCTGCGCAGCCACCTGCTCGAGGCGCTCTACGCCCGCTCGCGCAGCATCGTCCGCGCCGCCGAGACGCTGCAGCGCAGCCTGCTGTCCGAGCCGCCGCAGCCCGACCACCTGCAGATGGCGGTGCGCTACGTGCCGGCCACCCGGGAGGCCCAGGTCGGCGGCGACTGGTACGACGTCTTCGTCCAGCCCGACGGCTCGACGATGCTGGTCATCGGCGACGTCGTCGGCCACGACGTCCAGGCCGCCGCCTGCATGGCCCAGCTGCGGGGGTTGCTGCGCGGCATCGCCTACGACAGCGGGGACAGCCCCGCGGCGGTGCTCGCCCGGCTCGACGCGGCGATCCAGGGCCTGCAGCTCGGCGCCATGGCCACCGTGCTGGTCGGCCGGCTCGAGCAGACCGGCGACGACCGCGCTGCCGGGGTCACCCGCCTGCGGTGGGCCAGCGCCGGCCACCTGCCCCCGCTGGTCGCCGCCCCCGACGGCACTAGCGCGCCGCTGGACGGCGGCCGGCCGGGCCTGCTGCTCGGGGTGCGCCCGGAGGCGGTCCGCGCCGACGCCGAGGTGGTCCTCGCCCGCGGCTCCACGGTGCTGCTGTTCACCGACGGCCTGGTGGAGCGCCGGACCGAGGGCCTCGACGACGGCGTCACGCGACTCGCCCGGGCGCTCGCGGAGCTGCGCGACCGGCCGGTGGAGCAGGTCTGCGACGAGGTGCTGGCGCGGATGGTCCCCGACGGCGCCGAGGACGACGTCGCCCTGGTCGCCGTCCGCCTGTCCCCGGAGGCGTGAGCGGCCCCTCCCGGGATCCGGGAGGGGCCGCGTTCACGGCTGGGGGTCCGAGAAGTCGGCCTCCAGGCCGTCGTCCTGGGCGCCGCCGTCGTCGGGCAGCGGCGCCTCGTCCTCGGCGGCGCGCACCTCGGCCTCGGTGGAGTCGGGCGGGGCGTCGACGCCCCGGGTCAGCTCGGCGAGCAGGCGCTCCTCGTCGGGGCGCAGGTCGCCGCTGCCGAGGTGCTCCCCCGGCTCGCCGGCGTCCGAGCCGGAGGCCATGCCGCTGTCGGGGAGGTCGGGGTCGGTCATCGCGGGAAGTTCGGCTCGAGGCGCGGCACGACCTGCATCTCCGGCACGAACGCCGACGGGTGCAGCAGGAGCAGCGTGCGGACGGTGTCGGCCACCGCCGACGGCGGCATCATCAGGTGCTCGGGGATGCCCCACTGCTCCATCATCGGCGTGTCCATCGCCGCCGGGATGACGCTCATGACCCGCGCCGGGAAGGGCCGCTCGCTGCCGTCCTCCTGCCTCACGGCCTTCTCCCGCAGCTCGCGCTGGATGCAGCGGGTGGCGTTGAGGAAGCCGGCCTTCGAGCCGTTGTAAGCGATCGCGCCGCTGCCCGAGGTGATCGCCGACAGCGACACGACGTGCACGACGTCGGCGGTGCGGCCCTCGGGCAGGTGCTGCACCCGCTTCACGAACTCGCTGGTCAGGAAGATCGGACCCTCGCAGTTGACCGCCATGACCCGGCGGTAGTCGTCGAGGTCGATGTCGGTGATGTAGCCCGGCCGGTCGATGCCGGCCACGTTGACCAGGACGTCGAAGGCGTCGCCGTGCTGCTCGAAGAGCCGGGCCACGACCTCGCGGCGGCTCGCGTCGTCGGTCACGTCCAGCGGGACGACCTCGGCGCTGCCGCCGGCGTCGGTCACCAGCTCGCGGGTGCGCTCGCTGCCGTCGGCGTCGATGTCGGCGACGACGACGTGCGCGCCGGCCTCGGCCAGCGACACGCACGTCGCCCGGCCCAGCCCGCTGGCCCCGCCGGTGACCAGCGCCACGCGGCCCTTCAGCTCCCCTGCCACCCGTTCCTCCGTCCTCCGGCCCGCACCGGTACGCGACCAGCGGACCCGTGATCACGATGCGTCCCCGCCACTCTCGCCGAGGTCCGCGCGGCCCGCAGGTCGGGGCGGTCAGGCCGGGGAGGACCAGACGTCGGCGAGGGTCACCGTCTGCAGCTGCCGGGTCTCGATCAGTTCCAGCAGGCGGTCGAGCACGGTGGTGACGGCCGGCTGGTTGGCGTGGCCGACGATGATCGCCCGGGCGGCGAACCACTGCTCCGCGGCGGCCATCAGCTCCTCGGCGCCGATCGCGCGGGCGTCGTCGAAGGTGCCGTTCCACATCACCGTGGTCGGGTGGCCGAGGTCGGCGGCGATCGCGTCGACGCGCTCGTCGTGCGACCCGAACGGCGGCCGCCAGAACGGGGTGTCGGTGACGCCGAGGGTGCGGCGCATGAACTCCTGGTTGCGCCGCAGCTCCTCGGCCACCTCGGCGTCGGAGACGGTGGTGAGGTCCGGGTGCGACCAGGTGTGGTTGCCGAACGCGACCTCGCCGGACTCGATCAGCGGCCACAGGTCGCGGGCGTTGTCACCCCAGGTGCGGTAGCTGCCGTTGGGGAAGAACGTCAGCCGGGTGCCGGTCTCGCGGACGAGGGTGACCAGCGCCGCGACCACCTCGCCGTTGCTGCCGTCGTCGATGGTCAGGGCCAGCTGGTTGCCCCTGCCGGGGATCTCCTCGACCACGCCGGCCGGTGCCGGGACGGCGACCAGGCCGCCCGGGCCGGTGGGGGTGGCCGCCGCGGCGGGCGGCGGGGCGACGAGGTCCGGTGCCCCCAGGTCCATCTCGGCGGCGCCGCGCCCGACGGCGGCCCCGGCGAGTCCGGTGGCGAGCAGGAGGAGGAAGCCCCGGCGGTCCACGCGGCGGACGCTAGGAGGGCGCCCCCGCGTGTCCGGCGCAGCGACACGAGCGGGCGGGCGCGCCCGCCACCGTCCGTGTCCTGCCGGCTACCGCCTCCCGCGCGTCAACGGCTCCTCGGGACCAGCCCGGCCTGCTCGATCAGGCGCGCCTGCTCGCGGCACCAGGGCGACCACTCGTCGCGCTCGGAGTCCTCCTGGCGGCGGCGGAACGCCGTCCACTCCAGCAGCTCCCACTCCCCCACCTCGCGCGGGTCGGGGTCGGGCGTGCCGGTGAAGCGGCCCAGGTAGACCGGGCAGACCTCGTTCTCGACGACGCCGCGGAACTCGGCGCGGTAGCGGTAGCCGGGCAGCGCCGGGCGCAGGTCGGCCACCCGCAGGCCGAGCTCCTGGCCGGCGCGGCGGGCGATCGCGGCGCCGTCGTCCTCGCCGGGGCCGGGGTGGCCGCAGACGGTGTTGGTCCACATGCCCGGGAAGGTCTGCTTGTCCTCGGCGCGGCGGGTGACCAGCAGCCGCCCGTCGTCGGCGAAGAGGTAGGCGGAGAACGCCCGGTGCAGCGGCGTCTCGCCGTGGTGCACCAGCGGCTTGGGCAGGGTGCCGATCGGCGTCCCGTCGTCGTCGACCAGCACGATCAGCTCCGCCGCGGTCACCGTCACCGCCCCATCCTCCCCGACGCCGGGGGTTCCGGCAGCCGCCGGGCGGGCAGGGGGCGGGCATGGAGCGGTGCCAGAACGACGGCCTCACCTTCGACGTGCACGACGGCGGCCCGTCCGACGGGGAGCCGGTGGTGCTCCTGCACGGCTTCCCGCAGGACGCGAGCGCCTTCGACCGGATGGCGCCGCTGCTGCACGCCGCCGGGCTGCGCACCCTGGCCCTCGACCAGCGCGGCTACAGCCCCGGCGCCCGGCCGCCCGGGCGCTCGGCCTACCGGCTGCGCGCGGTGACCGGCGACGTCCTGGCGCTGCTCGACGCCGCCGGGCTCGAGCGGGCGCACGTCGTCGGGCACGACTGGGGCGGCGCGGTCGCGTGGGCGCTGGGGGCCTGGCACCCGGACAGGGTGCGCACGCTGACCTCCCTGTCGACCCCGCACCCGGCCGCGGTCGGGCGGGCGGTGCTCACCAGCGACCAGGGGCTGCGCTCGTCGTACATGGCCCTCTTCCAGCTCCCCGTCCTGCCCGAGCGGCTGCTGCTCGCCGGTGACGGGCGGGCGCTGCGCGGCGTGCTGGAGAACGGCGGCCTGCCCCCGGACGTCGTCGAGCGCTACGTCTCCCGGATGCGCGAGCCGGGCGCGCTGTCGAGCGCCCTGGCCTGGTACCGGGCCGTGCCCCTCGCCGCCCGCGACACCGTCGGGGAGGTGACCGTGCCGACCCTGCACGTGTGGAGCACCGGCGACACCTTCCTCGGCCGCGCCGCCACCGAGAGGACCCGCGACCACGTGACCGGGCCCTACCGGCTGGAGGTGCTCGAGGACGTGCCGCACTGGATCCCCGAGCTCGCCGCCGAGCGCACCGCCGACATGGTGGCCGCGCACGTCCGCGGCGCCTCCTGACCCGGCCGGGAATCTCCAGCGACCACTACAGGTTCCAGCAGACGGACGGACCACCACCGAGTCGAGAGGAGGACACCACGATGACCCTGCCCGTCCGTTCGTCGTCCCGTCCCCTCAGCTCCCGGGAGTCCTCCCGGGACGTCGCGACCTGGGACCCCTTCCGCGAGCTCGAGGACCTCTACGAGCGGGTGAACCGGCTCTGGACCGAGGGGTTCGGCGGCGCCGTCGACCGCTGGTCCCCGCTCGCCGACGTCGAGGAGACCGAGGACGCCTGGTCGGTCGAGATCGAGCTGCCGGGCGTGACCCGGGACGACGTCGACATCGAGCTCAGCGACCGCAGGCTGACCGTGGCCGGTGAGGTGAAGCAGAGGGAGCGCACCGGCATCCTGCGCCGCACGACCCGCCGCGTCGGCCGGTTCTCCTACTCCGTGACCCTGCCCGGCGACGTCGACGCCGAGCACGTCACCGCCACGCTGTCCGACGGCGTGCTCACCGTCCGCGTGCCCAAGGCCGAGCAGGCCAGGCCGCGCCGGATCGCCATCACCGGCTGACCTCCGCGCTTCCCCGTCCGGGCGGCACCCCTCCCGCCCGGACGCGGCGGCCGCCGGCGGACGCGGACGCCTCAGCCCGCCGGCGGCTCGGACAGCGGCAGCCGCACCACGAACCGGGTGTTCCCCGGCTCCGAGCGGACCTTGATCACCCCGCCGTGCCGGTTGGTGACGATCCGCCAGGCGACGTCGAGCCCGAGGCCGGTGCCGTGGCCCACCGGTTTGGTGGTGAAGAACGGCTCGAACACCCGGCGCCGCACCGGCTCCGGGATGCCCGGGCCGGTGTCGGCGACCTCGACGACGGCGGAGTCGCCGTCGACGGCGGTGCGCAGGGTGAGCGTGCCCTCCCCCGCCATGGCGTCGAGCGCGTTGTCGACGAGGTTGGTCCACACCTGGTTGAGCTCGGCGGCGTAGGCCGGGACCGGCGGCACCGCGCGGTCGTACTCCTTGACCACGCGGATGCCCGGGCCGGTCTTCGCGCTGAGCATGACCAGCGTCGCGTCCAGTCCGGCGTGCAGGTCGGTGAGCTGGTGCGGCGTGCGGTCGACCTGCGAGTACTGCTTGGCCGCGCCCACCAGGTGGGAGATCCGCGAGGTGCTGTCGAGGATCTCGGCGAGCAGCATCTCGGTCTCGACGGTGTAGCCCAGCCAGCGCAGCGCCGGCTCGAGGAAGTCGGCGTCGACGGCGCCGGCGACCGCCTCCAGGCACTCGGTGTCCAGCCCGGCCGGGACGAACACCGCCGCCAGCTCCCACGGCCGGTCGACGTCGTGGTCCTCGAGCCAGTCGCCGAGCTCGTCCTCCCGGTCCGACCGCTCCAGCGCGCTCAGCTCGACCGCGCTGCCGATGCCCGCGACGAACCGCTCCTGCAGCTCGGTCAGCCGGCGCAGCTGCGAGCCGTCGAAGGTGCCGTCGGCCAGCAGCGCGAGCTTGTGCCGCATGCCCGCGACCCGCTCGCGCAGCGCCGCGGTGGCCCGGGACGCGGCCGCGGCCGGGTTGTTGAGCTCGTGGGTGAGCCCCGCGGTCAGCTTGCCCAGCGCCAGCAGCCGCTCCCGCTGGCCGACCAGCTCCTCGGAGTTGCGCGTGCCCAGGAACAGGCCCTGCAGCAGGTGGACGGCCATCGGGTACCACCGGCGGAACACCGCGGCGAACTCGGCCGCGGGCAGCGCCAGGAAGGTGCAGTCGGTGACCGCGCGCACCGTCGCCGGGTAGACCTGCGGGACCTGGTCGCCGAGGTAGAACTGCACCGCGCCGCTGTACACGCCCGGCTGGTCGGTGCGCACGGTCTCCACCTCGTCGCGCCCCACGCGCCGGACCATCCGCAGGGTGCCGGTCAGGAGCACGTAGAAGCACTCGGCCGGCTCGCCCTCCGTGGAGACGTCGCTGCCGGCGGGGAACGCGACGACGTCGCCGGTCTCCGACACCCACGCCAGCTGCGCCTCGTCGAGGTCGGCGAACAGGAACAGCTCGCGCAGCCGCGCGGGCTCCAGGCGGGCGGGCGCGGTCACCGCTCCTCCAGGTAGCGGTGCACCAGCGTGACCGCCATGGCGCCCTCGCCGACGGCGGAGGCCACCCGCTTCACCGACTGGGCGCGGACGTCGCCGGCGACGAACACGCCCGGGACGCTGGACTCGAGGAAGAACGGGTCGCGCTGCAGCCGCCAGCCCGGTGGCCGCTCGCCGTCGACGAGCAGCTCCGGGCCGGTGAGCACGAACCCGCGCTCGTCGCGGGCGAGGACGCCGTCGAGCCAGTCGGTGCGCGGCTCGGCGCCGATGAAGACGAACAGGTGCGACGTGGGCACGGTCTCCACCCGGCCGGAGCGGTCGGTGAGCTCGACCTGCTCCAGGTGGTCGTCGCCCAGCACGGCGGTCACGGTGGTGCCGGTCCGGACGACGACGTTCGGGATCGCGGCCAGCTGCTGCACCAGGTAGTGCGACATGGACGTCTCCAGCGAGGAGCCGCGGACCACCAGCGTGACGCAGCTGGCGTGCCGGGAGAAGAACACCGCCGACTGCCCGGCCGAGTTCGCCCCGCCGACGACGTACACGGGCTGGTCGGCGCAGGCCTCGGCCTCGGTCAGCGCCGAGCCGTAGTAGACGCCGCGGCCGGTGAACCCGTCGGCGCCCGCGGCCGGCAGCGTCCGGTAGGCGACGCCGGTGGCCAGCACGACCGCGTGCGCGGCGATGCTGCCGCCGTCGGCGAAGTGCACCACCCGGGCCGAGCCGCGGACCTCGAGCGCGGTCACCTTGCGGGCGGTGAGCACCTCGGTGCCGAACCGGATGGCCTGCCGCCGGGCCCGCTCGGCCAGCTGCCCGCCGGAGACGCCGTCGGGGAAGCCGAGGTAGTTCTCGATCCGGCTGCTCTGCCCGGCCTGCCCGCCGGTGGCCTGCCGCTCGACCAGCACCGTCCGCAGCCCCTCGGAGGCGCCGTAGACGGCGGCGCCGAGCCCGGCCGGACCCCCGCCCACGACGACGAGGTCGTAGAAGTCGGTGCTCGGCTCGACCGTGAGGCCGACCGCGGCGGCGAGCTCTGCCTCGGTCGGCGCCAGCAGGGCCTCCCCGCCCGGCGGCACCACGACCGGGACGTCGTCGGGACCCGCGCCGGCCGCGGCGAGCAGCCGCCGTCCCTCGGGCTCCTCGACGCTGTACCAGCGGTACGGGACGGCGTTGCGGGCCAGGAAGTCGCGGGCGGCGAACGACGGCGCCGACCAGTGGTGGCCGACCAGCTTGACGTCCTCGACGGCGGTGTCCGGGCTGGCCTCCCAGGAGGCGACCATGGCGTCGACGACCGGGTAGAGCTTCTCCTCCGGCGGCTCCCACGGCTTGAGCAGGTAGTGGTCGACGTCGACGAGGTTGATCGCCTGGATGGCGGCGTCGGTGTCGGCGTACGCGGTGAGCAGCGCGCGGCGCGCGCGGGGGAACAGGTCCATCGCCTGCTCGAGGAACTCGATGCCGTTCATCCCGGGCATCCGGTAGTCGGCGAGCACCGCCGCCACCCGGTCCCCGCGCAGCTTGAGCTCCCGCAGCGCCCCGAGCGCCTCCTCGCCGGAGGAGGCGCGGACCACCCGGAACCGCTCGCCGTAGTGGCGGCGCAGGTCGCGCGCGACCGCCCGGGACACCCCGGGGTCGTCGTCGACGGTGAGCAGGACGGGCCGGGCCCGCCCGGCGGCCTCGGGGGCCTGGGTCACTGGTCCTCCAGGGGTTCGGGGCCGCGGGGACCGCCCCCGCGGGCCGGGCGGGAGCCCACGGGCTCGCGCGGGTGCAGCTGCGGGCCCTCGACGTTGCAGTGCGCGTACTCCTCGACCGGCAGCCGCCCGCCGGGTCCGGGCTCCGCCGTGCGCAGCGGCCGGCGGATCCCGGCGAGGGCGACGAGCGCGCCCGCGACCAGCAGCGCGGCGCAGACGAGCACCGCCGTCCGGAAGCCGGACCCGAAGGCGGCGGGGTCGGTGTAGTCGTCCCCGCCGATGCCCGCCACGACCGGGACGACGGCCACCGCGAGCAGGCTGGCGGCCCGCGCGACGGCGTTGTTGACCCCGGACGCGACGCCGGCGTAGCGGTCGTCGGCGGAGTCGAGGACGGTCGCGGTGAGGGGGGCGACCAGCAGGGTCAGCCCGGCGCCGAACGCGACGGTGGCCGGCAGGACGTCGAGCGGGTAGGAGGCGTCCTCGCCGATCCGCAGCATCAGCAGCAGGCCCGCGGCCGACAGCAGCGGCCCGGAGGTCATCAGCGGCCGCGGCCCGATCCGCTGGGCGAGGGCGCCGACCCGCGAGGAGAACAGCAGCATGAGCACGGTGACCGGCAGCAGCGCGGTCCCGGCCAGCAGCGGGCTGTAGCCGGACACGACCTGCAGCTGCAGCACCAGCAGCACGAAGACGACCCCGAGCGGGGCGTAGACCAGCAGCGTCACCACGTTGGCGGAGGTGAACTGGACGCTGCGGAAGAGCACGGGCGGCACCAGGGGGTGGCGGGAGCGGCGCTGCACGGCGACGAAGGCGGCCAGCGCGACCACCGCGGCGACCCCCCAGGCCCACACCGCCGGCCCGGGGGCGGGCCCGCCGGCGGCGGTGAGGGCGTAGGTGAGCCCGCCGAGGCCGACGACCACCAGGACGGTCCCGGTCCAGTCCAGGCCCGGTGCGGCGGCGGGGTCGCGGGTCTCGGGCACGTGCCGGGCCGCGACGACGACGATCACCGCGGCCACCGGCAGGTTGACCAGGAAGACCGCCCGCCAGCTCCACTCCACCAGCCAGCCGCCGACGAAGGGCCCGACCGCGCCGGCCACCCCGCCCAGCCCCGACCACGCGCCCACCGCCGCGGCCCGGTCCTCCCCGGCGAAGGACGCCGAGATGATCGCCAGGCTGCCCGGGGTCAGCAGCGCTCCCCCGACCCCCTGCAGCGCGCGGGCGACGACGAGCGTCCCGGTGTCCGGCGCCAGCCCGCACAGCAGCGACGCGGCGGCGAACCAGACGACGCCGACGACGAACACGCGCCGCCGGCCGAACCGGTCGCTCAGCGAGCCGCCGAGCAGGATCAGCGAGGCGAGGGTGAGGGTGTAGGCGTTCACCGTCCACTGCAGCCCGGTGAACCCGGCGCCGAGGTCGGCCCCGATGCGCTCGAGGGCCACGTTGACCACCGTGCTGTCCAGCAGCGCCAGGCTGGAGCCCAGGACGGTGGTCAGCAGCACCCACCGCCCCTGCGGGGTGCCCATCCGCAGGCCCTCCGCCGGGGTCGGCCGCACCCGGGACGTCACCTGAGCGCCACCTCGATCCCCCACCGGTGCCGGGCAGCGGGAGTGCGCTGCTCCGAGGCCCGGCGACGTCGGCGGATGCCTGTGGCCGCGAGCCTCGCCCCGCCGGTCGCGGGCTGTCAATCACCCCGGGCGGCGGGCCCGGGCGCATGGACGCCGCCCGTCCGGGGCACCCCGTGCCCCCACCCCCGACCCCAGGGAGCCACCATGTCGCCCGCCACCACGCCCCGCCGCCGCAGCTGGCGCCTGGCCGCCGTCGGCCTCGCCCTCGCCGCGTCCCCGTGGACCGTCGCCGCCTGCGGTTCCGACGTCGTGGACGACGACGTGCAGCAGAACGTCGAGGAGGGCGTCGACGAGGCCGAGCAGGAGGTCGAGGACGCCACCGACGGCGAGGACTCCGACGGCTGACACCACCGGATGCAGAGACCTCTTTGCAAAGAGGTCTCTGCATCCCTAGTCTGGCGGCGTGTCCGGCACCGCCCCCGAGGAGACCGTCGACGTCACCGACCCGCGGACGCTGCGGGCGCTGGCGCACCCGATCCGCACCGGGCTGCTCGCCCTGCTGCGGTCGGAGGGGCCGTCCACGGCCTCCCGGCTGGGCCAGCGCCTGGGCGAGAGCAGCGGGACGACCAGCTACCACCTGCGCCAGCTCGCGGACCTCGGCTTCGTCGAGGAGGTGGCCGGCCAGGGCACCGCGCGGGAGCGCTGGTGGCGCGCCCGGCACCGCAGCACCCGCTGGCGCACCGAGGACCTGGTCACCCAGCCCGGCGGCCGCGAGGTCGTCGAGGAGCTGACCCACCAGTCGCTGGGCCGGCAGCGCCGGATGCTCGCCGCGCACGCCGAGCAGCGGGAGGCCCTCGAGCCCGTCTGGCGCGACGCCGTCTCGCTCAACGACTGGGCGCTGCACCTGTCGCCGGAGGCCACCGCGGCGCTGGCCGAGGAGCTCAACGGCGTGCTCGCCCGCTGGCGGGCCGAGCGCGAGGAGCCCGGTCAGCCGCTGGTGCACGTCCTGCTGGACCTGTTCCCGCTCACCGAGGACCCGGCGTGAGCGCGCCGCTGACCGTGCGCTCCGCCGGCCGCCGCTTCGTCGGGCTGACCGCGCTGCGCTGGCTGCCGATCGGGCTCGCCGCGCCGGTGTCCGTGCTGCTGGCCGCCTCCCGCGGGCTGTCGCCGGCCGACGTCGGCGTCGTCGTCGCCGTCTACTCGCTGGTCACCCTCCTGCTGGAGCTGCCCACCGGCGGGCTGGCCGACGCGATCGGCACCCGGCAGGTGCTCGTGCTGTCCGGGCTGATGACCGCCGCCGGGCTGGTCACCTCCGCCCTCGCGCACTCCGTCGCGGCGTTCGCGGTGGCGTGGGCGCTCAAGGGCGTCGGCCGGGCGCTGGACTCCGGGCCGCTGGAGGCCTGGTACGTCGACGCCGTCCGCGCCGCCGACCCGTCCGCGGACGTGACCCCGGGCCTGTCCCGCGCGGGCGCCGCCGACGGGGCCGGCCTGTGCCTGGGCGCGGTGCTCGGCGGGCTGCTGCCCCTGGTGGCCGACGGCTCGGGCGACGCGGTGCTCGTGCTGCCGGTGCTGGCCGCCACGGGGGTCGCCCTGCTGTCGGTGGCCGCCGTCGCGGCGCTCGTCGTCCCGGTGGGTCCCGCGCGGCACGCGGGGGTGGCCGCCCTGCGCGCCGGCGTCCGGGAGGTGCCCGCGGTCGTCCGCGACACCGCGCGGCTGGTCGTCCGCGACCGGGTGCTGCGCCGGCTGCTGGCGATCTCGCTGCTGGTCGGCTGCACGCTGAGCACGCTCGAGCTGATGGGGCCGCTGCACGTCGCCGCGCTCACCGGCGACGACGCCGAGGGCGCCGCGGTGTTCGGCGTGGTGATGGCGGTGTCGTACGCGGCGGCCGGGGTCGGGGCGCTGCTCGCGCCGCTCGCCCGCCGGGCGGCGCGCGGGTCGGCGGGCGCGGCGACGGCCGGGCTGGCCCTGCTCGGCGCGCTCGCCGTCGCGGTCGTCCCCCTCGGCGGGCCGCCGGCGCTGGGCGGGCTGTTCACCGTCTTCTACGTGGGCAACGCCGCGGCGTGGCCGCTGTGGAAGGACGCGCTGCACGCGCGGGTGGCCGCCGGGCAGCGGGCGACCGCGCTGTCGGCGTCGTCGCTGACGCTGCAGGTCGGCGGCCTGCTCGCCAGCCTGCTGGTGCTGCGGCTGGCCGACGCCCTGGGCACCGCGACCGGGTTCTGGGTGGCCGCGGGGGCACTGCTCGTCGTCGCGGCGGTGTCGCTGGGTCTGCGCTCCGGCGCGGCGGCCGCCTCGGGGCCGGCCTCCCCGGTTGCCTCGCGGCAGCGCGGGTAGCGGCGGGGCATGGCTGATCTCCCCCGCGACCACCTGAAGGGCCTCCGGGTCGCCGTCACCGGCGCGAGCGGCAACGTCGGGACGGCACTGCTGCGGCGGCTGACCGCCCCGGGCAGCGGGGTGGCCGAGATCCGCGGTCTGGCCCGCCGGCAGCCGCCGGACACCGCCCCCTACGACTCCGTCACCTGGTACACCGCCGACCTCGGCGAGACCTCCAGCGAGCAGGCGCTGACCAACCTGCTCGAGGACGTCGACGCCGTCGTCCACCTGGCCTGGGTGCTGCAGCCCGGCCGCAAGCCGGACGCGCTGCACGAGGCGAACGTCAACGGCACCCGCCGGGTGGTGCGCGCCGCGGTGGCGGCGGGGGTCAGGCACGTCGTGCACATGTCCTCGCTCGGCGCCTACGCCGCCGGGGCCGGGGACCGGCCGGTCACCGAGGACTGGCCGGTCACCGGCATCCCGAGCTCGCAGTACAGCCGGCAGAAGTCCGAGGCCGAGCGGGTGGTGCGCGAGGTGGTCGGGCGGAGGAGGGACGTCACGCTGACCGTCGTCCGCCCGACCCTGGTCCTGCAGCCGGAGGCGGCCAGCGAGATCGGCCGCTACTTCCTCGGGCCGCTGCTGCTCGGCGCCGCCCGGCTGGTGCCCGGGCAGGTGGCCTCGCTGCTGCCGCTGCCCCTGCCGTCGCTGCGGGTCGGCTTCATCCACGCCGACGACGTCGCCGACGCCATCACCCGCATGCTCGACCGGCGCGCCCCCGGCCCGTTCAACCTCTCCGCCGACCCGGCTCTCGACGCCGACGGGATCGCCCGCGCGCTCGGCACCACCCGGATCCCGGTGCCGGCGACGGTGCTGCGCGCCGGGCTGAGCGCGGCCTTCCACGCGCGCCTGGTGCCCACCGAGCCGGGCTGGCTGGACCTCGCCCTGAAGTCGCCGGTGCTCGAGACCGCCCGCGCCCGCACCCAGCTGGACTGGCAGCCGGCCTACCGCGGCGACGACTCCCTGCGCCAGTTCGTGGCCGCGCTCGGCCGCGGCGAAGGTGGCCCCGGCCCGCTGCTGGCCGCGACCGGCGGCAAGGAGCACGACCCGGGCGGCGACCCGTCCAACGTGCCGGACCACCGCCCGGGCTGAACAGGCCCGTGGCCAGGCACTTCACCATCCACAGACTTGCTCCCCTGCCCGTTCGAACCCATGATCGAACACGTGGCGGGGTCGCCGGTACGTGAACTGGGTGCCAGCCCTGCCGGCCTGAGGTGACACGGCCCTACGGGGCGGTCTCCGTGTGCCGGTCGAGGTCCGAACACGATGCGGTGTGCACGCGCACCACTGAAGCGCTGCGCGCACCGCCGCGGTGCAGTCAGGTGCCATCCGGCCGCCGAGCACGTCCGCGACGACGAACGGGGCGCCCCACAGCAGCAGGGACACGCTCCACCACGCGCGCGGCGGCACGGGTGTCCGTCGCCGCAGGAACGTGGTCGCCGGCACTGCCCTCAGGGCGAACAGCGCCCACAGCGCGGCGGTGGCGAAGACCGCCGAGAACAGGCCATCGTCGACGAGGGTGGGGGCAGGCGTCACCCAGCCGGTCGTCATCGCGGCCGCGGAGCCCGTGACGACGGTGAAGGCCAGCGGCAGCCGACACGCCAGGCCCAGGCCCAGGCCCAGGCCCAGGCCCAGGCCCAGGCCGAGCAGGACACACACCAGCCAGCTGGTGGCGGCCGGCCACGGCCTCGGGCTGACCGCGGCGAGTGTGACGGCGTCGGGAGGGCTCACCGACGCGTCGCTGCGATCAGCGCGGGTCACAACGGCGCGATCCGCTGCTCACCACGGCTGCTCGGCCAAGACGGCGTCGCCGTACCCGACGAGCACATATGGGTGCCAGGCGCTCTCGGCCGACCACGCCGTCTGCCAGTCCGCGCCCTCGGTGTCCCTGTAGTAACCCGCCGGCGAGCTCGGCCGGGCCGGGTCGACCGGTGTGGCCGCCGGCTGGAACGACAGGGTGATCGAGTCATCGTTGCCCTGGGCGCTGTAGAGCCGGACACCGGTCACCTGAGTCACCGGCAGGCCGTACTCGCGCAGGTGGTCCACCTCCACCCCGACACCGGGTTGGTTGATGCTCAGGAACCAGTCAGCGCTGCCCCATCCTGCGGCGTCCATCCGTTCCTCGAAGGCGAGCATCCCCTCGAGGCTGCCGCCGAGCGCGACGTCGACGCCGGTGGAAAGCGGGAAGCCGGTGGACAGCGACATCTGGCAGGTGGAGCGGTGGTCGTCGGTGTCCTTCCAGGTGTCCTCACCGGCCGAGCACCAGGTATCCACGCGGGTACCCAACACCTCGCCGGCGCCGAGCTGGTCGGCGGCTGCGGCCATGCCCTCGGTCATCGAGGAGATGACGCGCTCGCGGTCGGCGGCGAGCGGATCCTCGGTCGGGTCGAGCAGGTCCGGGTCGCCGCAGCCGGTGCCACCGGCCAGGAGTGCAGCCGTCAGCACCCCGATCCGTACGTGCCTGCGCTGGTTCGGGCGCCGGGCGCTCCGCCGAGCCCCGGTCGCGCGGAGCACCGCGCTGCCACCCACCGATCGGCTCATCGCCCTCCGCCCCTCCGGACCAGGCTGCAGGATGCCGCACCGGCACACCGCCGCCACGACACCGTGCCGCCACGACACCGTGCCGCCACGACACCGCGGCGCAGTGACCCGCGCCGGCTGACCACAGGTCGCGACCGTGGGGCGGCGAAGGACGGGGCGCCGCGCGCGGACCGACTCAGCCGCCGGATCAGTCGGATGCCACCGGACCCGGGAGCCCAAGACGACCTGCGGGGAGTCCCGAACTGGGTTTGCGCGACTGTCCCTCAGTGAGCCGCTCAAGGATACCGGCAGCAGCAGTGCGCACATGATTCGCAGGACACGCCGTGGTCCCTCTGTGCCCGCCCCGAGAGTCCACTACGGGACACCGGGCCGGCTCGCCGGGAGGGCGGCTTCGAAGCAGTGGCTTCGGCGCCCACGTATGCTGACCTGGAGCGCTCCATCAGGAGTGACGTGGCCGCCCGCCATGAGGCGTGTGCCGCGGTGTCGGGCCGGATGTGAGCCGGCCGAGCACCTCGCATAGAGGGATGCACCGAGATGTCGGGCTGCCTCAAGAAGCGCTACCCGTCCCAAGTGGCAGCACTGCTGGCTCTACGGGCCATTCAGAAGCGGAGTCCGGAAGCCGAGCGCAAGCGGCCGACGGGCGTCTACCTCTGTTCCCAGTGTCGCGGGCAGTGGCACCTGACCTCGAAGTCGGCGTCCCAGTCCCCGCCGTGGCAGAAGGCGTGCCCGCCGAGTTCAGGTGTCCCGTAGTGAGCCGCTTGGGGACAGTGGTCCCCCAGCGAACCCGGCGGACCGTGTCGACGGCAGGGAGTCTGCTCACGTGCAGCCGTGACGGCGACTCCCCTGGCGTACCGGGTGCGGCGGTGCCGCCCTGACACCTCGACCGGTCCCTCGACGGCCGACGTCGCCCAGGCCGGCGTGGCGCCCCGGCGGGTGTCAGCGGCCGGAGACGTCCACGCAGGCCGAGGGCGGCGCAGGGCGCGCAGCCCGGAGGAGACGTTGCCTCGGGCTGTCAGGAGGAGCCGCCGGGTCCGCGGGCGAGGAGGATCGGCCGGTCAGGGCTCAGGCGGTGGCCCGCGCCCGTACGGCGATGACCACGAGGGCGATGGCGAGGGCCAGCAGGAGGAGCAGCAGCAGCAGCGGCGCGAGTACGGCGAGCAACACCAGCGCCCCGATCACCAGGATCTTCATCGGCGTGCTCAGCGCGGCGAACCAGGCCTTGATCGCCGCGAGCACCGGGTTGCGGCCGGTCAGGACGGCTCGCAAGGCGGCCCACGCGGCCCGCTGTAACCCGCTGCCGCGGCCGGCGAGGCCGTGCAAGGCCGCGGCCATCCGGGGTGACAACCGACGGATCATGCGCCGGACCGTCCGCCCCAGACGAGCGCCGAGCCCGTCCAGTGCGGCACGGGCGCGGCGCAGCACCGCCGAGAGGACGGCGCCGAGACCGCGGGACCGCCGTGCCGTGCCCGTGCGGCGGGGGGCGGGGCGGGATGGCGACCGAGGCCGGCCGGAACCCGGCGTGCGGCCGTCGGTGCGGCCGGCGTCGCGGGTTCGAGCCGGTCCGCCGTCTGCCCTGGCCTCGCGGCTCACCTCGGGCGTGCCGCCGGTCAGGTGCTTCTCGGCGCTCGCCGGGCGCCGTCGGCGCTCGGTGGGTGGCTGCGCCACGCGGGTGCCGGTGTCGGCACGTCGTCCGGTGACCGCGCGCGCGTCCCGACCGTGTCCGGCGTCACGACGGATCTGCCCGGCCCGAGCAGCACCGGCGGCCGGCCGCGGGACTGCGGCTGTGCCGGTCCGCGACGAGCCGGCGGTCCGCGTGGAACGGGCGGGGCTGCGCTGTGGACCAGCGGCCCGCGCCGCCGCTCGCCGCTCCGGCGCCGCACGACGCTCCTGAGCCATACTGCGACGCCTCCCCCACTGGAAAGCGGAAACACGCCCCGTCGCTGACCCTCGGAGGTACCCACCCGCGGCCCCACGTCAATCCTCCCGGTGCGGGCGTGACGGCTCCATCCCGTTCAGCGCCGCTCCACCAAGGGGGCCGGCCACGGGCGCCAACGCCCAGGAGAGGTGATCCGCGCCGGGGGGTGGTCGAGTGTCGGCCGCCACGAGCTCACCGACGGGGCCCGGGTCCGCATCGAGCCGCTGCCGGCCCTGACCGGACGACAGGTGAGCGGTGGCGCGATCACCGGCAGGTGATCGACGCGCTCCTGCGGCGCGCCCGCGCCGGAGCGCCGTGGCGGGGCCTGCCGGAGCGCTACGGGCCGTGACTGACCGCCCATGAGCAGCACTCGCGGAGGAAGGGCGTCGACGCCGAGCTCGTCCCGCAGTGGGCCGCTCAGGGACTCGGGCGGCAGGGACGCTTCGTGTGATCCGCGGGAGGCGGTGCCGGGTCAGGTGCGTGACGTCCAGGCGCCGACCGAGCGACCGGTGGCCGCGAAGACGTCGGCGGCCTGCTCCGCGCGCAGCGCCACGAACAGGCCCTCCGCCTCGGCGAGCACCACCTCGGGACCGTCCTCGGCCACCAGCCGGGCGTGTGCGGTGGTGCGCCGGCCGGCGGTCTCCCCCATCTCGGCGGTCACCAGCAGCGGCACCCCGAGGTGCACCGGGCGCCGGTACCTCACGGTGAGGGTCGCGGTCAGCCCGCCCCGGCCGGCGGCGCGCAGCGCGCGGGCCAGGACGTGGTCGAGCAGTGTCGCCACCACGCCGCCGTGCACCAGCCCGGGCGGCCCCTCGTGCGCCTTGCCCACGGTGACCCGGCCGGTCGCCGTCCCGTCGGGGGTGTCGGTGGCCACCAGCGGCGGCGCCACCGGGCTGCCCGGGCCGTACACCGGGCTGTACCAGCGCTCGCCGGTCTCGGGGTCGTCGACGCGGGCGATCTCGTGCAGGCCGCGGCCGGCCACCCGCAGCCGCGCCGCCAGCTCCCGCGCGACGGCGGCGGCCGCCTCGAGCTCGGCCTCCGGCACCTCCGTGCGGACGGCGGCGTCGACCAGCTCGCGCAGAGCGTCGCCGAGCTCGCCGACGGCCACCCGCCGGGCGGCCCGCTCCTCGGGTGACAGGCTGGAACGGCCCTCCTGCACGGACCCGCCCCGAGCGGCGGCGAGGGGCGGGGGGCAGGAGGGTCCCTCGTCAGCCACGCGGCATGCCGGCCGCGCGCAGCAGCCCGCCGCCGACGATGACCCGCTGCACCTCGCTGGTGCCCTCGTACAGCCGGTAGAGGCGGGCGTCGCGGTAGAAGCGCTCGACCGGCGTGGTCCGCAGGTAGCCCAGCCCGCCGTGCACCTGGACGGCGCGGTCGGTCGCCCGGCCGACCATCTCGCTGCACCACAGCTTCGCCGACGAGGGGCCGATCGAGGTGTCCTCGCCGGAGTCGTAGCGGGCGGCGACCTCGCGGACCATCGCCCTCCCCGCCAGGGTCTCGGCGTGCATGTCGGCGATCAGCGCCTGCACCAGCTGGAACCGGCCGATCGGGGCGCCGCCCTGCTTGGCGGTGGCGGCGTAGGCGACCGACTCGTCGAGCACCCGCTGCGCCATCCCCACGCACAGCGCCGCGATGTGCAGCCGGCCGCGGGACAGCACGGTGAGCGCCTTCGAGTAGCCGCGCCCCTCCTCACCGATCAGCGCGTCGGCCGGCACGTGGACGTCGTCGAAGAACACCTCCGAGGTCCACGCCCCGGACTGCCCCATCTTCCTGTCCTTGGGACCGAGCGTGACGCCGGGCGCCTCGGCGTCGACGACGAAGCTGGAGATCCCGCGGCCGCCCTTCTCCTGCGGGTCGGTCCGGGCGAAGACGACGAACAGGTCGGCCAGCGGGGCGTTGGTGATGTAGCGCTTGGCGCCGTTGAGGACCCAGCCGTCGCCGTCGCGGCGGGCGCTGGTGCGCAGGCCCGCGGGGTCGGAGCCGGCCTCGGCCTCGGTGAGCGCGAAGGAGCCGATCAGCTCGCCCGCGGCCAGCCGCGGCAGGTAGGCCTTCTTCTGCTCCTCGCTGCCGAACTTCGCGATCACCTGCCCCGCGATGCCGTTGTTCGTGCCGAACAGCGACCGGAAGGCCGGCGTCGTGTAGCCGAACTCGAACGCCAGCTCGACGTCCTCGCTCATGGAGACACCCAGGCCGCCGTACTCCTCGGGCAGCGCGTAGCCGAACAGTCCCATCTCCGCCGCCGCGCCGCGCAGCTCCTCGGGGATGCGGTCGTCGAGGTCGATCTCCTCCTCGCGCGGGACGACCACCTCCCGCACCAGCTGGCGAACCGCATCCCGGATCTGCGTGAAGTCCTCGGCGTCCACGGCCCCATGGTGCCGCCCCGGGCGGCCTCCCGACGAGCCGGGGGTGCAACACCGCACCGGCGGTGTTACGGACACGCGAGAACGGAACGTCGTCGTCCGGACACACCCCGTTGCCGGTGACGGTCAGCGGCACTAGCGTCACGGACGGCACCCGAACCAGCGGCGCCGTGTCCTCCCCCCGGGAGCCCTCGTGCACCTCTCCGTCGCCGTCGTGCCCGCACCGGGCCAGGTCGTCGTCCGCCTGACCGGCGACGCCGGCCGCCCGACCCTCCCCCGCCTGGCCGCGGGCCTGACCCGCGCCGCCGAGCACGGCACCCCCAGCGTCGTCGTCGACGTGGCCGGCGCCCGCTTCCACGACCGCGCGGCGCTGCGGACCCTCGCCGGCTTCAGCGACACCCTCAGCGCCGCCGGCCGGCGGTGCCGGGTGGTCGGCGCGCCCGCGGCCACCCGGCGCCAGGTGGCCGAGGCCGGCCTCGCCGGCGTCCTCGAGCTCGACGGCCCGCTCACCGGCGCCGACCCGGTACGCCCCCTGCCGCGGCCGGCCCCGGAGTCCGGAACCGACCCGCGCCCCACGCAGCCCCTCCCCGTCGGGTCGCTGCTCGCGGCGGCGGGCCTGCCGGCCCCGGCGCCCGAGGAGGCCCCCCGGCCGCGGGCCGCGGCGCACCCGGTGCGGGGACCGGCCGGGGCGTCCCGCCGCCGTGTCCCCGTCCCGCTGGACCGCTGGCGCTGACCGCGCACGCGCCCCGGCCCGCACGCGGCGGACCGGGGCACGACCGGGCAGCGCCTACGCCAGGGCGTCCAGGCGGGCCATGTCCTCGTCGGAGAGGGTCAGCCGCGCCGCGCCCATGTTCTCGGTGAGGTGGTCCACCGACTTCGTGCCCGGGATGGGCAGCACCACCGGCGACTTCTGCAGCAGCCAGGCCAGCGCGACCTGCGCCGGGGTGGCGTCCAGCTCGCGGGCGATGTCGGCCACCGGGCTGTGCGGGGCGGCGAGGTCGCCGGTCGCGATCGGGAACCACGGGATGAACGCGATCCCGTGGGCGGTGGCGTGGTCCAGGACGTCCTGCGACTGCCGGTTGGTCAGGTTGTAGAGGTTCTGGACGCTGACGACGTCGACGATCTCGCGCGCCGCCTGCAGCTCCTCGACCGAGACCTCGGAGACGCCGATGTGGCGGACCTTGCCCTCGTCCTGCAGCTCCCTGAACGCGCCGAGCTGGTCGGCCAGCGGCACCTCGGCGTCGATGCGGTGCAGCTGGATGAGGTCGATGCGCTCCACCCGCAGGTGGCGCAGCGACAGCTCGACCTGCTGCTTGAGGTAGGCCGGGCGCCCGACCGGCGTCCAGATGCCCGGGCCCTGGCGGGTCAGGCCGGCCTTGGTGGCGATGACCAGGCCCTCCGGGTACGGGTGCAGCGCCTCGGCGATGACCTGCTCGCTGACGAACGGCCCGTAGGAGTCGGCGGTGTCGATGAGGTCGACGCCCTGCTCGACGGCGGCGCGGACCACCCGGAGAGCGGCGTCGCGGTCGGCCGGCTCGCCCCAGACGCCCGGGCCGGGCAGCTGCATGGCGCCGTAGCCGAGCCGGTGGACGGTGAGGTCGCCGCCGATGGCGAAGGTGTCGGCAGGTGCGGTGGCGGTCATGGACCCTCCCGGTGCGTGTGCCCCGGGCCGACTGCCCGGGGTCCCGCACCCCGCCAGCACGGCGGTCCGCGCCGGTCTTCCCGGCGCGCCGGCGGTGTGACCGGCGACACGGCGAGCGAGAGGACGGCGATGGGCGAGATCCTGGTGCTGCGGCACGGCGCGACCGAGTGGAGCAAGAGCGGCCAGCACACCGGCGTGACCGACCTGCCGCTGCTGCCCGAGGGCGAGGAGCGGGCCCGCTCCCTGGCCCCGGCGCTGGCCGAGCGGCACGTCGTCGAGGTGTGGACGAGTCCCCGGCAGCGCGCCCGGCGCACCGCCGAGCTGGCCGGGCTGACCGCCACCGCCGTCGACGAGGACCTCGTCGAGCTCGACTACGGCGGCTACGAGGGCCGCACCACCGCCGAGATCAGCGAGGAGCTCGGCCGCGAGTGGTCGGTCTGGCGCGACCCGGTGGTGGCGGGCGAGACCCCCGGCGAGACCCTCGAGCAGGTCGGCGAGCGGGTGGACCGGGTGCTGGCCCGGGCGCGGGCCCGGCTCGACGACGGCGACGTCGCCCTCGTCGCGCACGGGCACGTGCTGCGGGTCCTCACCGCGCGCTGGCTGGGCCTCGAGCCCGCCGCGGGAGCGCTGTTCGCGCTGCCGGCCGGCGCCTACGGCGTGCTCGGGCACGAGCACGCGCGCCCGGTGCTCACGGGATGGGGACTGGGCTGAGGTCCGCCGGCTCGACGGCGCCGGCGGGCGCGGCGGGCCGGCCGAACAACCAGCCCTGCGCGAGGTCGGCGCCCAGCGCCGCCACCTCCGCGGCCACCTGCTCGGTCTCCACCCCCTCCGCGACCACGACCGCCCCGAGCCGGTGCGCGTGCTCGGTCACCGTGCGCACCACCGCGCGGGCGCCGTCGTCGGGCAGCGCGGACACCAGCGCCCGGCCGAGCTTGACGACGTCGGGCCGGACGACGTCGAGCAGCGAGCGGCTGGACCACCCGGCGGCCACCTCGTCGAGGGCCACCCGCCAGCCGCGCTCGCGGTAGGACTCGAGGACGGCGAGCAGGTGCCCGCGGTCGGCGACGGCGGCCCGCTCCCCCACCTCCAGCACCAGCTGCCCCGGCTCCAGCCCCGCGGCCTCCAGCGCCTCGACGGTGCTGGCGAGGTCGGCGTCGGGGTGCAGCACCGAGGTGGGCCGGGTGTTGACGAACAGGTCGGCGCTCCCCAGCCAGCCCGCGGCGCCGGCGATGGCGCACTCGCGGCCGACCCGGTCCAGCCGGGTCAGCCAGCCCGCGGAGTCGGCGACGAAGAACAGGTCCCCGCCGTCGACGGTGCGGCCGTCGGAGTCGCCGCGCAGCAGCGCCTCGTGCGCGACGACGGCGCGGTCGGCCAGCGCCACGATCGGCTGGTACGCCGACCACAGCTCGGCCTCGGCGAGCACGCCGACCTCGGCGGTCACCCCGCGGCGGGCCAGCTCCTGCGCCAGGGTCGGCGCGGTGAGCAGGCCGAGGGTCAGCGCGGTGTACTCGTTGGCCGGGTCGGTGGCCACCCGCACGGCCTCGGCCTCGGCGCCGGTCAGCGCGCGGGAGAGCCGGTCGAAGAAGACCTCCACCCCGACGCCGTCGCGCTCGTCGGACAGGTCGAGCAGACCGGGGGCGGCGAAGACAGACAGCCCGGCCGACCGGGCGACGGCGGCCACGGCGGGCAGCACGTTCTCCTCCGCGGTCGCCAGCAGCACGCGGGTCGCGGCCTCGGGCAGGGGCCATTGCTCGCGCCGCCGCGCCGCGCCGATCGGACTCCCCACGCGCAGCAGGATGACCGACCCGCCCGGCCGGGGCGGGCAGGCGCGCGGACGAGGTCCGACCGTTCAGGATGCCGCGCCGCGGACCTGCCTGCACGCGGCGCGGAGGCCCTACTGTCGCTGCATGGCTGCTGTGATCACCGAGCCGCCGACGCGCACAGGCCGCGGCGGCCGACCACGGGACCCCAGCCGCGACGACGTCATCCGCGCGGCCATCCTCCGGCTGCTCGGGGAGGTCGGGTACGGCGCGCTGACCATGGACGCCGTGGCCGCGGAGGCCGGCGTCGGGAAGGCGACCATCTACCGCCGCTGGCGAACCAAGCAGGACCTCGTCGTCGACACCGTCTCCGACCTGAACCGGGCGTGGACGGTCACCGCCGACACCGGGTCGCTCGAGGGCGACCTGCGCCAGCTCGTGCACCGCATGGTGGAGATGATGGCCAGCCCGGTCGGGGCGGCCACCCGCTCGCTGCTCGCGGCGATGCAGCACGAGCCGGCGCTGATCGAGGCGTTCCGCGAGGGCCCGCTGGCCGTCTGGCGGCGGGCCTACGACGAGGTGTGGAACCGCGCCCAGGCGCGCGGCGAGGTGGGGCCCGGGCTGCCGCAGTCAATCCCCGCCGAGGCCACCACCGCGCTGCTCGTGCAGCGCTGGTTGGTCACCCGCGAGCCGGTGGACGCGGCCTACGCCGACGCCGTGCTCGAGACCGTGGTGCTCCCGCTGGTCCGCCGGGGCTGACGCTCACCAGCCGAGCGTGCCCGGCTCGCCCTTGAACGGGCCGACGACGTCCGCGGTGATCCAGCCGCCGTAGAAGTCCCCCGCCTGCGCGCGCACCTGCTCGCCGTCGACCAGCGCCCGGTCCACCCGACTCGGGTAGAACGCCACCGCGCCGCGCAGGTGCTCGTAGCCCGGGGCCGGGTCCTCGTAGGACCAGCCCACGGCCGGGTACCGCCGCCCGTCGACGACGGCGTCCCAGTAGGTGGCCCGCCCCTTCCACTCGCACCACGACGACCCGGCGGCCCGCTCGAGCACGCCGGGGGCGACGTCCTCGCGGGGCACGTAGTAGACCGGCGGGTGGCTGGTCTCGCAGACCCGCACCGCGCGGCCGGTCCCCGCGACCACCCGCCCGCCCAGCTCGACGACGACGCGGCGCGGCGTCACCTCCGCCGACGGCGGGCGCGGGTAGTCCCACACGGACTCCTGACCCGGGCCGACCGGGTCGCGGCGCGGCGGGCGCACGGTGCGGCTCAGTCGTTGCGGTGCCGGGCCTTCTGCACGACGACCAGCGTCACCAGCAGGCCGAGCGCGCCGACGGTGGCGCGCCCCGCCGTCGACTGCAGGAAGCGCACGACGGCGGCCTGCCCCTGGGCGCGCAGCCGCGTCGGGCTGCTCCGGTACGCCAACTGGTCCAGGGTGGCCGCCAGCGACTCACGGGCGGCGTCGATCTCCAGCTGGATCTCTCGAGGGTCGCGAGGCACGGCGACAGCCTGCCAGACACCGCGCCGACCGGCCCGTTCCGGCGATCAGCGGCACCCGCGCGGGCGATGCGCCCCCGGATGCGACCTAGACTCGGCGGCCACGCGGGAGTGGTGTAACGGCAGCCACGCCAGACTTAGGATCTGGTGCCCTCGGGCGTGCGGGTTCGACTCCCGCCTCCCGCACCCAGGGGTCGGCCCAGGCTCACGGTGAGCTCGACCTGCGGCGAGGCGAGCCCCGGGTCGTCGGCGTCGACCACCGCCAGCAGGCGCACCCGGTCGCCGTCCACGCCGCGCAGCGCCAGGCCCTCGACCTTCGCGACCCGGCCGTCCACCTCCGGCACCGGCGCGACGTCGAGCACCCGCCCGTGCTCGGCCAGGACCAGCGCCGCGGCCACCACCGGGCCGTCGTCGACGGCGTTCGGCGTGTCCTCCGCGGCCGCGGACAGCAGCTCCCGGCCGTCGGGCAGGGCGACGGCGTCGGTGACGGCGAGCCCGACGCCGGCGACCTCGCCGAGGTCGAGGGCGTGCACCGGCCCCAGCGGCACCGAGCCGGGGTCCGCGCGCCCGAGCACGGCCGCCACCAGCGGCGCCAGCGGGACCTCGACGCAGGCGTTCGGCACCCCGGCGGCGCGGTTGCCGCGCTGGTACCAGCGGAGGACGTCGCCCACGCGGGCGGCGCCCTCCAGGTTCCGCTGCCCGTCCGGCACCCCGAGGCGGTCGCCGACCGCGGCGTACAGCGGCCCGAGGTCGGCCGCCCGGGCGGAGGGCCGGTCGCCGTCGACGGCGGCCAGCACCCCGCGGGTGCGCCGCCGCGTGGACCCCGACCCGAGCAGCAGCACCGCGGGCCGCCCGTCGGCCTCCACCGGGCAGGCCGTCTCCAGGTCGGGCTTGAGGGACTTGGTCCCGGCCGCCTCGGAGAAGCGGTCGTGCCCCTCGACCGGCGGCAGCAGCCGCACCGGGACCACGCCGCCCGGGCGCTGCCAGGCCGCGGACGTGGCGTCGTCCTGGACGACGAGCCAGCCGTCGCCCAGCGGCGCGAGGCCCGAGGCCGCGGTCACCGGCGTCCCGTCGTCGAAGCGGAGCTCGCGGACAGCGGTGAGGTCGACGCGCACGGGCACGGGGTGCCCGCTCCCCTGCGGCCCCACGCGCACGACCGCTGGGACCGGATCACACAACTGTCTTTCCGCAGCTCAGCACGCTGAAGCCGGTCCGGGGCCGCTGCACGGGCGCCGCATCCGACGTAGCCTCGGATCGGCCGGCCGCACGACGGGGTGCCCGGGACCGGTCCTCTTCCCCGCACACCGTCCTCCGGACACGACCCGTCGGAGCCCATGACCTCCCCGCGCACCGATACCAGCACCTCCCCCGGTACGGACCCCGAGCCGGTCCCCGACAAGCCCCGCGCCTCGCTCACCGTCACCCAGGTGGCGGCCGGCGCCCTGGCCGCGGTGTCCGCGGCGGTCCTCGCCTCGTTCTTCGGAGTCGCCGGCACGGTGATCGGCGCGGCGCTGGTCAGCGTGGTCAGCACCGTCGGCTCCGCGCTCTACAGCGCCTCCCTGAACCGCACCGGCGAGAAGCTGCGGAAGGCCCGCGAGCAGCTGGCGACCCGGCCCGCCTCCGCGGCCGGCGAGGCGCCGACCCGGGCGATGCCCGCGGCCGGGCCGGCGGCCGGTGAGGCGGCGACCCGCGAGCTGCCCGCGCACCTGGACCCGCGCCGGGCCCCGGCACCGCGCAGGCGGATCCGCTGGCCGCGGGTGGCGGCGTACGCGGCCGCGGTCTTCGTGCTGGCCATGGGGATCGTCACGGCGATCGAGCTGGTCGGTCAGAAGCCGGTGTCGGCGCTGGTCGGCGGGTCCGACACCTCGTCGTCGTCCACCACGATCGGCGAGCTGTCCAACGCCTCGTCCTCGCGGGACCTGGCGCCGTCGGACTCCGACCCGACCACGCCGACGACCGGGGCGCCGGCCACGGGGACGCCCGGGGACGCCGGGGAGAGCGCGACCCCGCCCGAGGAGTCCGCGCCCGCCGGTGAGAGCGGCAGCGACGACGGCACCGACAGCGGCACCGGCGAGGACACCGAGGGCGGCAGCGGCGGCGACACGGACGGCGGCACGGACGGCGGCACGGAGGAGTCCGCG
The DNA here is from genome assembly GCF_054050315.1 of Geodermatophilus sp. SYSU D00867. Classification (NCBI taxonomy): domain Bacteria; kingdom Bacillati; phylum Actinomycetota; class Actinomycetes; order Geodermatophilales; family Geodermatophilaceae; genus Geodermatophilus; species Geodermatophilus sp. SYSU D00867. Next base: position 86,284 of record NZ_JBJGZC010000011.1, on the reverse strand, counting down.
CCCGCCGAGCCGTCGACGCAGGCACCGGGGACCGACCCGGACAGCGGCAGCGGCAGCGGCTCCGGCAGCGGCTCCGGCAGCGGCTCCGGCGGCGGCTCGGGCTCCGGGTCGGGCACCGAGCCGCAGGCCGAGGCGGACAGCGGGGCGCAGCCGGCCGCCTGAGCCGGCCGCCCCGCCGTCAGTCCTTCGCCCGCCGGGGGACCAGCTTGAGCAGCGCCAGCCCGGCGAACAGCAGGGTGACGCCGGCGACCACGACCGCCAGCGCGTCGAAGCCGGTGGAGGCGAGGGCGGTCGACCCGCCCACGCCGCTGGCCGTCACGTAACCCGCCTTGCTGTACACGTGCACCTCCTCTCGGTGGGTCAGCCCGCCGCGGGGGCCGCGACGTGGTGCCAGGTGGCCTCCCGGCGGCGGACGACGTCCACCAGGGAGCGGACGAAGACGGCCTGGATAAACAGGTCGTAGACCAGTTCGACGACCAGGGGCAGCGCCAGCAGCAGCGCCCGCGGGCCGCCCCGGCGGACGGTCACCAGCCGCTCGGCCAGGAAGACCAGGCCGACCGAGGCCCAGAACGGGTCCAGGTGCAGGCCGCCGTCGCGCGCGAGGACCAGCACGGTGAGCAGCAGGTAGGCCTGGAAGGCGAGGACGCCGAGACCGATGCCGAGCTGCTGGCCCCAGTAGCGCAGGGTGACCCGGGTGAGCCCGTAGTGCCGGAGGTTCTCCAGGGCACCGCGCTGCCACCGCATGCGCTGCTTCCACAGGTCACGCCAGGTCGGCATGATCTCGGTGACCACCGAGCACGCCGCCGGGCTGGTCATGCGCCAGCCCAGGGTCTTGAGTGCGAGGGTCAGCTCGTTGTCCTCGGTCAGCGCGAGGGTGTCGTAGACCTGCCCCTCCCGGCCGGGCAGCGTGGTGCCACGGGCGGCGGCGACCTCCCGCAGCGCCCGGACGCGGAACAGCGTGCCCGTGCCGGTCAGCACCATCACGCGGCCGGTCCGCGAGACGTCGCGGCTGTACCGGAGGTACTCGTTGCGCTGCAGCTGCCCGAGCAACCCCGCCCCGGGGTGCCCGTAGAACAGACCCCCGGCAGCGCCGATCCGCGGCGAGGACTCGAGGCTGGCCGCGGCGGCCTCGAGGAAGCCGGGCGCGAGCTCGGTGTCGGCGTCCATCACGAGGACGAGGTCGTCGTCGCGCAGGTCGGGCGTGGGGCCGGCGGGGCCGTCCTCCGCCGCGCCCCTGCGCCGGTCGGGGCCTCGCCGCGGGTCGTCGGAGGCGCCCCGCCGGTCGGCGGTGGCGGTGCGGCGGAACCGCTGCACGATCGCCTGGTTGAGGGCGCCGGCCTTCTTGTCGGTGTTGCCGACGGTCTCGTAGACCTCGGCCCCGCGCTCGCGCGCGATCCGGGCGGTGTCGTCGGTGCAGTTGTCGGCGACGACGACCACGCGGTCGGGACGGCGCGTCTGCCGCTGCAGCGCGTCGAGGGTGTCCCCGATGTTCGCGGCCTCGTCGTGCGCCGGGATCAGCACGACCAGCCGCGCCGCCGGACGCCCGTCGTCCCCTGCCATGCCCGCCCCCTGCCGTCGGCCCGTCAGGAGGTCAACGGCAGCCCGAGGCGGATCCCGCAGCCGGCGCCGACGGGACCACCCGTACGGGTCAGGAGCCGACCAGCGCCCGGTGCAGGACGGCGACGAGCTCGGCGCGGGTGACGATCCCGGCGAGCCGGTCGTCGGCGTCGACCACCGGCAGGTGCCGCAGCCCGCGGTCGGCCATCAGCCCGACCAGCTCGGAGACCGGGGTGTCGGCGCCGACGGTGGTGACCGGGCTGGTCATGACCTTCGCGACCGGGTCGAAGTCCACGACGTCGAGGTTGAACAGGTCGTGGACGGTGACGATCCCGACGACCCGGCGGTCGGGCGTGACCACCGGCAGGGCCTTCACCGCGTGCTGGTTCATGAGCATCCGGGCGCGGTAGAGCGTCTCGTCGGGCTGCACGGTCCGCACGTCGCGCTCCATCAGCGCGCCCACGCGCAGCTGCCCGAGCCGGCGGTCCAGGGCGTGCGCCTCGGCGTCGCGGACCAGCGCCAGCACGTCGCCGGGCAGCACGTCCAGGCCGCGGTCCAGCCGCTGCATCGCCGCCGCGACGTCCTCGGCCTGCAGCCCGACCCGCTCGGTGGGCGGCGCCCCGGGCCCGGTGCGCGGCGGCTCGGGCACGTGCGGGTAGGGCCGGCCGGTCAGGTTGTTCACCAGCGCGGCCACGAGCAGCAGCACGAGGGTGTCGACGCCGACCGGCCACAGCGCGAACGCCCAGCCGTGGTCGGCGACCGCCGCCCCGCCGACCGCGGTGAACAGCGCGCAGGCGCCGCCTGGCGGGTGCACGCAGCGCAGCACCATCATCAGCGGGACCGCCACGCCGACGGCGACCGCCGCGGCCAGCGTGACGTCGTCGAGCAGCTTGCCCGCCGCGACGCCGACCAGCGTGGATACCGTGTTGCCGGCGAGCACGGGATAGGGCTGGGCCAGCGGGCTGGCCGGCGCGGCGAACAGCAGCACCGCGGTGGCGCCCATCGGCGCGACGATCCACGGCAGCCCGGCCGGCCCGCCCGGGACCGCGGAGGCGGTCAGGGCGGCCAGCGCGATGCCGGCCAGTGCGCCCAGCCCGCCGCGCAGCACCTCCGAGCGGCGGTAGCCCACCGGCGAGGGCCGCAGCCCGGTCCTCCACGCCCCGACGTCCGCGCGCACCCGGCTCCCCTCCCGCGGGCCCCCGCCCGCCGCGGGCGTGGACCCTACGTCGTCGGGGCGGTGCCGAGGTGCCGCCGCGGCGCGGCGGTCAGGCCGCGCCGAGCGTCTGCGCGATCACCGGGACCAGCGCGGCGAAGGCCTGCCCGCGGTGGCTGCGGGCGTCCTTCTCCGCGGGCTCGAGCTCGGCGGCGGTGCGGTCCAGGCCGTCGGCGACGAACACCGGGTCGTAGCCGAAGCCGTTGCTGCCGCGCGGCTCGCGGACCACCCGGCCGCGCCACTGCCGCGCGACGACCGACTCCGCGCCGTCCGGGGTGACCAGGGCGGCGGCGCACACGAACGCCCCGCCGCGCCGCTCGTCGGGGACGTCGCGGATCTGGCCGAGCAGCAGCGCGGTGTTGGCGGCGTCGTCGCCGTGCCGGCCCGACCAGCGCGCGGAGAGCACCCCGGGCATCCCGTTGAGCGCGTCGACGGCGAGACCGGAGTCGTCGGCCACCGCGGGCAGGCCCGTGTACCGGACCGCCTCGCGCGCCTTGAGCAGCGCGTTCTCCGCGAACGTCGCGCCGGTCTCGGGGGCCTCCGGGTACTCGGGGACGTCGCGCAGGCCGACCACCTCGATGCCCGGGACGGCGTCGGTCAGCAGCCGCTGCAGCTCGGCGAGCTTGCCGGCGTTGCGGGTGGCCAGCAGCAGGCGGGTGGTCATCGCTGCAGCACCTCCTGCTGGACACGGGTGAGCTCGGCGCACCCGGCGACGGCGAGGTCGAGCAGCCGGTCGAGGGTGGGCCGGTCGAACACCGCGCCCTCGGCGGTGCCCTGCACCTCGACGAACCCGCCCTCGCCGGTGCAGACGACGTTCATGTCGGTGCCGGCGCGCACGTCCTCCTCGTAGGCGAGGTCCAGCCGCGGCTCGCCGTCGACCACGCCGACGCTGACCGCCGCCACCGACTGCACGATCGCGTTCTTCTTCGCCGGCTTCCGGCGGTCGGCCAGCCACGCGACGGCGTCGGCGAGGGCGACGTAGGCGCCGGTGATGGCCGCCGTGCGGGTGCCGCCGTCGGCCTGCAGGACGTCGCAGTCGATGGCGACGCTGTTCTCCCCCAGCGCCGCGAGGTCGATCGAGGCGCGCAGCGAGCGGCCGATGAGCCGGCTGATCTCGTGGGTGCGCCCGCCGATGCGGCCCTTGACCGACTCGCGGTCGCCCCGGGTGTGCGTGGCGCGCGGCAGCATCGCGTACTCGGCGGTGACCCAGCCCAGGCCCGAGCCCTTCCGCCAGCGCGGCACGCCCTCGGTGACGCTGGCCGCGCACAGCACGCGGGTGCGGCCGAACTCGACGAGCACCGAGCCCTCGGCGTGGTCGAGCCAGTTGCGGGTGATGGTCACCGGGCGGAGCTGGTCGGCCGCGCGGCCGTCGGGGCGGGTCACGGGCACCGAGCCTATCGACGCCGGCACGCCGTCCTCGCGGCGAGATGCCGCGATCGGCGTGCCACGATCGACGACGTGCGATCGGAGCTGCGGACGGTGCGGACCGGCGGCGAGCCGGTGGTGGTCGACCTGACCGGCGAGTGCGAGGACTTCGTCCGGCAGGAGGACGACGGCCTGCTGTCCGTGTTCGTCCCGCACGCCACGGCCGGGCTCGCGGTCATCGAGACCGGCGCGGGCAGCGACGACGACCTGCTCGCCCAGCTCGACGAGCTGCTGCCCCGCGACGGCCGCTGGCGCCACCGGCACGGCAGCCCCGGCCACGGGCGCGACCACGTGCTGCCGGCGTTCGTGCCACCGCACCTGAGCGTGCCGGTGCTCGGCGGCCGGCTGCAGCTGGGCACCTGGCAGCGGATCTGCCTGGTCGACCCCAACGGCGACAACCCCGAGCGGCAGGTGCGGCTGTCGTTCCTCCGCGGCTGACGCCCCTGCTCCCCGACCCCGCCGGGCGGGCACGGCATCATGCCGGGCATGACCGAGACCGCTTCCGTCCGCCTCGCGCCCGGTGACCCGGCGCCGGACTTCACGCTGCCCGACGCCGACGGCACCCCGGTCTCCCTCGCCGACCGCCGCGGCCGCCGGGTGATCGTCTACTGCTACCCCGCCGCCCTCACCCCGGGCTGCACCACCCAGGCCGTCGACTTCACCGCCGCCGCCGGCGAGCTGGCCGAGGCCGGGCTGGACATCATCGGCATCTCCCCCGACCCGCCGGAGAAGCTGCAGCGCTTCCGCGAGCAGGAGGGCCTGGGCATCACGCTGCTGTCCGACCCGGACAAGCGCGTGCTCACCGCCTACGGCGCCTTCGGCACCAAGAAGCTCTACGGCAAGGAGGTGCAGGGCGTCATCCGCTCGACCTTCGTCGTCGACGCCGAGGGCCGCATCGAGCGGGCCGCCTACAACGTCAAGGCCACCGGGCACGTGGCGAAGCTGCGCCGCGACCTCGGCCTGGGCTGAGCGCTCAGTCCCCGCGGACGCCGAGCACGCCGGTCACCAACGCGTCGACGACCGTCGTCGCGGCCTTGAGGTCGGGGTCGCGGGCGACCATGACGTCGGAGTAGAGGAACGACTCCCCCAGCCGGACGACGGCGTAGGCCAGCACCGGCAGGGGCACCTCCGGCGTCAGCCCGCGCTCCTCGACGTCGCGCTCGAACAGCGCGGTGTAGGCCTCGACCAGCCGCGGCTGCACCCGGCCGCGCGGGTCGGTGAGGACGCGCATCGCGGTGGTCGGCTCGTCGTCGATGAAGCGGCGCAGCGACGACGCGGTGCCCAGGACGTGGCGGTAGTCCTCGATGATCGCCAGGCTGCGCAGCCGGGCCGCGGGCTCCGCGCCCTCGGGCCGGGCGTCGTGCGCCTCCGCGGCTCGACGCAGCGTGCGCTCGGCCAGCCACCACATCGCCTCGCCGAGGATGGCGTCCCGGTTGCCCACCCGGCGGAACAGCGTCACCCGCGAGATGCCCAGCTGGGCGGAGAGGGTCGTGGTGTCGAGCCGCTCGCCGTCGAGGAGGGTCCGCGCCGCCCGGCGGACGACCTCCTCACGCGGCGCGATCACGGCAGCAGCGTAGGCGCGGGCGTCCGGCGTCGACACGGCCCCGGCACCGGCCTCACCCGCCGGCGGGAGGGTGGCCACCGTACGTGCACGGCGGCCGTCCCCGTCGTCAGGACACGGGCCGGGCCGGTGCACCGCGAGTGCCGGGTGCCGGTGTCCACGCACCGCTCCTGGCGCGGCGGCCGGGCACGGGCGGAGGCGGTCACCCGTGCTCGGCGGCCGCCTCCGCCCGCACCCGCGCCCGCGCGTCGGCGTAGCGGACCACCTCGAAGCTCAGCAGCGCCACCAGGACCGCGGCGAGCACCGCGAGCTGCGCCAGCGCCGGCAGGGGCGCCACGGCCAGGGGCGCGAGCAGCAGCACCACCGCGACGACGGCCCGCGGCCGGTTGACCGACCCGACGTTGCGCAGCCGGAAGGCCAGGTGCGCCAGCAGGTACACCGCGACGCCGGCGTAGAGCGACCACAGGCCCGTCCCCTTCAGCGGGTCGGTCAGGTCGTGGTGCTCGACGTCGCCGACGTACTCGGCGACCTTCTTCAGCCCGAGGGCGAGGAAGATGATCCCGGCGATCATCGGGAAGTGCAGGTAGGTGTAGGAGTCGCGGGCCAGCCGGACCCGGTCCACGCCCTGCCTGCCGGCCAGCACCCGCTCCGCCACCGGGGCGACCACGTCGAAGTAGGACCACCACAGGCACACGCTCACCGTGAGTCCGAGGAGCGCGACGGCCGCGATCGGCAGGGTCAGCGGCAGGTCGGTGACCCCCACGCCGACCGCGATGATCGACTCGCCGAGGGCGATGATCACGATGAGGCCGTGCCGCTCGGCGTAGTGCCGCGGCGCCGGCAACCGCCAGTCGGTGCCGGAGACGTAGATCCCGGTGTAGTCGACCAGCAGCGCCAGGACCCACAGCAGCGTCTGGGTGGTCCCGCCGGCCAGCGCCCCGGCCACCAGGAGCCCGGCGGCCAGGACGACCGGGACCGCGGTCCGCAGCAGCTGTCGGCGCAACCCGGCGTCGTCCCCCGCCGCGACGAGGTAGACCGCGAGGTGACCCAGACGCACCACGGCGATGCACGCGGCCAGCACCAGCGGGGCGCTGAACCCGTCGCCCTCGTCGCGCCACGCCTCCGGGATCGACAGCGCGACGAGGAACAGCGCCCCCATCACCGTGATCAGCGCACCGCGGACGACGCCCTCGTCGGCCCGGGCCTGGTTCCCGAGCCACGCGTAGCTGCTCCAGGCCCACCACAGCAGCGCGAGGACGAGCAGGCCGCGCACCGCGCTGCGCCAGCCGATGTCCTCGGCCATGAAGGCGGTGACCTGGGTGATCGCGAAGACGAAGACCAGGTCGAAGAAGAGCTCCAGCGTGGTGACCGTGTGGTGCTCCGTCGTCGGCAGCACCCGGGCGTGGGCGCGCACCCCGGACGGTCGATCGGCTCGCGCGGTCACGTGCACCTCCCGCCCGCCGGGCGCGTCCCGGCATCCCGCGACGCGGGCCATCCTGGCCCCTCCCGGCGCCCGGGACGAGAGGCGTTCTCCCAGGGCGGACTCAGGCCGTCCACGTGCCCGGTCGGGGCTGCCCGCACCGGCCGGCGTCCCAGCCCGGGTCCCACGGGAAGCACCCGGCGGGCGAGGCCCAGGTGAGCACGTGCGCCGGCACCGAGTACTCGGCCGGCCGCCGGTACCAGCGGTTGGCGCCGAGCAGCACCTCGCCCGGGTTCGGGCACTCCTCCACGACCAGCTCCTCCCGGCCGGCCTCGAGCAGCTCCCCGGGCACCAGCGACCGGCCGGCCACGACCTCGCGGGCCACCGCGTCGAGCAGGGAGTGCGTGGCGGAGGTCCCGCGCCCGACGACCACCAGCTCGGGGTGGCCGAGGCCGAACAGGCCGATGGTGTAGCCGAACGCCGGCTCGTCGGGACGGTCCCCCGGCCCGACGTACTGGACGGCGAAGCGGGCGCGGCGGACGACGGCGGCGAGGTGGGCGTCCTCCTGGTCGAGCCAGGCGGTGGTCTGCGGGTCGTGCGTCATGCCCGGGAGCCTGCGGGTCGGCACCGACAGGACGCGCCCGCGCACACCCGGTGGTGGACGCGGGTCCCCCCTGGGGACGACGGCGGCCGGAGCGTCGGCCCCCGGGTCGCCCGCTCAGCCCTCCGCGGACCGCTTGGCCCGCGCCCGCCGCTTGCCCTCGTGCATCGCGGCCACCCGCGCGACCGGGATGGTGTGGCCCTCGGCGACGAGGTCGGCCGGGAGCGCCTGCGGCGGGGGCAGCAGCCGCGCCCAGGGGTCGCCGTCCCCCAGCCGGTCCGGCGCGGTCGTCACGGTGACGTCGCCCGGCCGGGCCGAGGGCAGGTCCTCCCACGCCACCGGCGCCGACACGGGCAGGCCCGGCCGGATGCGCGGGCTGTAGGCGGCCACGATCGTCGAGGACCCCGAGCGGGTGGAGTCGAGGAAGACCCGGCCGTGCCGGTCCTCCTTGATGTAGGCGGTCGTGGCCAGGTCCGGGTCGAGGGCCGCGGCGCGGGCGGCGAGCGCGCGGGTCGCGGCGGCGGCGTCCTCGGGTCCGGCCCCGCGCACCGGGACGACGACGTGCACGCCCTTGGACCCGCTGGTCTTCACCGCCCCGGCCAGCCCGGCGTCGGCCAGCGCCCGCCGCACCAGCTCCGCGGCCCGCACGACCACCGCGAAGTCGGCGCCCTCCGGCGGGTCGAGGTCGAGCACGACGCCGGTCGGCTCGGTCTCGGCGCCCGCGCGGAAGAACGGGACGTGGAACTCCACGGCGCGCTGGTTGGCCAGCCACAGGAGCGTCCGGCGGTCGTCGCACAGCACCTGGTGCACCTGGCGGTGGGCGCCGAACGACCACACCGGCACGGTGCGCACCCAGTCCGGCGCGCCCCTGGCCACGTTGCGCTGCATGAACGGCTCCTGGCCCGGCCGCACGCGCTTCACCGACAGCGGCCGGCCCGCCAGCTGCGGCACCAGCCGGTCCGCGAACGCGTCGAGGTGGTCGACCAGGTCGCCCTTGGTGACGCCCAGCCCGTCCCCCAGCGGCGCGTCGAGGCTGGTCAGCCGGACGCCGTCCCGTTCGTCGTCGACCACCGGCCCACCGTGCCCGCCCGGCACGGGCGCGGCAAGTGAGTCCACCGCTGGTCCCCGCCGGCCACCCTGCGCGGGCCCGCGCCGAGCACGCGGGGCGCGAGGGTTCCGCTCACACGTCGTAGGTCGCGCCCGGGGCGACCAGCTCCGCGCCGGGGAACGCCGTCCGCGCCGCGGCCAGCTGCGCGACGGGGTCCACCCACGCGGGCACGTGGGTGACCAGCAGGCGCCGCACCCCGGCCGCGGCCGCGGCCTCCCCCGCCTGCCGGCCGGTGAGGTGCAGGTCCGGCGGCAGCCCGTCCCGGTCGGGGTGGGCGGCCTCGGCCAGCAGCACGTCGGCACCGTGCGCCAGGTCGACGACGGCCCGCGACGGCCCGGTGTCGCCGGTGTAGACCAGCGAGCTGCCGTGGGCGGTCAGCCGGACGGCGTGGCACTCGACCGGGTGCGCGGTCCGCGCGGTCTGCACGGTGAACGGGCCGAGGACCGCCGACACCGGGGTGGCCGCGAAGTCGAAGACGTCGGTCAGCGGCGCGCCGCCCTCGTCGTAGACCAGGCCCAGCCGCCGCTCGGCCCCGGCCGGGGCGATCAGCGGGACCCGGCGCCGCGACGAGCGGCCGGAGTAGCGGTGCCAGACCACGAACGGGACGACGTCGAGGCAGTGGTCGGCGTGCAGGTGGGAGAGGTAGACGGCGTCGATCGAGTCGGGGTCGGCCAGCGCCTGCAGCGCCCCGAACGCGCCGCTGCCCAGGTCCAGCAGCACCCGGAAGCCGTCGTGCTCGACGAGGTAGCAGGAGGCCGCCGACGCGGGGCCGGGCCCGCTGCCCGAGCAGCCCACGACCGTGAGCCTCATGCCGCGACCCCCGGCCGGTCGCACGTCCATCCGCTGTCCATGGCGGGCGCCAGGCTAGCCGCCGGTCGGGAGCAGGGCGGCGGCCGGGACGGACAGGACGCCGCCGGCCCAGGACAGGCCGCGCAAGTCGCGGACGACGACGTCGGCCCCGGTGCCGAGGGCCCGCTCCCCCACGCCGACGACCCGCGCGCCGGCCGCCCGGCCGGCGGCGATGCCGGCGGGGCTGTCCTCGAACACCACGGTGTCCTCCGGGGGCACGCCGAGCAGGCGGGCGCCGAGGCGGTAGCCCTCGGGGTCGGGCTTGCCGGTGCGCACGTCGCGGGCGGTGACCAGGGTGCGGGGCAGCGGCAGCCCCGCGGCGGTCAGCCGGGCGGTGGCGAGGTCGGGGGTGCCGGAGGTGACCACGCCCCACACGTCCGCGGGCAGGCCGGCCAGGAGGTCGGCGGCGCCGGGGACGGCGGCCACGGTGGCGGCGTCCTCGAGCTCGTACCGGTCGATGAGCGCCGTCGCGGCGGCCCGCCCGGGCCCGGGCACCAGGTCGGCGACGGTGTCGGCCGACCGCCGGCCGTGTACGACGGCGAGCACGTCGGCGGGCACCAGGCCGTGCTCGCTGGCCCAGCGCGACCAGGAGGAGGTGACGGCGGCGTCGGAGTCGACCAGGACGCCGTCGTTGTCGAACAGCAGGGCCCGGGCGGGCAGCTCCGGGCTCAGGCCCACAGCTGGCCCTCGAGGGCCGAGGTGGCCTCCTCGAGGGTGCCGGCGTAGGCGCCGGTGGACAGGTACTTCCAGCCGCCGTCGCAGACGATGAACACGATGTCGGCGCGGCGGCCGGCGGCGACCTCGCGGTCGGCGACGCCGAGTGCCGCGTGCAGGATCGCCCCGGTCGAGATGCCGGCGAAGATGCCCTCGCGCTCGACCAGCTGCCGGGTGCGGTGGACGGCGTCCTCGGGGCCCACGGAGAACCGCGAGTCCAGCAGCGACGGGTCGTAGAGCTCGGGGATGAACCCCTCGTCGATGTTGCGCAGGCCGTAGACCAGCTCGCCGTAGCGCGGCTCGGCGGCGATCACCTGGACGCCGGGCTTGTGCTCGCGGAAGTAGCGCGAGCAGCCCATGAGCGTGCCGGTGGTGCCCAGGCCCGCGACGAAGTGGGTGATCGACGGCAGGTCCGCGAGGATCTCCGGGGCGGTGCCGGTGTAGTGCGCCTCGGCGTTGGCCGGGTTGCCGTACTGGTAGAGCATCACCCAGTCGTCGTGCTCGGCGGCCATCTCCTTGGCCATCGCGACCGCCTGGTTGGACCCGCCGGCCGCCGGCGAGCTGACGATCTGCGCGCCGTACATCTCCAGCAGCTGGCGCCGCTCGACGGAGGTGTTCTCCGGCATGACGCAGATCAGCCGGTAACCGCGCTGCCGGGCCACCATCGCCAGCGAGATGCCGGTGTTGCCGCTGGTCGGCTCGAGGATGGTGGCGCCCGGCTGCAGCGTCCCGTCCTTCTCCGCCGCCTCGATCATCGAGATCGCGGCACGGTCCTTGATCGACCCGGTCGGGTTGTGGTCCTCGAGCTTGGCCCACAGCCGCACGTCCGGCGTCGGCGACAGGTTCGGCAGCCCCACCAGCGGGGTGCCGCCGAGGGAGTCGACGAGGGAGTTGAAGCGGGCCATGCGGGAGCTCTTCCGGGTGAGGGGACGGGACGGCGGGGCGGGAGGCCTCAGCAGCCGCCGGCGACCGCCGGGAGGATGGTGACCGAGTCGCCGTCCTTGACCGCGGTGTCGAGCGCGCCGGTGAAGCGCACGTCCTCGTCGTTGACGTAGACGTTGACGAAGCGGTGCAGCTTGCCCTCCTCGGTCACCAGGCGGCCCTTGAGGCCGGGGTGCTTGGCGTCGAGGTCGTCGACGAGCGCGCCGAGGGTGTCCCCGCTGCCCTCGACGGTCTTGTTGCCGCCGGTGTGGGTGCGCAGGATGGTCGGGATCCGGACCTCGATGGCCATGGCGTGCGGTTCTCCTCGGGAGGGTGGGGACGTGCGGGAGCGCTCGGCGTGAGCGCGTGTCGGTGCGGGCAACGCCCGCTCGCCGCGGGTCATTCCGCGGCCGGCCCGTCCAGGGCCCCGCCCCGGGCTCGCGAGGGGTGGGGAGGACGGGGTCCTCGGTCAGTCGTAGACGACGGTGGTCGGCGAGTGGCCGAACAGGTAGGACTCGACGACCTCGACGTCCTCCTCGCTCACCTCGCCGTCGACGATCCGGAAGCTGCGGAACTCGACGTCGTCCCCGGCCAGGCCGGTCTCCCGGCCGTGGTGGCGGGTGGAGACGAGCACGTAGTGCGCGTTGGGCTCGGACGCGTAGCTGACGTCGGTGCGCGAGGGGTACGCCCCGGTGGCGGTGTGGGAGTGGTAGATCACCACCGGCTCCTCGTCCCGGTCGTCCATCTCCCGGTACAGGCGCAGCAGGTCGGCCGAGTCGAACTCGTAGAACGTCGGCGACCGGGCGGCGTTGAGCATCGGGATGAACCGCTCGGGACGGTCGCTGCCCTCGGGCCCGGCGACGACGCCACAGGCCTCGTCCGGGTGGTCCTCCCGGGCGTGGGCCACGATGGCGTCGTAGGTCGCGCGGTCGATGCGCAGCACACCGCCAGTCTAGGCGGCGCCCGGGAGCGGCACCGCGGGCACCGGGCGACGCTCGCCCGACCGGGGCAGGTCACCCGCTCGTCACCGACCGGATACGGTGCGGACCCGTGGTGCTCGACCTGATCATGGCGGCCGGCGTGGTCGTCGTCGCGCTGCCGTCGCTGTGGCTCGGCATCCGGGGGCTGACCCTGCGCAGCGGGCACTACAGCAGCGACGTCGCCGCCGACCGCCTGTCGCTGGCGCTGCTCGTCGCGCTGCGGGTGCTGGTGCTCCTGCTGGTGCTGGCCCTGTCGGTGGTCACGCTCGTCTCCACCGTCGGGGCGGCCGTCCGCGAGCTGGAGCTGCCCAGCCTGGTGCTGGTCTTCTTCGTGCTGGACCTGCTGCTGGCGGCGCTGGTGCTGCTCACCTTCGGGCGTCGCGCCCGGCGGCGACCGCGTCGACGAGCGACCCCTGCAGCCCGGTGAGCCAGTAGTAGACGGCCAGCTGCTGGCCCTCCTCGCCGGCCGGGTCCTCGGGCGGCTCGGTCTCCTCGGTGACCCCGATCCGCTCGCCCAGGGCCAGCCGCAGGTCGTTGGTGGTGCGCAGCCACGCGCCGGCCTGGTCCCGGTCCAGCCGCACCTCGCCGCCGTCGGCGGGGAGGGTGGCCCGGACGGCGGCCAGGTCGTCGGTCTTGCCCGCGCGCAGCGCCGACTCGGTCAGCTCGCGGTAGTCGGCGGCGAGCTCCGGGTCGGTGCGGTGCCCGGCCGGCAGCAGCCGCGCGACCACCGGGTCGCCGTCGACGTCCTCGGGGTCGGCGCCCAGCAGCTGCTCGAGCTGGTCGAGCAGCAGCCCGAGGACGCCGGCCTCGGCCGGCTCGAGCCGCGCGACGACGTCGGCCCCCTTGCGGCGGAACGGCCTCATGCGTCCTGCTGGTAGGTGGCCCACAGGCCGTAGGCGTGCAGCCGGCTGGTGTCGTGCTCCATCCGCTCGCGCGGGCCGGAGCTGACCACCGCCTTGCCGTCGTTGTGCACCTGCAGCATGAGCGTCGTCGCCGTCGGCTCGTCGTAGCCGAACAGCTCCCGCAGCACGTGGGTCACGTAGGTCATGAGGTTCACCGGGTCGTTCCAGACGATGGTGACCCAGGGCCGGTCGAGGTCGGCGGTCTCCTCGACCGTGGGTTCGGGCGTCCGTGTCGGCGCGAGTGGTCCGGCCACCCGACCACTCTAGGACGGTCGCTCCCCCGGTCCCCCGGGTGCGGTCGCGGCGGTCGACCTAGGGTCGGGATCATGCCGACGGGTACCGCCCTGCTCACCGACCGGTACGAGCTGACGATGGTCGCCGCCGCCCTGGCGGACGGCACCGCCGACCGCGACTGCGTCTTCGAGGTCTTCGCCCGGCGCCTCCCGCACGGCCGCCGCTACGGCGTGGTCGCCGGCACCGGCCGGCTCCTGGAACTGCTGCCCGCCTTCCGCTTCGGCGACGAGGAGCTGGCCACCCTCCGCGAGCAGGGCCTGACCGACGCGCGGCTGCTGGACTGGCTGGCCGACTTCCGCTTCTCCGGCGACGTCGACGGCTACGCCGAGGGCGAGCTGTTCTTCCCCGGCTCCCCGGTGCTCACCGTGCGCGCGCCCTTCGCCGAGGGCGTGCTGCTGGAGACCCTGGTCCTCTCGGTGCTCAACCACGACAGCGCGATCGCCTCGGCCGCGGCCCGCATGGTCGGGGCGGCCTGCGAGCGGCCGTGCATCGAGATGGGCTCGCGTCGCACCCACGAGCAGGCCGCGGTCGCCGCGGCGCGGGCGGCGTACCTGGTCGGCTTCACCGCCAGCTCCAACCTGGAGGCCGGCCGCCGGTACGGGGTGCCGACGACGGGCACCAGCGCGCACGCGTTCACCCTCCTGCACGACGACGAGGCCGCCGCCTTCCGCGCGCAGGTCGACACGCTCGGCGTCGGCACCACGCTGCTGGTGGACACCTACGACGTCGTCCAGGGCATCAGGACGGCGGTCGAGGTGGCCGGGCCGGAGCTCGGCGCCATCCGGCTGGACTCCGGCGACCTGCCGACGCTGGCCACCGCCGCCCGCCGCCAGCTCGACGACCTGGGCGCCACGAAGACGCGGATCATCGTCACCAGCGACCTCGACGAGTACGCGATCGCCGGGCTCATGGCCGCGCCGGTCGACGGCTACGGCGTCGGCACCTCGCTGGTCACCGGGTCGGGCGCGCCGACCGCCGGGATGGTCTACAAGCTGGTCGAGCGCGACGGCGTGCCGGTGGCCAAGCGCTCGGAGGGCAAGAACTCCACCGGGGGCCGCAAGACCGCCGTCCGCCGGCACGACGCCGACGGGACGGCGACCGCCGAGGTGGTCAGCAGCGGGCGGGTCGAGCCGCGCGACGGCGACCGGCGGCTGCTGGTGGAGCTGGTCCGCGGCGGCGAGGTGGTGACGCCGTCGTCCCCGGCCGACGCGCTCGAGGCGGCGGCCGCGCACCACCGCCGGGCGCGCGAGGCCCTGCCGCAGGAGGCATGGGCGCTCTCCCGCGGGGAACCCGCACTGGAGACGGTGACGGCGTGAACGGAGGTCCCGCGGTGACGCGCGCACTGCTGGTGGTGGACGTGCAGAACGACTTCTGCGAGGGCGGCAGCCTGGCGGTGGCCGGGGGTGCGGCGGTGGCGGCGGCGATCACCGAGCACGTGCGGTCCGCCGACTACGCGTACGTGGTCGCCACGCGCGACCACCACGTCGACCCGGGCGACCACTTCCACGAGGAGCCCGACTACCTGGAGACCTGGCCGGCGCACTGCGTCGCCGGCACGAGCGGGCTCGAGCTGCACCCGTCGCTGGACCGCGGGCCGCTCGACGCCGTCTTCGACAAGGGCCACTACGCGGCGGCCTACTCCGGCTTCGAGGGGCGGGCCGACGGCGTGCCGCTGGCGGACTGGCTGCGCGAGCGGGGCGTGGACGCCGTCGACGTCGTCGGCATCGCGACCGACCACTGCGTGCGGGCCACCGCGCTCGACGCCGTCGCGGCGGGCTTCGGGACCCGCGTGCTGCTCGACCTCACCGCGGGGGTGTCCGAGGCCTCGACCGAGGCGGCGCTGGACCAGCTGCGCACCGCCGGCGTGGAGCTGGAGGGCACGGTCACCCGCCCCTGAAGCGAGCCGCCCTGCGTAGGACGGCGGACCGACCGCGGGGCCGGAGGCTCCCGGGCGGGACGTCGTGGCAGGGCTCAGCGCAGCAGGGGTACGGCTCGTGGCCGCGGTGCCGTCCGGCAGGACGGCAGATCACACGGTGTCACAGTCACACGGTGTCACAGTCACACGGTGTCACAGCGCGTCCATCACCTCGTCCCTCGTGAAGCCGAGGACCTGCAGCACGGCGTCGAGGTAGGGCTGGTTGAGCGCGGTGTGCGCCTGCTCGCGCACCACGGGCTTGGCGTTGAACGCGATGCCGAGCCCGGCGGCGTTGAGCATGTCGAGGTCGTTGGCGCCGTCGCCGACCGCGACCGTCTGCTCCAGCGGGATGCCGTGCTCGGCGGCGAAGCGGGCCAGCGCGCGGGCCTTGCCCGCCCGGTCGACGATCTCGCCCACCAGGCCGCCGGTGAGCCTCCCGTCGGCGACCTCGAGGGTGTTGGCCGCGGCGAAGTCGAGGCCGAGCGCGGCGGCCAGCGGGTCGGTGATCTGGCTGAAGCCGCCGCTGACGATGCCGCAGCGGAACCCGAGCCGCTGCAGCGTGCGGATGAGCGTGCGGGCGCCGGGGGTGAGCTCCAGGTGCTCGCGCACCTCGTCGAGGACCTCGACCGGCAGGCCCGCCAGCGTGGCCACCCGGGCCCGCAGCGACTCGGCGAAGTCCAGCTCCCCGTTCATGGCCGCCGCGGTGATCCGGGCGACCTCGGCCGCCCGCCCGGCGCGGGCGGCCAGCTCGTCGATGACCTCGCCGCGCACCAGCGTGGAGTCGACGTCGAGGACGATCAGCCGCTTGCTGCGCCGGGCGAGCCCGACCTGCTCGACGGCGATGTCGGCGCCGGTGGCGGCGGCGACGGCGGCCAGCGCGGTGCGCAGCTCGGTGGCCCCGGCCCCGGAGACGGTGAGCTCCAGGGACGTGACCGGGTGGTCCGACAGCCGCCGGATCGCGTCGATGTTGCCGCCGACGCCCGCGATGGCGGTGGCCGCGCCGGCGACCGCGGACGGCGGCACGGGCCGGCCGAGCAGGATCACGTGGTGCGGCCGCCCGGTGGGTGTGGTGCCGCCACCGCGACCGGAGGCGGTCTCCACCTCGACCCGGACGCCGGTGGCGCGGGCGACCTCGGTGGCCAGCCGGCCCAGGCAGGCGAGGAAGCCGGCCTCGTCCACCGCGCCGTCGGCCGGCCGGGCGCCGATGACCACCCCGAGGACCAGCTGGCCGTGCACGACGACCTGCTCGACGTCGACGACCTCGACCGGCGGGAGCCCCTCGTCGCCGGAGGCGAGGGCCCCGAACAGCCGGGCGGTCACGCCGGGCCGGTCGGCGCCGGTGACCGTCAGGACCGCGCGGGGCCCGTCGGGGGCGGCCTGCGGACGCGTGCGGGGTGCGGGGTCGAGCGGCACGGCGGCCATGGTGCCGCACTCCCCCGGCGGCTCCGGGCGGTGGTCCCGCGGACGAGGCGACGCCCCGCCGGCCGGAGCCGACGGGGCGTCGTCGTGACGTGCGATCGCGTGGGGCCGGGCCCCGGGGGTCAGAACGGGTCGGGGTCGTTGGGACCCTGACGCGGGCCGGTGCCCTCGGCCAGCTCGCTGACACCGGCGTAGGGCTGGTGCCGCTTGCCGACGTGCGCCTCGGCGTGCAGCCGCTCGACCAGGTGCGGGTAGTGCGCCTCGAACGCCGGACGCTCCGACCGGATCCGCGGGATCTCGGTGAAGTTGTGCCGCGGCGGCGGCGAGGAGGTGGCCCACTCGAGCGAGTTGCCGTGGCCCCACGGGTCGTCGCGCAGCGCGAGGCGGCCGTACTTCCACGACTTCACCACGTTGTACAGCCACGGGATGGTCGAGGCGCCCAGGACGAACGACCCGATCGTGGAGATGACGTGCAGGGTGGTGAACCCGTCGGTGGGCAGGTAGTCGACGTACCGGCGCGGCATGCCCTCGGTGCCCAGCCAGTGCTGGACCAGGAACGTCGCGTGGAAGCCGATGAACACCAGCCAGAAGTGCAGCTTGCCCAGCCGCTCGTCCATCATCCGGCCCGACATCTTCGGGAACCAGAAGTAGATGCCGGCGTAGGCGGCGAACACCACGGTGCCGAAGACGACGTAGTGGAAGTGGGCGACGACGAAGTAGCTGTCGTTGACGTGCCAGTCCAGCGGCGGGCTGGCCAGCAGCACGCCGGTCAGGCCACCCAGGAGGAAGGTGACCAGGAAGCCGATGGAGAACAGCATCGGCGTCTCGAACGTCAGCTGGCCGCGCCACATGGTGCCGATCCAGTTGAAGAACTTGATGCCGGTCGGCACGGCGATGAGGTAGGTCAGGAACGCGAAGAACGGCAGCAGGACCGCGCCGGTCGCGTACATGTGGTGCGCCCACACCGTGAGCGACAGGCCACCGATGAGCAGCGTCGCGCCGACCATGCCCTTGTAGCCGAACAGCGGCTTGCGGGCGAACACCGGGATGATCTCGGTGATGATGCCGAAGAACGGCAGCGCGATGATGTAGACCTCGGGGTGGCCGAAGAACCAGAACAGGTGCTGCCACAGCATCGGGCCGCCGTTCTCGTCCGAGTAGACGAGCGCGCCGAGGTTGCGGTCGGCCAGCATGCCGAAGATCGCCGCGGTGAGGATCGGGAAGGCCAGCAGCACCAGCAGGCTGGTGACCAGCGTGTTCCAGGTGAAGATCGGCATCCGGAACATCGTCATGCCCGGCGCCCGCAGGCAGGCGATCGTGGCGGTGAAGTTGACCGCGCCGAGGATCGTGCCCAGACCGCTGACCGCCAGGCCCGAGAACCACAGGTTGGCGCCGGGGCCCGGGGAGTGCACGGCGTCGGACAGCGGGGCGTAGGCGTACCAGCCGAAGTCGGCCGCACCGCTGGGCGTGAAGAAGCCCGAGACCGCGATGAGGCTGCCGAAGAAGAACAGCCAGAACGAGAAGGCGTTCAGTCGCGGGAAGGCGACGTCCGGCGAGCCGATCTGCAGCGGCATGATCAGGTTCGAGAACGCGAAGAACAGCGGCGTCGCGAACATCAGCAGCATGATCGTGCCGTGCATCGTGACGAGCTGGTTGTACTGCTCGGGCGACAGGAACTGCAGCCCGGGCTGGCCCAGCTCACCGCGGATCAGCATGGCCATGAAGCCACCCACGATGAACCAGGCGAACGAGGCGGCCATGTACATCAGGCCGATGGTCTTGTGGTCCGTGGTCCGCAGCAGGTTCGAGAGCCGCGCACCCCGCTGGACCTCGCGAGCCGGGCTGGGCCGGCTCACGATCGGTGCAGGCGCGATCGTCACGAGCGCAGCTTAGACCGAGGGCGACGGGCCCGTCGGGCCCGTCCGGGCGGGCGCGCCGGTGACGGCGCCCCCCTCCCGGGTGACGACCAGGTCACGTCATGATCAAGACGCGTTTCCGCCCTGCTCACCAGGGGAACAGCACCGTCCGAGCCTGGAGATCCCAGCGCCTCGGCCACCCGGCCATCCCCTCAGGAGGTCCCCCGTGGAGCTTCTCTGGAACATCATCGTGCTGATCGTGGTCGGCGCCATCGCCGGCTTCATCGCGCGGGCCGTCGTCCCCGGCAAGCAGTCCATGAGCGTCGGGATGACGATCGTCCTCGGCATCATCGGTTCCTTCGTCGGCAACCTGCTCGGGAGCCTGATCAGCGGCAACGGCTTCGAGATCGGCGCCGCCGGCATCATCGGCTCGATCATCGGCGCCATCATCGTGCTGCTGGTCTACGTCTTCGCCACCCGCGGACGCAGCCGCACCCGCATCTGACCGACGCAGGGCTCCCGGCGCCCCGGAGGCCACGAGAGCCCTGCGCCCGGTCGCCCAGGAGGGGCCCGGCCGTCACGGCCGGGCCCCTCCTGCGTCCGCGGGCAGCGCCCAGGTCGTGACGTCGACAGCGAGGGTGACCCGCACCCGCGGCGGCAGGGCGGCGACCGCGGCGGCCAGCCGCTGCGGCGCCAGGTGCCGGGCGTGCGGCCCCATCCCCACGACGGTGGTCACGGTGCGGTGGTCGAGCTCCAGCTCCTCCCGGTGCCGCACGCGGCCGGCCGGCACGAGGTGCGGCTCCAGGGCCGCGGACAGCCGGGCCTCCTTCTCCGGGTCCACCCGCAGCAGCCCCAGCGGGCCGACCAGCTCGGCCAGGTGCTCCGGCGCCGGCGTGGCGACCACCAGCCGGCCGCCGGGGCGCAGCACCCGCGCGGTCTCCGGCCCGTTGCGCGGCGCGAAGACCACCATCACCCGGTCGACGGCGGCGTCGCGGACCGGCAGCCGGGCCCAGGTGTCGGCGACGACGGCGAGCGCCCGCGGCGAGGCGCCGGCCGCGCGGCGGGCCGCGTACCGCGAGGCGTCGAGCACCACGCCGACCGCGCCGGGCAGCGCGTCCAGCACGCCCGCCAGGTGGTGCCCGGTCCCCCCGCCGAGGTCCAGGACGGCGTCCACCGGCCCCTCCCCCGCGGCGAGCGCGCCGGCCAGGACCCGGGTGAGCCCGGCGTAGCTCCCGGCGGAGAGCACCTCCGCCCGGTCGGCGACCATCGCGGCGGTGTCCCCGGTCGGCGGTGCGTGGCCCGGTGGCAGCAGCGTCACGTGGCCCTGCCGGGCCCGGTCGAAGGAGTGGCCGGCCGGGCAGCGCAGGCCGGCGTCGCCGGGGAGCGCGGCCAGCTCCGCGCCGCAGACGGGACAGGCCAGCACGGCCACCGCCCGCGGCGGCCAGGGGCGCCACCGGCTCACGGCGCACCGACCGCGACCGGCGGGGGCGCCGGCTCCGCCGTCCGGGCGGGCACGACGGCGACCGCGGCCGCGGCGGCGACCGCACCGAGCGCGAACGCCGCCGGGTAGCCGGGTCCGCCGTCGGCGAGCAGCGCCGCCAGCGGGACGGTCAGCGCGGCCGCCAGGTTCTGCGCGGTGTTGTGCGCGCCCAGCGCGCGCCCGGCCCAGGCGCTGCCGGCCTGCTCGGCCACCGAGGTGAACGCCACCCCGTTCGGGCTCACCGTGGCGACCGCCGCCAGCGCCACCGCCGCCGCGGCGACCCCCGGGCCGAGGAGGCCCGGCGTCAGGGCCGCGACGACGGCGAGCAGCCCGACGACGACGGCCACCGCGCCCGCGACCTGCCGCAGCGGCCCGAGCCGGCTGCCCACCCGGTCCGACCAGGTGCCCGCGCCGAGGCGTGCGGCGACCCCGCCGGCCTGCGCGACCGCCAGCAGCGTCCCGGCGCCGGGCGCGCTCCAGCCGGCGTCGCGCACCAGCCAGTCGAAGGCCAGCCCGGCGACGGCGAACTGCGGCACGACGAGCAGGGTGCTGGCCGCGTGCACCCGCCACAGGACCGGGCTGCGGTAGGGCGAGGCCGGCCGCGGGGCGCCGGCGGTGCGCGGCGGCCGGGCCGGGTCGCGGACGAGCAGGCCGACGAGGACGGCGGTGACCGCGCAGCCGGCGGCGAGGAACGCGAAGGCGCCGCCGGGGCCGTCGGTGGCCAGCCGCGGCAGCGTCAGCGCGGCGAGGCCCACGCCCAGCGGCTGCCCGGCCTGCCGGACGCCCATGGCCAGCCCGCGCTGCTCCGCGGGGAACCAGCCCAGCACCAGCCGGCCGCTGGCCGCGTGCACCGACGCGCTGCCCGCCCCGGCCAGCAGCAGCCACAGGCCGGTGGGCACGGCGGCGTCGGCCAGCGCGGCGCCGGTGAGCGCTCCGGCGGCGACCGCGAGCCCGGCGGAGAGCACCAGCCGCTCGCCGTACCGGTCGGCCAGCACGCCCCAGAGCAGCAGCGCGCACACCAGGCCGGCGGTGGGCGCGGCGACCAGCAGGCCGGCCTGCGGCAGCGTCAGCCCCTCCTCCCGCAGCGCCAGCGTGAGGAAGGGCATCCCGTTCTGCGCCGCGCAGGCGGCGACCAGCCCGGTCAGGCCGACGGCCAGGTGACGCCAGCGGGCGGCGGGAGGGGACGCCGGTGGGGAGACCGTCACCGGGCGACCGGGTGGAAGACCACCTCGGTGAGCGCCCCGCCGTCGGCGACCGCGGTGACGAAGGTGCCGTGCGGCTGCCGGCGCCGGTCGGTGGGCGAGCCGGGGTTGACCAGCCGCAGTCCGCTGTCGGTGGTGGTGTCCCACGGGATGTGGCTGTGCCCGAAGAACAGGACGTCGGTGTCGGGGAAGCGCGCGGCGCAGCGGCGCTCGCGGCCCTTGGCGTCACCGGTCTCGTGGACGACGGCGACCCGCAGCCCGCCCACCTCGGCGTGCGCCACCTCCGGCAGCCGCTCGCGCAGGGGCCCGTGGTCGTTGTTGCCGTACACCGCGAGCAGGGCCCGGGCGCGGGACTCGAGGGCGTCGAGCAGGGCGACGTCGACCCAGTCGCCGGCGTGCACGACGAGGTCCGCGGCCTCGATCGCGGCCCAGAGGGAGCGGGGCAGGTCACGGGCCCGCTTCGGGAGGTGCGTGTCGGCGGTCACCACCAGCGAGACGGACACGGCCCCATGGTGGCAGGGCGCGGGTCGCCGCCCCGGGGGCCGACGCGTTCCCCGCGGGGGCCGCGGGCGGTGCCGCGTTCAGGACCCGGAGCGGGCGGCGAGCTGCCTGAGCCGGGCGTTGTAGGCCTCGAGCTCGGCGTCGTCGGTGCGCCGGGCGGTGCGGTCGATCCGGCGGCCGCGGCGCTCCTCGGAGCCCATCCAGCTGAACAGGACGACGACGAGGACGAGCACCGTCGGCAGCTCGCCGAAGGACCACGCGATGCTGCCCGCGGCGTTCTGGTCGGCGAGCGGGTCGACGCCCCAGCCGGCGGGCGGGTCGGCGAAGGTCCGCACCACCAGCGACGTCGACATCATGATCGCGACGCCGAAGAAGGCGTGCAGCGGCATGGGGATCAGCAGCTCGAGCATCCGGCCGGCGTGACCCACCTGCCGGGGCCACGGGTCCTGGGCGAGGATCGGCCCGAAGAACAGCAGCCCGGTCACGGTGAAGTGGGCGAGCATGAACTGGTGCCCGAACGGGTCGCCCATCAGCGCGTCGAAGACGGGCGTGAAGTAGACGCCGTAGAGGCTGACCAGGAACAGCGGCAGCGTGAACAGCGGGTGCGAGAGGAAGCGCGCGACCCGGCTGTGCAGGGCGTCGAGCAGCAGCGCCCGCGGGACGCCGGCCACTCCCCTCCCCCGCGGCAGCGACCGCAGCGCCAGCGTCACCGGCCGACCGAGCAGCAGGAGCAGCGGCGCGACCATCGACAGCACCATGTGCTGGGCCATGTGCACGCTGAACAGCACCATGCCGTAGCCGTTCAGCCAGGTCCCGGTGACGGCGAACAGCGACAGGCAGCCGGCCACCCAGGACGCCGTGCGCCACCACGGCCAGGCCACGCCCGAGCGGCGCAGCCGGACCAGGCCGACCAGGTAGGCCAGCACCCCGAGCAGGGCGAGGACCGGCAGCACCGACCACGCGTCCAGGTGGGGCAGGAAGACCCGTCCCCACGTGGGTGGCTCGTCGGGCACCCACATGCCCGAGTGGTGCCCGTGCTCCACCTGTACCTCCGGTCCGTCCGTCGTGCCCTCCACTGTCCCACCGGCGCCCCCGCCAGGGGCGTCCTCCTAGTCGTGGACGGGGGCCTCGTGGCCGGCGTGCGCCTCGGCCTCGATCTGGAAGGTGCAGTGCGGGACGTCGAAGTGGTCACCGAGGCAGGCGCACAGCGCGTCGAGGACCCGGCCGCCGTGCCCGGCGGCCAGCGCCTCGTCGGTGACGACGACGTGCGCGGACAGCACCGGCAGGCCGGAGGTGATCGTCCAGGCGTGCAGGTCGTGGACGCCGATGACGCCGGGCACCCCGAGGACGTGCGCGCGGACCCGGTCGAGGTCGACGTCGCGGGGCGCGGCCTCGAGCAGGACGTCGAGGGACTCGCGCAGCAGCGCCCACGCCCGCGGCAGCACCAGGCAGCCGATGAGCAGCGCGGCGATGGTGTCGGCCGGCGTCCACCCGGTGAGCGCGACGACGCCGGCCGCGACGAGGACGGCCACCGACCCCAGCGCGTCGCCGAGCACCTCCAGGTGCGCACCGCGGACGGCGAGCGACCCCCGCCGGCCGCGGTGCAGCAGCGCCAGCCCGGCGAGGTTGGCGGCCAGACCCCCGGCGGCCACGGCGAGGACGACGCCGGAGGTGATCTCGGGCGGGTCGCCGATCCGCCGCACCGCCTCGACGAGGACGAACACCGCGACGCCGGCGAGCAGCAGCCCGTTGGCCACCGCGGCGAGGATCTCCACCCGCTGCCAGCCGAAGGTGCGCCGCCCGCGGGCCGGGCGCTGGGCCAGCGTCACCGCCCCGAGGGCCAGGCCCACGCCGAGCGCGTCGGTGGCCATGTGCCCGGCGTCGGCGAGCAGCGCCAGGGAGCCGGAGACCAGGGCCCCGACCACCTCGGCGACGAGGACGGCGAGGGTGAGCCCGAGGACGACGGCCAGCCGCCCGCGCGAGGCCGCCGCGACGGTGGCGTGCCCGTGCCCGTGCCCGTGCCCGGCTCCCATCGGCCCACCTCCTCCTCCAGTGTCCTCCGACGGCACGCGCCCCCTGCCCGGACCTGCCGGGGGGGGGGGCGCGTGTCGTGCCGGCCCCGCTGCGGGGGCCCGCCCCGGGCCTGCGAGGGGCGGGGCGGCGGGGTCCTCGCGTCTAGATGGCGACGCCGCGGTCCCGCAGCCACGGGATCGGGTCGATCCGCTCGCCGTCGATGCCGCCGACGTGCACCTCGAAGTGCAGGTGCGGGCCGGTCGACTGGCCGCGGTTGCCCAGCAGCGCGATGGTGTCGCCGGCGCGGACCACCTGGCCGGGCTGCACGAGGATCTCCTCCATGTGCCCGTAGACGGTGACGTCGCCGTTCTCGTGCTGGACGTACACCGCCAGGCCGAAGCCGCTGGCGGGGCCCGCCTCGAGGACGACGCCGTCGGCGGCCGCGTACTCCGGCGTGCCGATGGGCGCGGCGAGGTCGATGCCGGCGTGCAGCGTGCCCCAGCGCGCGCCGAAGCCGCTGGTGAGCCGCGCACCGTCGACCGGCAGCACGGTCCTGGGCCGGGCGGCCTCGGCGGCCGCGGCCGCGGCGGCCTCCTGGGCGGCGCGGTCGGCGTCGGCCTGGACCTGCGCCGCGGCGGCCTCCTCGGCCTCGCGGGCGTTGCGGCTGGCGGTGACCGCGCCGAGCAGGGTGGCGTCCGAGCGCAGGGTCGCGGCCTCGGCGGCCGCGGGCAGGTCCTGGTCGGCGATGCCGAGCTCCTCGGCCACGCTCACCGAGTGGCTGACCGCCTCCGGGCCGTCGGCCTGGGCGACGCGGTCGCCCACGGAGAAGGAGCCGACCCCGACCGCGCCGACCAGCGCGGCGGCGAGGTAGAAGGCGGGCCGGCGGCGCGGCAGCCGCAGCAGCCGGGCCATCGCCCGGTGCCGGCCGTGGCCGGCGACGACGGTGACCGGGACCCGCTCCCCACCGGCGCCGGCGCCCTCGGGCCCGTCGGCGGCGGTGTCGTCGGCGGCGGTGTCGTCGGCGCCGGCGGCCGCGACGGCGGCCAGCGCCTGGGCGCCGGCGGCCTCGGCCAGCTCGGCGGCGTCGGCGACGGCGAGGACCTCGGCGGGCTCGGCGGCGGGAGCCTGCGCGGGCCCGGTCCCGGCGACGACGGTGCGGACCTCGAGGCCGGCCACCGTGGTCGTGGGGGCGGGCGTCCCGGCGGCGGTCTCCTCGGGCGAGGTCCGCGGCGACGGCGTGGGACGGCGGGCGGGGCGGGACTCGGATCGGGACTCGGTGCGGTCCCCGCCCGGCGACGTCTCCCCCTGACGTCGGTACGGGGTGGGCCGCGGGGCCGTCGTCGCGGCGTCGGCGGGTCGCCGGTCGGGCGACGCTGCCGCTGCCTGCCGGAGGGGGGTGCCGGCCGCGGGCTGCGCGGCCGTCCCTCCGTCGAGGAGGCGGTCCGGGTGGAGCTCGGTCATGCACCTGACTTCCGTCGGGGACAGGGACGTCGTGCCGTGCCCGGGGGAGCGGGCGGGGCCCATGTAAACACGCCGTGACCGTTACGTGATCTGCGGACCTGGGTACGCAGGGCCGGATGTGTGGCGCAGGCCACGGAGCTGCACCGTTGTCATTCGACACTGCGTAGAACCGATGTGACGGACAGTGATGAACACGCCGGTTGAGCGTTGAACGAGGGGCGATCAGGCCCACACCGGGCAGAAGGCCCTGGACAGGCGTGATCGACAGCGCTCCCTGCGGACGACCCGAGGAGAGGATCTCGTGCGCGCAGTGACCTGGCACGGACGTGCCGACGTACAGGTGGACACCGTCCCCGACCCCACGCTGCAGGAGGACACCGACGTCCTCGTCGAGATCACCTCGAGCGGCATCTGCGGGTCCGACCTGCACCTGATCGAGGTGATGGCGCCGTTCATGACCAAGGGCGACGTCATGGGCCACGAGCCGATGGGGGTCGTCCGCGAGGTCGGCTCCGCGGTGACCGCGGTGAAGCCCGGCGACCGCGTCGTCGTCCCGTTCAACATCTCCTGCGGGACCTGCTGGATGTGCTCGCAGGGCCTGCAGTCGCAGTGCGAGACCACCCAGAACCGCGACCGGGGCTTCGGCGCCTCGCTGTTCGGCTACACCAAGCTCTACGGGCAGGTGCCCGGCGGCCAGGCCGAGTACCTGCGGGTCCCGTTCGGCAACACGCTGCCGATCAAGGTCCCGGACGGCCCGCCGGACGACCGGTTCGTCTACCTCTCCGACGTCCTGCCCACCGCCTGGCAGGCGGTGCAGTACGCCGCGACGCCGCCCGGCGGCACGCTGCTGGTGCTGGGCCTGGGGCCGATCGGCGACATGTGCACCCGGATCGCCCACCACCTGGGCATCGAGGACGTGTACGCCTCCGACGTCGTGCCCGAGCGGCTCGAGCGGGCCACCGCCCGCGGCACGCACGTGATCCGCTCCACGAAGAAGGACGACGTCGTCCAGCAGATCCAGGACGCGACCGCCGGCCGCGGCGCCGACGCGGTGATCGACGCCGTGGGCATGGAGGCGCACGGTTCCCCGCTGGCGCAGATCGCGCAGAAGGCGACCGCGGTCGTCCCGGACGCGATCATGGAGAAGGTCATGCAGGTCGCCGGCATCGACCGGCTGGCCGCGCTGAACACCGCCATCGACGCGGTCCGCCGCGGCGGCACCATCTCGCTGTCCGGCGTCTACGGCGGCGCCACCGACCCGCTGCCCCTGATGCGGATGTTCGACAAGCAGATCCAGCTGCGGATGGGCCAGGCCAACGTGTGGCGCTGGGTGCCCGACATCCTGCCGCTGCTGGTCGACGGCGACCCGCTCGGCGTCGACGACTTCGCCACCCACCGGGTGCCGCTGGAGCAGGCGCCGCAGGCCTACGCCGACTTCCGCGAGAAGAAGGACGGCGCGGTCAAGGTGCTGCTGCAGCCCTGACCCGGGTGTGAGCACACCCACCGGCCGCGCGGGGCATGTCCCGCGCGGCCGGTGCCTTGCCTCTCCGTAGTACCCGCCTCCCCGTAGTACCCGCCTCCCCGTAGTACCCGCCCCGCAGGGCCAGCACGGACGACGACGTCCGCACGCTCCCCCTCCCGCCGTCGTCCCCTGGAGTCCTCCCGTGCCCCGCGGTCTGCTCGCGCTCGCCATCGGCGCCTTCGGCATCGGCACCACCGAGTTCGTCGTGATGGGCATGCTGCCCGAGATCGCGGACGGCCTCGGCGTCTCGGTGTCCGCCGTCGGCCTGCTCATCTCCGCCTACGCCGTCGGCGTCGTCCTCGGCGCGCCGACGCTCACCGCGCTCGGCGTGCGGTTCTCCCCGCGCCAGACGCTGGTCGCGCTGATGGTCGTGTTCGTCGTCGGCAACGCGCTGTCGGCGGTGGCGCCCACCTACGAGACCCTGGCCGCGGCACGGGTGCTGACCGCGCTGGCGCACGGGTCGTTCTTCGGCGTGGGTGCGGTGGCCGCGCGGCGGCTGGTCGCGCCGGAGCGGGCCACGCAGGCGATCTCGCTCATGATGGTCGGGCTGACGCTGGCCAACGTCGTCGGCGTCCCGCTCGGCACGTTCGTCGCCCAGCAGCTGAGCTGGCGGCTGGTGCTCGCCGCGATCGCCGTCATCGGGCTGGTCACGATCGCCGGGCTGCTGGCCTGGCTGCCCGCCGGCACCGGGGAGCGCGGGGACCTGCGGGCCGAGCTGGCCGCCTTCCGCCGCCCCCAGGTGTGGCTGGTGCTCGTGCTGACGATGGTGGGCTTCGCCGCGCTGTTTTCCGTCTACAGCTACGTCAGCCCGATCCTCACCGACCTGGCCGGCCTGCCCGAGGGCTGGGTGACGCCGGTGCTGGCGCTGTTCGGCGTCGGCACCACCGTCGGGACGCTGGCCGGCGGCCGCCTCGGCGACCGGTTCGGCTGGACGTTCGTGGTCGCCGGGCTGCTGGCCACCGCGCTGCTGCTGGCCGCCTTCGCCTTCCTCGCCCGCACCCCCGCGGCCGCCGTCGTCCTGCTGGTCCTGTTCGGCGCGGTCGCCTTCGCGATGGGTCCGGTCGTGCAGAACGGCGTGATCGTGGCCGCGCGGGTGTCCGGCGGCAGCCTGGTGTCGGCGGCCAACCAGGCGGCGTTCAACGTGGCCAACGCGGTCGGCGCGGCCCTGGGCGCGCTGGTCATCTCCCTGGGCCTGGGCTACACCGCGCCGATGTGGGTGGGCGCGGCCCTCGCGCTCCTGGGCAGCGGCCTGGCGCTGGTCGCCCGGCGGGCCGACCGGCGCGAGACCGCGCGGGTGAGCGCCGACGTCGGCCGCTGGCACGCAGAGGTCGGCAGCCGGCTGGCGGCCTGACGGGTTCCCCCGGACTCCCCGGGTAGGAGGCGGGCATGACGACCACGACGGCCGAGAGGTCGGGACAGTTTCCGCTCGGGGACCGCACGGTCAACCGCATCGGCTACGGCGCGATGCAGCTGGCCGGCCCGCAGGTGATGGGCCCGCCGGCCGACCGGGAGGCCGCCGTCGCCGTCCTGCGCCGGGCGGTGGAGCTGGGCGTGGACCACGTCGACACCAGCGACTACTACGGCCCGCACGTGACCAACGAGCTCATCCGCGAGGCGCTGCACCCCTATCCCGAGCAGCTCACGATCGTCACCAAGGTCGGCGCCCGCCGGACGCCGGACGGCGCGTGGCCCGAGGCCCTCTCCCCCGACGAGCTGACGCAGGCCGTGCACGACAACCTCGACCACCTCGGCGTCGACGTGCTCGACGTGGTGAACCTGCGCATGCCCGGCCACGCCCCGGCGGAGCGCTCGCTGGCCGAGCCGTTCGAGACGCTGGCCGAGCTCCAGCAGCAGGGGCTCATCCGGCACCTCGGCGTCTCCCACGTGACGACGCAGCAGTTCGCCGAGGCGCGGTCGATCGCGCCGGTGGTGTGCGTGCAGAACCACTACAACCTCGTGCACCGCGACGACGACCCGCTGCTCGACGCGCTGGCCCGCGAGGGCGTCGCCTACGTGCCCTACTTCCCGCTCGGCGGGTTCACGCCCCTGCAGTCCGCGGCGCTGGAGACGGTGGCGCGGCGGCTGGAGACCACGCCGATGCAGGTGGCGCTGGCGTGGCTGCTGGCCCGCTCCCCCAACGTCCTGCTGATCCCGGGGACGTCGTCGGTGGCGCACCTCGAGGAGAACCTGCAGGCGGGCGCGCGGGTCCTGGGGCCGCTGGAGATGGAGGAGCTCGACCGCATCGGCGGCACCGGCGAGCCCGACGTCGACCTCTGAGTCACCTGCCCCAGGCCGCGAGCTGGTCGACCGCGGCCTCGAGCACCGCGCGGGTGGCGGCGGTGTCGCGGTCGACCAGCCAGGTCGTCGTCGCGCCGTCGACGACGGTGACCAGCAGCCGGGCCAGCTCCGGGACCGGCCGCCGCCAGGTGGCACCCGTCGCGGCGGCGGCCTCCTCCAGCAGGCGGGTCGCCGCCGCGGTGTAGGCGCGGTACTGCTCGGCGGCCACCGGCCGCAACGCCGGGTCGCGGACCGCGTGCAGCGTGAGCTCGAGCATCAGCGCCTCGGCGCCGGGCTCGCGCTCGAGGTGGTCGAGGTAGCCGGCGGCGGCCGCGCGCAGGCAGCCGGCCAGGCCCGCGGCCGGGTCCAGCCCCGCGGTGGCGGCGGCCAGCTCGCGGCCGACCACGCGGGTGACCAGCTCGCGCAGGAGCTCGTCGCGCGAGGAGAAGGCGTAGTGGAAGGCGGCCAGCGGCATCCCGGCCTCGGCGACGACCGCGCGGGTGGTGCCGGCGGCCAGGCCGTCCCGGGCCATCACCCGCAGGGCCGCCTCCACCAGGGCCGCGCGCCGCTGCCCGGCCGGCAGCCGGGGCACCTCAGGCCTGCCCGGCGGGCTGCCCGGCCGGACCGAGGACCCGGGCGAGGTGGGCGTTGGTGAACACCCCCGCGGGGTCCAGCCGCGCGCGCAGCGCGGCGAACTCGCCGAACCGCGGGTAGCGCGGCTCCAGCGCCGCGGCGTCGAGGCCGTGCTCCTTGCCCCAGTGCGGGCGCCCGCCGGCGGCCAGCGCGATCGCCTCGAACGCGGCGGAGTACCCGCCCGGCTCGCTGCGGGCGGGCACGTGGACGGCGACGTAGGCGGTGTCGCGGCCGTACGCCGTCGACAGCGGGACGTCGTCGGCGGCGGCGACGCGCACCTCGACCGGGAACGGCACCCGGTGCGGCCCGGCGTCGACCACCCGCCGCAGCTCCTCCAGCACGGCCGGGGCCGCCTCCCGCGGGAGGGCGTACTCCGTCTCCCGGAACCGCACCCGCCGGCGGGAGACGAAGACCCGGTGCGCGAGGTCGGTGTACGTGCGGGCGCCCAGCGCCCCGGCGGAGAACCGCGCCAGGGTCGGCACCAGCGCGGGCACCCGGCGACCGGCGGCGACGACGGCGGCGAGGCCGGCGTTGGCGAGCACCTCGTCGTCCCAGAACGCGCGCGCCCGGCCCCGCGGCGCGAGCTCGGTGAGGGGCACCCGGGTGTTGCGCAGGGTCCGGCACCGGTCGGTGTGCGGGAACCAGTAGAACTCGACGTGGTCGGTCGAGGACGTGAAGCCGGCGAAGTCGGCCAGCAGGTCCGGCAGCGCGGCGGTGCCCTCCTCGGCGCGCAGCGCGAACGCCGGCACCGCCTGCAGGGTCACGGTGCTCAGCACGCCGAGGGCACCCAGGCCGACCCGCGCGGCGGAGAGGACGTCGGGGTCCTCGTCCGGCGCGCAGCGCAGCACCGTCCCGTCGGCGGTGACCAGTTCCAGCGCGCGGACCTGCGTGGCCAGCCCGCCGAACCGGGCGCCGGTGCCGTGGGTGCCGGTGGAGATCGCGCCGGCGACGGTCTGCCGGTCGACGTCGCCGAGGTTGGTCAGGGCCCAGCCGCGCGCGGCCAGCTCCGCGTTGAGCCGGTGCAGCGGCATGCCGGCCTGCACGGTGACCAGCCCGGCGTCGTCGACGCCGATCAGCGCGGCGTGCCGGTCCAGCGCCAGCGCGACGTCCTCCGGCCGGCCGATGCCGGTGAACGAGTGGCCGCTGCCCAGGGCGGTGACCCGGCGGCCCGCGTCGGCAGCGCTCCGGACCGCGGCGGCGATCTCCCGGGTGCCCGCCGGGTGCACGACGGTCACGCCGTCCGCCCGCTGGTTGCCGGCCCAGTTGCGCCAGGTGCCCACGCCGCCTCCTCCGTCGTGCGCGGCAGCGTCCCGTGGCCGCCGGACCGGGTCAAGCGACTGGGACGCTTGACCCACTCGGCGGACCGCGAGGATGCTGCCCCGCCATGACCTCCCCGGCCGCAGCCCGGGCCCGGCTGGACCGGGCGACCGCGGACCTCGACCCGCCGCTGGCCGTCCTGGACCTCGACGCGCTGGACGCCAACGCCGCCGACCTGGTCCGCCGCGCCGCCGGGCGCCCGGTCCGGGTGGCGAGCAAGTCGGTGCGCAGCCGGGCGGTGCTGCGGCGGGTGCTGGCCCGGCCGGGCTTCGCCGGCGTGCTCGCGTACACGCTGGCCGAGGCGCTCTGGCTGGCCGGCGGTGACGACCCGGTGTCCGACGACGTCGTCGTCGCCTACCCCTCGGTGGACCGCGCGGCGCTGCGCGCGCTGGTGGCCGACCCCGCGCTCGCCGCGCGGGTGACGCTGATGGCCGACTCCCCCGACCACCTCGACGCCGTCGACGCGGTGGCGCCGGCCGGGTCGCGGCCGCCGGTGCGGATCTGCCTGGACCTCGACGCGTCGCTGCGGGCCGGGCGGCTGCACGTGGGGGTGCGCCGGTCGCCGGTGCACGACCCCGGGGCCGCCGCGGCGCTGGCCCGGGCGGTGTGCGACCGGCCCGGCTTCGCCCTGGTCGGGCTCATGGCCTACGAGGCCCAGGTCGCGGGCGTGCCGGACGCGCCGCCCGGGCGCCCGCTGCGCGGCCTGGCGGTGCGCGGGGTGCAGGCGCTGTCGGTGCGGGAACTGACCGGACGCCGCGCCGCCGCGGTGGCCGCCGTCTCCGCCGTGGCGCCGCTGGCGTTCGTCAACGGCGGCGGCACCGGGAGCCTGGAACGGACCGCGGCCGACCCGTCGGTCACCGAGGTCGCCGCGGGCTCGGGGCTGTACCAGCCGACGCTGTTCGACGGGTACCGCGCCTTCCGCGGCCGGCCGGCGCTGCTGTTCGCGCTGCCGGTCACCCGCCGCCCCGCGCGCGGGACGGTGACCGTCGCGGGCGGCGGGTGGATCGCCTCCGGGCCGCCCGGCGCCGACCGGCTGCCGCGCCCGGTGCACCCGCCGCGGCTGCGGGTGCTCGGCACCGAGGGCGCCGGGGAGGTGCAGACGCCGCTGCGCGGCCCGGACGCCGGCGGGCTCGCCGTCGGCGACCGCGTCTGGTTCCGGCACGCCAAGGCCGGCGAGGTGTGCGAGCACGTCGAGGTCCTGCACACGCTGGCCGGGGACCGGCTGGCCGGCGCCGTCCCCACCTACCGCGGCGAGGGCCGGTCCTTCGGCTGAGCCCCGACTCGCTCGCTCGGCGTGATCACCGGGTGCGTGCACGCGACACGGCGGGACGCGCCGGCCGGCCGTGCACACCTCCGGTGATCGCCGGAGCCGAGCCGTTCAGTCGGCGTCGTTGGCGAGCAGGGCGCGGGCCTCGGCGGCCTCGTCCTCGGTGAGCCCGCCCGAGCCGTCCGGGTGGTCGACCTGGGTGTCGATCCAGCGCCGGTGCGCCTCCCACGCCGACTGCCGGGTGGCGCCCAGCGCCCGGCCGATCTGCGCCCACGACGCACCGGTCGCCCGCGCCGTCCGGACGGTGAGCTGGCGCCCCTGGGCCGCCCGCCGGGCGACGACCTCGCCCAGCGCCAGGAGCTCCAGCGCCTCCTCACGGGTCAGCGGCCGCGGTCCGGCCGGGTCGTCGGGGTCGGCCAGCGAGTCGCGCGTGCGCAACTCGTCGTAGCGGCGGACGGCGCTGGCGAGGGTGTGCCGCCGTTCGAGGTCGTCGAGGTCCATGACCCATCCTCCGTCAGGACGGCCTGACAGGCACGAGCCCCTGCCCCGGTCCGCGCCCTCGGGACGGGTGGTGCTCCTGCGGCGGCCGGGGTGCCTCCGGGCGGTTCGGGTCACTCGTGGGCGTGGTCCGGCCGAAGAACGACACGGTCTCGATCCGATTCCGCCCAGCCCCCGCGAGGAGCCGTTCCGTGTCCCACCCCCCGCAGGCGCCGTACCAGCAGCCCTACGCTCCGGTCCAGCCGCCGTACGTCCCCCAGCAGAAGGGCGCCGGCCTGGCCGTGGCGTCGATGGTCCTGGGGATCATCGCGCTGCTGCTGAGCTGGGTGCCGATCATCAACAACGTCGCCGCCGTGGTGGCCGTCGTCGGCCTGGCGCTGGGCATCCCCGCGCTGCTGCGCGCCCGGCGCGGCACCCACCGCGGCAAGGGGCTGGCCGTCACCGGCCTCGTCACCTCGCTGGTGGCCATCGCCGTGGTGATCGCGACGCAGGCCTTCTACGCCAGCGTCATCGACGAGGTCGCCGACAGCCTCGACGAGGAGCTCAGCAGCGCCGTCCCGTCGGACGGCGCCCTGCCCGACGGCGGGACGGCGGGGCTGGTCGAGCCCGCTCCCGAGGAGGCCCCGGCCGCCGACGTCGTGCCGCTCGGCGTCCCGGCCCAGGTCGGCGACTACCAGGTCACCGTGGACGCGGTCGAGCTCGACGCCGACGCGTCCGTGCAGGCCGCCAACGACTTCAACGAGCCGGCCACCGGCCAGTACGTGCTCGCCCAGCTGAGCGTGACCTACACCGGCGAGACGGAGGGCATGCCCGGCTTCGACCTGACCGCCGTCTTCCACGGGTCCGACGCCCGGCAGTACAGCGACGCCGAGTGCACGGCGGTCCTGGCCGACGACGCGATGGACGCCCCGACCCTCAACCCGGGCGGGTCGGACACCTTCCAGTTCTGCATGGACGTGCCGCCGGCCGCCGTCGCCGGTGGGCAGCTGTCGGTCGAGCCCACCATGAGCTTCGACTCCGACGACCGCGTCTTCTACGCCCTGCCGTAGTCCCCGCTCCCCCGCCACCGGCCGGACCCCCCACGACGGGGGTCCGGCCGGTGTCGTTCAGCGGGCGCGGGCGACCCGCGTCTCGTCGAACACCGGCTCGTCCGACTCGTACACCCGGCCGTCGGAGCCGAAGACGAGGAACCGGTCGAAGGAGCGGGCGAACCAGCGGTCGTGGGTCACCGCGAGCACGGTGCCGTCGAACGCGGCCAGCGCCTCCTCCAGCGCCTCGGCGGACAGGACGTCGAGGTTGTCGGTGGGCTCGTCGAGCAGCAGCAGCGTGGCGCCGGACAGCTCGAGCATCAGCACCTGCAGCCGCGCCTGCTGCCCGCCGGACATGGTCCGGAACGGCTGGTCGGCGGAGTCGGTGAGCCCGTAGCGGCGCAGCACCGCCATCGCCCGCCCGCGGTCGACGCCCGGCCGGCCGGGCTCGCCGTGCCACAGCAGGTCCACCGGCGTCCGGTCCTGCCAGTCGGGGTGCGCGTGCGTCTGGGCGAAGGAGCCGGGGACGACGCGCGCCCCGAGCCGCCAGGACCCGGTGTGGGCGACGTCCTGGCCGGCCAGCAGCCGCAGGAAGTGGGACTTGCCCGCGCCGTTGGCCCCGAGGACGCCGACCCGGTCGCCGTACCAGACCTCCAGGTCGAACGGCTGCATGAGCCCGGTCAGCTCCAGCTGCTCGGCCACGACCGCCCGCACGCCGGTGCGCCCGCCGCGCAGCCGCATCGTCACCCGCTGCTGCGGCGGCCGGTCCGGCGGCGGCCCGGCCGCCTCGAACCTCGCCAGCCGGGTCTGCATCGCCCGGTACCGCGAGGCCATGTCCGGGGAGTTGGCCGCCTGCTGCTGCAGCGTGCGGACCAGGTCGACGAGGCGCTCGTGCTCCTCCTCCCAGCGGCGGCGCAGCTCGGCCATCCGCTCGTGCCGCGCCTCGCGGGCCTCGGGATAGGACGACCACCCGCCGCCGTGCACCCACGCCGTCCCGCCCTCGACGGTGACCACCCGGTCGGCGACGGTGGCGAGCAGCTCGCGGTCGTGGCTGACGAACAGCACCGTCTTGCGCGTCTCGAGCAGCCGCTGCTCCAGCCACCGCTTGCCGGGGACGTCGAGGTAGTTGTCCGGCTCGTCGAGCAGCAGCACCTGCTCGGGCCCGCGCAGCAGCGCCTCGAGGGCGAGCCGCTTCTGCTCGCCGCCGGACAGCGTGGACAGCTCGCGGTACTTGCACCGGTCGTAGGGGACGCCGAGCGCCGCGACGGTCACGGTGTCCCAGGTGACCTCGGCGTCGTAGCCGCCGGCGTCGCCCCACTGCGCGAGCGCGTCGGCGTAGGCGAGCTGCGCGGGCTCGTCGTCGGTCTCCATGAGGGTCAGCTCGGCGGCCTCGACGGCGTCCCAGGCGGCGCGCACCGCGGGCGCGGAGAGGTCGACGAGGAAGCGCTGGACGGTGGTGTCGTCGCGCACCGAGCCGATGAACTGCCGCATGACGCCGAGCCCGCCGCTGCGGGCGACGGCGCCGGCCTCGGGCACGAGGTCACCGGCGACGATCCGCAGCAGCGTCGTCTTGCCCGCGCCGTTCTCGCCGACCAGCGCCGCGCGGGCGCCCTCGCCGATCCGGAACGAGACGTCGTCCAGCAGCACCCGGCCGCCCGGCAGCGTGTGCCGGACCCCGCTCACGTCGACGTAGCCCACCCCGACATCGTCCGGGGCCGGGCAACCGGATTCGGCAGGGCCTCCCTCAGCCGACGGCCTGCAGGCGGGTCCGGGCCAGCCGCTCCACCATCTCCGGCAGGGCGGTCACGGGCACGCCGCTGAGGTCCTGCCGGCACATGCGCACGACGTTGCCGACGACCTGGGGTCGCAACCGCGCGCCGAACTCGTCCACGAGCCGGGTGACGGCCTGCTCGACGCTGGGGTCGGCGGGGAGCTGCTCGATCGGCGTCATGGGCGCGCGGGACTCCTCGTTCGGTCCGTGCGGGGGTACGGCGTCCACGGTGGCGGGTGGGACGCGTGTTAAACAGGGACCTTCGTCCCCCTCCGAGGACCGCTGCGGCGTGTCGGTCAGGACACGAAGAAGGCGTTGCCGCCCGAGGACGTGACGGCGGCGGCGTCACGCACCAGCGCGGCGAGCTCCGCCCGGTCGATCCGGTCCAGGGAGGTGAACCGGACGCAGCTCTTGCCGCAGGACACCCTCCCCAGCCGCGCGGCGCGCGCCTCGGGCAGGTACTCGCCGTCGACCACGGCGCACACGTACAGCGACAGGTGCCGCTTCTGCGCGGCGAGGGCGACCAGCGGCCAGCGGGTGGTCTCCCTGGCCGAGCGCGGCCGGTAGGGCAGCAGGCCGTACCCGAGCACGTGCCCCGACCCGGCCGGCACGAGCTCGCGGTCCAGCCCGG
The DNA here is from genome assembly GCF_054050315.1 of Geodermatophilus sp. SYSU D00867. NCBI lineage: Bacteria > Bacillati > Actinomycetota > Actinomycetes > Geodermatophilales > Geodermatophilaceae > Geodermatophilus > Geodermatophilus sp. SYSU D00867. Next base: position 49,948 of record NZ_JBJGZC010000011.1, on the reverse strand, counting down.
GCGCGGCCTCGCGGACCAGGGCGTCCACCCGCCGCAGCTCGGCCTCGCGCGGCCCGGCCGCGGCGAACCACTCCTCGACGGTGTCGGTCACGGACCGGACGGTATCGACCCCGGCCCCCTGCAGGGTCCCGCCGCGAGCGTGCGAGCGGCGAGGGGCAGGGGGTCCTCCCGGGTTCAGGCGGGCCGCCGTCCCCAGAGCAGGGTGTCCAGCGCCGTGCCGGCGGGCGTCTCCCGGCGGACCGGCTCGAGCCGGTCGACGGCGAGCAGGCCGGCGACCGGGGCCAGCCGCCGGGTGCTGTGCAGGATCGCCGGGTCCTGCGGCCCGCCGACGCCCGCGGTCACGTTCTCGGCGTCGTGCCCCAGCAGCAGGAACCGCCCGCCGGGGCGCAGCCAGCCGACGGCCCGGCGGAGCAGGTCGGTCATCGGCGGGTCCGGCAGGTGCAGGTAGGCGACCAGCACCAGGTCCAGGGAGGCGGGCGGCGCCGTCCAGGTGGTGACGTCGGCGGTCACCCAGGTGACCCGGTCGGCGTCCGGCTGCGCCTGCCCGCGGGCCAGGCCGGTGGCCGAGAAGTCGACGGCGGTCGCCCGCCATCCCCGCCGGGCGAGCCACAGCGCGTGCCGCCCCTCCCCCGCGGCCAGGTCGACGGCGTCGCCCGGCGGCAGGTCCGCCACGAGCGCCGCGACCAGCGGGTTGGGCTCCCCCGACCACTGCTGCCGCTCGGCGTAGCGCGCGTCCCAGTCCTCGGCCTGCACGGGCCGGAGTGTGGCAGCGACGACGTGCGCGCCGTCCGGGTCGGGGTCAGGGTGGGCGGGTGAGCACCCTCCGGCTGGTCCCCTTCGAGCCGGAGCACCTCCCCGCCGTCACGCCCTGGTTCGACGACGAGGCGACGCGGCGGCGGCTGGGCGGCCGCGAGTGGCCGGTGCGGGAGATGGCCCTGCGCGGCACGCGGTGGACCGAGGAGTTCCGCGGGCGCCGGGTGCTGCGCAGCCACTCGTTCGTCGCGCTCGACGACACCGGCCGCCCGGTCGCCCAGATCGGTGGGGACGTCTACGACCGGTGGACGACGTGGGACCCGGTGGCCGAGCGGGTCCTCGCGACCGACGGGCGCCGCACGATGGGCGTGGCCTACGTCGTCGACCCGGCGCGCCGGGGGCGCGGCCACGGCAGCGCCGCGCTGCGGGCGCTGGTCGCCGCGCCGGAGACCGCCGACGTCGAGCAGTTCGTCCTGGGCATCGAGCCGGACAACGCGGCGAGCCTGCGGGTGGCCGCCGCAGCCGGGTTCACCCCGCTGACCACGGAGCCCGACGCCGAGGACGTGGTCCACCTGCGCCTGGAGCGCTGACCGGCGCGGGTGCCGTGACCGAGGATGGCCCCGTGCCCGCACACGTCTCCGACCCCGACGACCTCGCGCTGCACGGCCCCCGGGTGCTGGGCTTCGCCTCCCCGGGGCGGATCGCCGACCGCTACGGGCTCGACCGCGACGAGGTCGAGGACCGCCTGCTCGAGCACGCCACCCGGGGCTGGGTCACCCACACCCGCTTCGCCGACAGCGCCGGGTGGTCGCTGACCGAGGCGGGCCGGGCCGAGGACGAGCGGCGGATGGGCGCGGAGCTGGAGCTGACCGGTGCACGGGACCTGGTCACCGAGGCCCACGGCCGGTTCGTCCCGCTGAACCGCCGGTTCGGGAAGGTGTGCACCGACTGGCAGCTGCGGCCGACCCGCACCGAGCCGATGGCCGCCAACGACCACACCGACTGGAGGTGGGACGAGCGCGTGCTCCGGGCGCTGGGGACGCTCGGCCGCGACCTGGCCGCGGTGACCGACCCCCTGGCCCGCTGCCTGCAGCGCCTGGACGGCTACGCCGACCGCTACGCCGCCGCGCTCGCCCGGGTCGACCACGGCGAGCGGCGCTGGGTGGACTCCCCCGAGGTCGACTCCTGCCACACGGTGTGGATCCAGCTGCACGAGGACCTGCTCGCCACGCTGGGGATCGAGCGCGGGCAGGACGCCTGACGGTCACCCCCTGCTGGCACCCTCCCGGCATGACCACGGTGACGCCCCGGGAGGTCGCGCTGCTGCGCCTGGTGGCCCAGCGGGTGGCCGGACCGCCGTTCCCCGAGGCCGCGGCGGCGGTGCGGGCGCTCGGCGCGGTGCAGGGCCAGGACCTGCCCGGCGCGCTGACGTCGGTGGCGCTGCGCACCGCCGGCCGCTCCCGGGCGGGGGTCACCGCGGCCCTCGACGCCGGCGACGTCGTCCGCTCCTGGCCGATGCGCGGGACGCTGCACCTGGTCGCCGCCGAGGACCTGCCCTGGATGCTCGAGCTGCTCGGCGGGCGGGTGCTGGCCGGCGCGGCGAAGCGGCGGGCGGTCGTCGGGCTGACCGAGGAGGACCTCGAGCGGTCGCGGGAGGCCGCCGTCGCCGCGCTGACCGGCGGGCGGCGGCTGGGCCGGCAGGCGCTGCTCGCCACCCTGGCCGACGCGGGCTGCGACGTCGCGGGCCAGAGGGGCTACCACACGCTCTGGTACCTCTCCCAGACCGGGACGCTGGTCCTCGGCCCCACCGACGACGGCGACCAGGCGTTCGTGCTGCTCGACGAGTGGGTGCCCGCGCCGCGCCGCCTGGAGCGCGAGGAGGCGCTGGCTGAGCTCGCGCTGCGGTTCTTCACCGGGCACGGGCCGGCCACCGTCGCGGACCTGGTGCGCTGGGCGGGCACGACGGTCCGGGACGCCCGCGCGGGCCTGGCGCCGGTGCGGGACCGGCTGGCGACGGTCGACGTCGGCGGCACCGAGGCGTACCTCGACCCGGAGACCCCGGAGCGGCTGGCCGCCTGCCGCGCCGACGCCGAGGGGCTGCACCTGCTGCCCGGCTTCGACGAGGTCGTCCTCGGCTACGCCGACCGCAGCTGCACGGTGCCGCCGGAGTTCGCCGAGCGGATCGTGCCCGGCGGCAACGGGGTGTTCCGGTCCACCGTGGTCTGCGGCGGGCAGGTGGTGGGCACGTGGCGGTGGACCGGCAGGGGCGCGAAGCCCGTCGCCGACGCCGAGCCGTTCACCGCCTTCCCCCCGGGCGTCGCCGAGCGCGTGCCGGAGCTGGCCGCCGCGCTCCCCTGACGCCGGGAGGCGACCACCGCGCCTCCGGGGAAGGGTGGGGGCATGGAGTACGTGCGCCTGGGTGCCACCGGCCTGGAGGTCTCGCGGATCTGCCTCGGGATGATGAGCTTCGGCGAGCCCGACCGCGGGATGACGCCGTGGAGCCTGCCCGAGGACGAGGCGATGCCGCTGATCCGGAAGGCGCTCGAGGCCGGCGTCACCTTCCTCGACACCGCCAACGTCTACTCGGCCGGCTCCAGCGAGGAGATCACCGGCAGGGCGATCCGCGAGTTCACCACCCGCGACGACGTCGTCCTGGCCACCAAGGTGCACGGCCGGATGCGCCCGGGCCCCAACGGCGGCGGGCTGTCGCGGGTGGCCGTCCTGCGCGAGCTGGAGGCGAGCCTGCGGCGGCTGCAGGTGGACCACGTCGACCTGTACCAGATCCACCGCTGGGACCCGGCCACGCCGATCGAGGAGACGCTGGAGGCGCTGGACTCGGCCGTCCGCAGCGGCAAGGTCCGGTACCTGGGCGCGAGCAGCATGTGGGCCTGGCAGTTCGCCAAGGCGCTGCACCTGGCCGGCGAGCGCGGCTGGCACCGGTTCGTGTCGATGCAGGACCACTACAACCTGCTCAACCGCGAGGAGGAGCGGGAGATGCTCCCGCTGTGCGCCGACCAGGGCATCGGCGTGATCCCGTGGAGCCCGCTGGCCCGCGGCCGGCTGACCCGCGACTGGGACGAGACGACGCACCGGTCGGAGAACGACGCGTTCGGCGGCCGCCTCTACGACGAGGCCAGCGACCGCGCGATCGTCGAGCGGGTGGCCGAGGTGGCCCGCGAGCGCGGCGTCCCGCGGGCGCGGGTGGCGCTGGCCTGGCTGCTGGCCAAGCCGGTGGTCACCGCGCCGATCGTCGGCGTCACCAGGGCCGCGCACCTCGACGACGCCGTCGCCGCCGTCGACCTGCGGCTCACCGACGAGGAGGTCGCCCGCCTGGAGGAGCCGTACCGCCCGCACGCCGTCGTCGGCTTCTGAGCCGCCGGTACTCGCGGAGCACGAGCGCGGTCAGCAGCAGGTCGAGGCCGCCCGCGGCCCACATCCCCCACGAGCCCCGGTCCACGGCCAGGTACACCTCGTAGCCGCCGAACGCCCCGAGCACGGCGGCGGCGACCGGGTAGGCGGGCAGCACCTCGCGCAGCAGCGCGGCGACGAGGCCCAGCTTCACCAGGCCGTGCAGGGTCAGGTAGACGACGGCGAAGGTGTGGGCGCCGCCGCTCAGCGCGGCCTCCCCGGCGGTGACGCGCTCGGCCAGCGCGCCGTCCGGGCTGCCGAGCAGGTGGTGCGCGACGACCCGGCGGGTCAGCCCGTCCAGCGCCCGCGGGCCGACGGCGAGCAGCGCCAGGCCCGCGAGCAGCTCGACCGCGCCGTCGAGTCCCTTGAGGAGCAGGGCGGCGCGCAGCAGCCGGTCGGTGGTCGTGCCGGGCATGGTCCCGGAGCCGGAGGGGGCGCGTCCAGGGACCGGGATCACGCCCGCGGCTCGCGGCCGGGCCCGCGGGGCACGGCCACGATGGGAGGGTGACCGCCGTCCGCCCGCTGCTCGGCCCGCCGGTCCCCCCGCTCCGGGCGCTGTGGCGGGCCGGCGGGCGCCGCGGGGTGACCGCGGCGGCCTGCCTGGTGCTGACCCTGGCCGCCGGCGTCGCGCTGGGGCGCCCGGACCTCGGCTCGGCGGCGGGCCTGGCGTCGTTCACCGCGGTCTACGGGCACGCGCTGCCCTACCGCCGCCGCGCGGGCGTGGTCGCCGTCGTCGCGGTGGTGCTCGTGGCCAGCAGCACCCTGGGCGCGCTGGCCGGCGGGCACCCGGTCGCGCTGGTGCTGGCCTGCGCGGCGCCGGCCGCCGCGGCCGCCGCGGCGAGCGTCGTCTGGCGGGTCGGCCCGCCCGGCCCGCTGGGCGTCGTCCTGGTGGCCGGCGGCTCCAGCGCGCTCGGCACCACGCCGGGCGGGCTCGGCGCGCACGCCCTCGCCGCCGCGGCCGGCGCGGCGCTGGCCTGGGCCGGCTGCATGCTGCCCTGGGTGTGGGACCCGGCCGGCCCCGAGCGCCGCGCCCTGGAGGCGGCCGAGTCCGCGGTGGGGAGGGCAGGGGTGGGCGGCCCACCGGCGGGCGCGGCCCGGGCGGTGCGCCTGGCCGACGTCGCGGTCCGCGGCGGCAGCGGCCGCGGCGACCGCCGGCTGCGCGCCCGCCTCGACGACGTCGAGCGGCGGTTCCTCGCCGCGCTGCCCGCCGCGCCCCCGCCCGCGACCGCCCCGCCCCTCGACCCGGCACCGCCGCGGTGGTGGCACGCCCCCGCGGCGGCGACCGCGCTGCGCCTCGGCGTCGGGTCGGCCGCCGCGGGGCTGGCCGCCGTCGCGCTCGGGCTGTCCAGCCCCTACTGGGCGGTGACGACGGCGGTCGCGGTGCAGCTGGGCACCGACGCCCGCGCCACCCGCACCCGGGGACTGCAACGCGCGGTCGGCACGGCCCTGGGCGTGCTGGTCGCGGGGGTGCTGGTCGCGCTGGACCCGCCGGTCGGCGTCGCGATCGCGCTGGCCGGGGTGCTGCAGCTGGCCGTCGAGCTGCTCGTCGCCGCGCAGTACGTGCTCGCCGTCTCCTGCATCACCCCGCTGGCGCTGCTGCTGGTGCACCTGGGCAACCCGACGCCCACCGCCGGGCACCTGGTGGTCGAGCGGCTGGCCGAGACCGGCGTCGGCGTCGCCGTCGCGCTGGCGGTCGGGCTGTCGCTGCTGCCGCGCGCGTCGAGCCGGCGGCTGCCCGCGGCGGTGCGGGAGGTGACCGCCGCGGCGGCCGCGGGCGACGACCGGCGGCTGCACGCCGCACTCGACCACCTGGCCGAGGTGTCGGCCGCCGCCCGGGCCGAGCTGCTGCCCACGCCGGCGCTCACCGCCCGGGTGCACGCCGCGCGGGTCGTGGCCGACCTGGGCTGGGGCCTGCTCGGCGCCCGCGCCCGCGGCGACGACGCCGTGGCCGCCGACCTCGGCCGCCGGCTCGCCGCGTCCTAGCCGGCCAGCCGGGGCGCGAGCTCCTCGAGGTCGTCGAGCACCAGCCCGGCGCCCAGCGGCCCGAGGCCGAGGAACCAGCGGTCGTCGTCCACCGCGACCGCGCGCCCCTCGGCGACCGCGGGGATCGACTGCCACAGCGGCCCGGCGGTGACCTGGTCGGCCGCCGTCGCGCCGTCGGCCCCGTAGGCGCCGTGGAAGAGCAGGTCGCCGTCGGCCTGGGTCACCTGCTCGGGCGAGACCTCGACGAAGGTCTCCGCCGTCCGCTGCAGCTCCGGCCGGGCGAAGCCGACGTCGGCCAGCACCGACCCGATGAACGAGCCCTCGCCGTAGAGGCGGATGACCGTGCCGTCGAGGAAGCGGGCGACGCTGACCTCGGTCTGCGCCGGGTCGCCGTAGAGGTCGCCGACCTCCTCGGCCCGCGCCGCGAACTCGTCGAGCAGGTCCTGCGCCCGCTCCTGGCGGCCGAGCGCCTCGCCGGCGAGCAGCAGGTTCTCCTGCCAGCTCTCCCCGATGGCCTCGGCGAACACCGTGGGGGCGATCTGCGCCAGCTGCCCGTAGACGTCGGCGTGCCGCACGGAGTTGGACAGGATGAGGTCCGGCTGCAGCGCCGCGATCGCCTCCAGGTCGGGCTCGGCGATCGTGCCGACGGCGGCGATGTCGGCGGGGTCGACGCCGGCCTCCGCCACGAACCCGGGCAGCTCGTCGCTGACGTCGGTGCGGACCGCGCCCACCGGGGTCACGCCGAGGGCGAGGGCGGCGTCGAGCTCACCGGTGTCGAGGACGACGACCCGCTCCGGGGTGCCGGCGACCTCGGTCTCCCCCATCGCGTGCTCGACCGTGCGCGTCTCCTCTGCGGGCGCCGCCTCGGCCACGGGGTCGGTGTCCCCGCACCCGGTCAGCAGCGCCGCCGCCAGCAGCCCGCCCGCCGTCGTCCCGGCGATCCGCCGGCCCGTCCTCACCAGGAGCACCGTCGCCCTCCTCCCGGCGCCGGACCACCCGGCGCCGGGAGTGAACTTAGGGCAGCCTTCCCTCAGTCGAGCGGGCGGGTCAGCCCTTCCGCTCGACCAGGAAGACGGGGATCTGGCGGTCGGTCTTCCGCTGGTAGTCGGCGTAGGGCGGGTAGGCGGCCACCGCGCGCTCCCACCACTCGGCCCTCTCCTCGCCGGTGATCTCGCGGGCGACGCCGTCCCAGGGCTCCGGGCCGTCCTGCACCGTCACCTGGTCGGGGTGCTTGCGCAGGTTGGCCACCCAGGCCGGGTCCTTCGGCGCCCCGCCCTGGGAGCCGACCATCGCGTAGACGCCGTCCTTCTCCACCCGCATGAGCGGCTGCTTGCGGACCTTCCCGGTCGTCGCCCCGCGGGTCGAGAAGACGACGACCGGCAGGCCGGTGTCGCGCAGCGTGTTGGCCTCGCGCCCGCCGGTCGCCTCGTAGCGCTCGACCTGGTCGCGGACCCACTGCTGCGTGCTCGGCTCGTACTCACCCTCCAGCGGCATGTCCCGACCGTAGGTCCGACGAGTCCGGGCCGCCCGGCCGGTCGTCCCTCGTGGAGACCCGACGGGAGGAGACCGGGACGGCACGGCTGGTGGTCACGCAGAACGTCACCGTCGACGGTGTGGTGGAGGCCGTCGACGACTGGTTCGCGCCGCAGGACGACGGTGTCGACGCCTCGGACCAGCTCGACGTCGTCCGGGAGCACATGGCCGGCGAGTCGGTGCTCCTGCTCGGCCGGCGCACGTTCGAGGACATGCGGTCGCACCGGCCGCACCAGGCCGGCGACACCACCGGCATCACCGCCCACCTCGACGCGGTGGAGAAGGCCGTCGTCTCGCGCACCCTCACCGACCCGGGCCGGGCGAACACCACGGTGCTGTCCGGGGACCCGGTCGAGGAGGTCCGCCGGCTGGTGGCCGGCCGGGACGGCGAGGTCGGGGTGACCGGCAGCATCACGCTGTGCCACGCGCTGATCGGCGCCGGGCTGCCCGACGAGCACCGGCTGTTCGTCCGCCCCCGCGTCCTCGGCCGCGGCCGGCGGCTGTTCCCCGACGGCGCCGACGTCCGGCTCGCCGCGACCGGCGCCCGCACCTTCGCCGGCGGGGTCACGCTGCTCACCCACCGGCCGGCGTGACGGTCAGCGGGCGTCCACGGTGTGCGGGACGAAGAAGCTCAGGTTGTCGGTGATCAGCCCGTCGCTCTCGCGGATGCCCAGGCCCGCGGGCTCGCCGTCGACCACCCAGGCGCCGAGCACCGGGTGGTGCGGCCCGTCGACGCCGGCGAAGTCCGGCAGCGGCGCGAACTCCTGGACGACGAACCCCTCGGTGCCGTACCGGCCGGGCATCGCGGTGACCACCTGCCCGCCGCGGACGACCTGCACGTTGGCGCCCTCGCGGCCCCACAGCGGCTTGCGCACGTAGTCCCGCCACGACGAGGGCATCTCGTCGGCGAAGTAGGCCGGCAGCAGGTACTGCCCGAGCACCGGGTCGCTGCCGAACAGCTGCCACAGCACCGGCAGCAGCGCCTTGGTGCTCCACAGCATCTTGTAGACCGGCTCGACCCACGTGGTACCGCCCGGCCGGGCGGCGTCGGCGAGGACGGCCGCGCCGAACTCGTCGTCGACCAGCCACTCCCAGGGGTAGAGCTTGAAGACGACGTCGAGGTGGCGGCCGGCGGGGTCGTAGAAGCGGCCGTCGCCGGAGTCCAGCGCGATGTCCTCGACCAGGACCTCGACCGCCTCGTAGCCGGCCTGGACGACGGTGTCCATGAGGTACGCGACGGTCATCCGGTCCTCGCCGGAGGTCTCCGCGCTGGTCCACGCCAGGTGCACCCGCGGCCGCACCCCGGTGCGCCGCTCCCAGCGGGTGAGGTTGCGCTGCCAGGCGGCGACCAGCCTCTCGTGCAGCGCGTTCCACTGGTCGCGGCCCTGCCCGGTGAACAGGTGCCAGTTCCACTGGGTCACCGCCGCCTCGACCAGGCCGGTCGGGGTGTCGGCGTTGAACTCCAGCAGCTTCGGCGGGCCCTCGCCGTCGTAGCGCAGGTCGAAGCGGCCGTACACGCTCGGCGGCTCGGCCTCCCACGAGGCGCGGATGCCGGACCGGGCGATCAGCGGGATGCCCATCCGGTCGAACAGGTCGTGCTCGATGACGTGGTCGCCGGCGGCGACGCACATCTCGAACAGCTGCGCGACGGCGCTCTCGAGCCGCTCGACCTCCGCGGCGGTGAAGTCGTAGAACGGGCCCTCGCGCCAGTAGCTGCGGACCTCACCGCCCGGCGTCGTCGTCCGGTTGTAGACCAGCCCCTGCGCCTCGACCTCGGCCTCCCAGCCGGGCCGGACGACGCCGCCCTCGACGCGCCGCACTCAGGAGCCCGACCCGCCGCCGACGCCCGAGCCGATGCCGCCGGTCACCCGCTGGCCGGCGGACACCTTGCCGGTGGCGGGCAGCCCGTAGCGCTGGCGGGCCGCGGTGTCGGTGGGGTTGACGCGGGTGCCGCCGGCGGGCAGCACCGTGCCGACCGGCAGGCCGGGACGGAAGGCGCCCAGGTAGAGGAAGAACAGGCCGCCGCCCCCGCGGTAGTCGTCGTCGCAGTAGTCGTCGTCGACGATTTCGCCGTCCTCGTTGGTGCAGTAGGCGACCTGCTCCTGCTCGTCGTCGGACCCGCAGCCGGCGAGGAAGCCGGTGGCGGCGGTGGCCAGCACCGTGGTGGTCAGGGCGCTGCGCACCCGGTTGCCGAACGCCATGGGCTCCTCCCCGTGAGATCGTCGGCCCGACCCTAGGCCCGACCTGCGGCGTCGGCGTCCCCGGGCGGCGCGGACGGAGCTGTTCCACTAGCGTCCCGGGACGAGCCCGCCGTCCCGGGAGGCGCGATGACCGCGAAGGAACCCGCCGAGGTCGCCAGGGTCGCCAGCGCGACCGGCGCCAAGAAGGTGCACCGCAGCTGGGACCGGGTGCTGGTGAGCGCCTTCCTCGCCGGCGCCTACATCTCCTTCGGCGCGCTCGTGGCGATCACCGTCTCCTCGGGCCTGTCCGCCGAGACGTGGGGCACGCTGCCGACGCTGTTCATGGGCGCGGCCTTCACCCTCGGCCTGGTGCTGGTGCTCATCGCGGGCTCCGACCTCGCGACCGGCAACATGATGCTGGTCCCGCTGGGCGCGATGAACGGCAAGATCACCGCCGGCGAGGTCCTCCGGAACCTGACGCTGGTGCTGTTCGGCAACCTGCTCGGCGCCCTGTTCGTCGCCTACTTCCTCGCCGTCTCCACCGGCGTGATCGGCGACCCGGACAGCACCGGCAGCGCGCAGCTGACCTTCACCCGGCTCGCGGAGATCGCCGACGGCAAGACCCACCACACCGCGTGGGAGACCTTCCTGCGGGGCGTCGGGTGCAATTGGCTGGTCTGCCTGGCGGTGTGGATGTCGCTGGCGTCCTCGAGCGTCGCGGGCAAGATCCTGGCGGTGTTCTTCCCGGTCATGGCGTTCGTCGCGATGGGGTTCGACCACGTCGTCGCCAACATGTTCTTCCTGCCGGCGGCGGTGTTCGCCGGCGTCGAGGGCGCGAACTGGGGCGACACCCTGACCAACTGGCTGCTGGCCGGTGCGGGCAACCTCGTCGGCGCGGTCGTCTTCGTCGGGACGTCGTACTGGTACCTGTTCCTGCGCGAGGACCGCGACGCCGCCCCGCGCACCGGCGCGGAGCCCGCCGAGCGCGCCTGACCCACCCCTCCCCTCCGCGGCTGACGCTCCGGTCGCGGAGCGCGGGGGCCGGTGGCACGGTCGGACGACGGCCAGGCACCGGGAGGACAGCAGCGGATGAGGTACAGGGAGGGCGGCGACCTCGACACGTCGTCGATCCAGGACCGGCGCGGGCGCGGCGGGGGCCTGGGCGGGGGCCGGGGGCTCGCGGTCGGCGGCGGCGGGATCGGCCTCGTCGGGCTCCTGGTCGTCGTGCTGTTCCAGGTCCTCGGCGGCGGCGGGGGCACCGCCGGGGCCGGGCTGGGCGCGCTGTCCGGCGGCCTGGGCGAGGGCGAGACGGCCGACAACAGCGCCCTCGAGCAGTCCTGCGACGACAGCGGCGACGCCAACACCTCCGTCGAGTGCGCCGTCGTCGCCGACGTCGACTCGATCCAGGACTACTGGTCGCAGGCGCTCGGCGCGGACTACGTCCCCACCGACACCGTGTTCTTCTCCGGTCAGGTGCAGACGCAGTGCGGCGGCGCCACCAGCGGCTCCGGGCCGTTCTACTGCCCGGCCGACCAGCTGGTCTACATCGACCTGACCTTCTTCGACACGCTGCGCAGCCAGTTCGGCGCCGAGGGCGGGGCCTTCCCCAACGCCTACGTGCTCGCCCACGAGTACGGCCACCACGTGCAGAACCTGCTCGGCGCCAACCGGCAGGTGACCCCGGGCGAGACCGGCCCGGCCAGCGGCACCGTGCGGCTGGAGCTGCAGGCCGACTGCTACGCCGGCGTGTGGGCCAACCACGCCGAGACGGTCCCCGACGAGTCCGGCGCACCCCTGATCGCCGAGATCACCCAGGACGACGTCGACCGGGCACTGGACACCGCCGGCCGCATCGGCGACGACTTCATCCAGGAGAACCTCGGCGGTGGCACCGTGGACCAGGACACCTTCACCCACGGCTCCTCCGAGCAGCGCCGGCGCTGGTTCCTGACCGGGTACGAGACCGGCGACCCGCGGCAGTGCGACACCTTCTCGACGGACGACCTGGGCTGAGCGCGTGACCTCGAACGACCCCGCCGACCACCTGCGCGTCGGCCGCGACGGCGCCGTCGCCGTGCTGACCATCGACCGCGCGGACAAGCGCAACGCGCTCACCGCCGGCATGTGGGCAGCGCTCCCCCGCGTGCTGGCCGGGCTGGCCGAGGACCCCTCCGTGCGGGTGCTCGTGCTCACCGGCGCCGGGACCACCTTCTGCGCCGGCGCCGACATCTCCGACCTGCTCGGCGGACCCGACACCGACGACCCCATGGCGCACCTGCGCCGCGACAACCTCGCCGCGCAGGCGGCGCTGCGGGACTTCCCGCGGCCGACGATCGCGATGATCCGCGGCCACTGCATCGGCGGCGGCGTCGAGCTGGCCACCTGCTGCGACCTGCGGTTCACCGACCCGACCGGCGTCTTCGGGGTCACCCCGGCCAAGGTCGGCATCGTGTACACGCCGACGTCGACCCGCCAGCTGATGCAGCTCGTGGGCCCGGCGACGACCCGCTACCTCCTGTACTCCGGGGAGCTGGTCGACGCCGAGACCGCGCTGCGCACCGGCCTGGTCGACCGGCTGCTGCCGGCCGGCGACCTGGCCGGCGAGGTGCGCCGGTTCGCCGGGGTGCTGGCCGGCCGCTCGGCGCTGACCCAGCACGCGGCCAAGGAGGTCACCGCCGCGCTGGCCGCGGGCGGCGACGGCGAGGAGGTGGCCCGCCGCTGGTACCGGGAGACCATCGCCGCCGGCGAGCTCGCCGAGGGCGTGGCCGCCTTCACCGAGCGGCGCACCCCGCGCTTCCCCTGGACGCCCTGAGGGGCGCTAGGCGACGCCGAGCCCCTGCTCCTCCGCCTCGACGGCGGCGTTCCACTCGCGCTTCTCCGCCTGCCAGCGGTCCTCGGTGCTCCCGACCCGCCAGTAGCCGGAGACCGACAGCCGCTCGCGCGGGGCGCCGAGCCCGGTGCGCACGAACCGGCGCAGCTCGCGGACGGCGCCGGCCTCGCCGTGCACGAACACGTGCACGTCGCCGTCGGGGAGGTCCGCCGCGACGACGGCCGCGACCAGCGCCACCCCGGGGGCCGCGCCGCGGTGCACCCAGGTCACCCGCACACCCGGGCCGGTGGCGAGGTCCTGCTCCTCCTCGGGCCCGGCCACCTCGACGAAGACCTCCGCCCGCGCCCCGGCGGGCAGGGCCTCCAGCGCGGCGGCGATCGCCGGCAGCGCGGTCTCGTCACCGGCCATGAGGTGCCAGGCGGCGTCGGCGGCCGGGCTGTAGGCGCCGCCGGGGCCGAACAGCTGCAGCGTGTCGCCGGGCCGGGCGGCCAGGGCCCAGGGGCCGGCCACGCCCTGGTCGCCGTGGACGACGAAGTCGACGGTCAGCTCCCCGGCCGCGGCGTCCCAGGAGCGGACCGTGTAGGTGCGCGTGGCGGGCCACTGCTCGCGCGGCAGGCGGGCCTGCACGTCGTCGAGGTCGAACGGGGCGGCGTAGGGCGCACCGGCCGGCGGGAAGAGCAGCTTGACGTAGGAGTCGGTGTGCTCGGGCGCGAAGCCGGACAGCCCCTCCCCGCCGAGGACGACGCGGACGACGTGCGGCGTCACGCGGCTGGTGCGCACGACGGTGCCGGTGCGGGGCGTCCGCCTGCGGCGCGGGGACTGGTCGGCCATGAGCTCTCCTCGGATCAGGGAAGGCTCACCTTACCTGCGCCGCCCGAGAGCCCGGCCGCCGTTTCGGACCCGTGCGTCCGGGTAGCCCGTGGCCTGCGGGAACGGCGACGCCGCCGGGCACGGACGCCCGGGCCGGCCGGCTCCCCGACCGCGTCTTCCCCACGGCTCACCGGGCCGGCGCCACGCATCGCCGGCCCTGCTCCACCCGCATCCGTCCCGGCGACGGCCGGCGCCGGGACGTGTGTGAGTGATCCATTTCTGGGTAGCGCCAGCCTCGACCGAGATCCACTCAGGAGGAACGATGACCCACTCCATCGACGCCCCCCTCCCGCCGCCGCCCTCCTCGGGCGCCACCGGCTACGGGGAGACGAGTACGACCTCGACCACCAGCTCGGGCTCGCCGTCGACCACCGACGTCGCCAAGGACGAGGCCCGCAACGTCGGCCAGACCGCGAAGGAGGCCGGCTCGCAGGTCGCCTCGACCGCCGCGGACCAGGCCAGGAACGTCGTCGCCGAGACCAAGCAGCAGGCGCAGAGCCTGGTCGAGCAGGGCCGCACCCAGGCCCGCCAGCAGGTCGTGTCGCAGCAGCAGAAGGCCGGCCAGAGCCTGTCGAGCCTGGCCGAGCAGCTGCGCGGCATGGTCGACGGCAACGCCCCGGCCCCCGGCCCCGCCCGCGACCTGATCCAGCAGGGCGCCGGCAAGGTCCAGGAGTTCGCGGACATGCTGCAGAACCGCGAGCCGGCCGACCTGCTCGAGGAGGTCCGCTCCTTCGCCCGCCGTCGGCCCGGCACCTTCCTGCTCGGCGCCGCCGTCGCCGGCGTCCTCGCCGGGCGGCTGACCAGCGGCGTCAAGGCCGCGCACAGCAACGGCTCCTCGTCCGGCTCGCAGCAGTTCGCCTCGACGCCGTCGTCCTCCACCACCGGCACCTACGTCGACCCGGCCCCGACCTACTCGGGCTACGAGTCGACCACCGGCTACGGGACGACCGGCGGCTACGAGACGACGACGGGCTCCTACGGCGAGCACGCCGCCACCCCCGGCACCCCGGTGCCGCCCCCGCCGTACGGCACGGTCCCGCCGGCCGGCAGCGTGGTGCCCCCGTCGGCGCCCGCCGGGTGGGACGACCCGACCCGCCGCCCGGGCCAGGGGGTCTGACCATGAGCTCCCCCTACTCCGGCGCCACGCCGGTGGGCGGCCAGGAGGGCTACCCCCCGGAGCCGCCGCAGGCGAACTACGCCGTGACCCCCGGCTACGAGCAGGGCTACGCCGGCCAGCAGGACTACGCGGGCCAGCAGGAGTACCCGACCCAGTCCTACGGGGCGCACGCCGGTGAGCGCGGCACCCCGATGACCGAGGCCGGCCGCCCCGACGTCGGCGGCACCTCCGTCGGCGAGCTCATCAGCGAGGTCACCACGGACCTCTCGGTGCTCATGCGCCAGGAGCTCGAGCTGGCCAAGGCCGAGCTCAAGGTCGAGGCCAAGAAGGCCGGCCAGGGCGCGGGCATGTTCGGCGCCGCGGGCTTCGCCGGCTACATGACGGTGCTGTTCCTCTCCTTCGCCCTGTGGTGGGCGCTGGAGAACGTGATGGACGCCGGCCTGGCCGCACTGATCGTGGCGGTCATCTGGGGCGTCATCGGGGCCGTCGCCTACGCCATGGGACGCAAGAAGTTCCGGCAGGTGAACCCGAAGCCCGAACGGACCGTGGACACCCTCCAGCAGGTCCCCGGCGCCCTCAAGCCCCACTGACCCTCGGCCCGCGACCCGACCGGTCAGGCCACCACACCCCCTGGAGCAGACATGACCAGCAGCAGTGACCCGGACGTCATCCGGCGGCAGATCGAGGAGACGCGTCGCGAGCTGAGCTACGACGTCGACGCCCTCAACGAGAAGGTCAACCCCGCCCGCGTCATCGACCGGCGCATGGCCTCGGCGAAGGGCCGCTTCGCCAACGTCAAGGACAAGGTCATGGGCTCGGCCCACGACACCCGGTCCTCGGCGCGCGGCACCGCTCAGGACGCCCGCGGCATGGCGCAGCACGCCGTGGGCTCGGTGCAGGGCGCGGCGTCCAACGCCGCCGGCACCGTGCAGGGCGCGGCGTCCTCCGCGGCCGGCACCGTGCAGGACGCCGCCTCCCAGGCGGCGCACGCCGTCCAGCAGGCCCCCGACGCGGTGATCCGCCAGACGCAGGGCAACCCCCTCGCGGCCGGGCTGATCGCCTTCGGCGTCGGCTGGCTGGTGTCCAGCCTGCTGCCCGCCACCGAGAAGGAGCGGCAGCTGGCCGAGCAGGCCGAGAGCGCGGTCCGCGAGCACAAGGACGAGCTGCTCGCCCCGGCCAAGCAGGCGGCGCAGGAGGTCGGCGAGCAGCTCAAGCCGGCCGCCCAGCAGGCCGTCGAGGAGGTCCGGTCGACCGCGCAGGACGCGGCGCAGACCGTCAAGCAGGAGGGCCAGTCGGCCGCGCAGGACGTGCAGGGCCAGGCCCAGCAGTCCCGCGAGTCCGTGCAGAGCCAGGCCTCCAGCAGCAGCTGAGGAAGGACCCCTCTGCCCCACCGCTCGCACGCTCGCGGCGGGACCCCGCAGAGGGGCCGTTCCCGCACCTCACCAGCGCAGCGCCCCGCCGGGTCCGTCCCGGCGGGGCGCTGCCGCGTCTCCCCTCGCCGGGTGACCCGGTCCGGCCCCCGCTGCAGCCGCGCCCGGCCGCGGCCGACGCTGCCGGTGTGACGGACGCCGAGGTCGCGGAGCTGCGCGCGCAGGTCGCCGCGCTGCAGGCCGAGCGGGCCACGCTCACCGCGCTGGTCGACGCCCGCGGCGAGGACCTCGCCGTCGCCGCCCGCGTGCTGCGCGCCCGCGCCGCCACGATGACCAGCGTCGTCGACGCGATCACCGAGCAGTCCGTCGTCGGCACCGACCGCGACGGCGTCGTCCGCGTGTGGAACCCCGGCGCCGAGCGGCTGCTCGGGCTCCCCCGCGCCGACGTCGTCCGCCGTCGCCGGATCACCGACTTCCACGACCCCGCCGAGCTGGCCGGCCGCGGCCTGGACGCGCTGGTGTCCGTCGCCTCCGCGCGCGGCAGCGACGTCCGGGACTGGACGTACGTGGCCGCCGACGGCACCCGGCGCACCGTCTCGGTGGCGGTCACCCCCCGCGCCGACGACGACGGCGGCCCCGCCGGCTGGACCTTCGTCGGCACCGACACGACCGAGGCGCGCGCGGCCGAGCGGCTCAAGGACCAGTTCGTCGCCCTGGTCAGCCACGAGCTGCGCACCCCGCTGTCGTCGGTGCTCGGCTACCTGGAGCTGGTGCTCGACGACCCGGCGCTGGGCGCCGGCCACCGCCGGTACCTGACCACCGTCCAGCGCAACGCCTCCCGCCTCGAGCGGCTCGTCGGCGACCTGCTGTTCACCGCGCAGGTGGAGGCCGGCCGGTTCGCGCTGACGCCGGGCGAGGTCGACCTGGCCGCGCTCGTGCGCGCCGCCGGGGAGTCGGCACGGGTCACCGCGGACGCCGCCGGGGTGGCGCTGGCGGTGACCGCGCCCTCGGCGGGGCCGGTCGTGCCCGGCGACGCGCTGCGGCTGGGCCAGGCGGTCGACAACCTGCTGTCCAACGCCGTGAAGTTCACGCCCCGCGGCGGGCGGGTCGAGCTGGGCCTCGGCACCGCCGACGACGGCGAGGTGCGCATCGAGGTCCGCGACACGGGCGTCGGCATCCCCGGCGCGGAGCGGGCGGGCCTGGGCACCCGCTTCACCCGCGCCACCACCGCCGTGCGGGCCGGCGTGCCGGGCGTGGGGCTCGGCCTGTCGATCACGCACGCCATCGCGGCGGCGCACGGCGGGCGGCTGGAGCTCGCCGGCGCCGAGGGCCGCGGCACCACCGCGACCCTGGTGCTGCCGCGCTGAGCACACCGGTCGCGCGCGGATCGCGCGGGGGTCCCGCGGACCGGCTGCGCGGCCGGTGGCAGGCTCCCCGTCGTGAGCACGCAGGACGGTGACACGGTGCGGACGACCCCGGGCCCGGGCGGCGAGCTGCCGGCCCGGCTGCTGGCCTTCCTCGCCGGCTCCGCCACGGCGCCCGCCGCCCCGCAGTCCCCCGCGGCCGACCCGGTCCTGGTGCGGCGGCTGCGCGCCCGGGCCACCTGTTGCGCCGGCAGCCGGGTCCCCGAGCCCCGGCGGGGTCAGGCCACCAGCCGGTAGCCCACCCCGCGGACGGTGCGGATCTGCGCCGCCCGCAGCCCCGCGGCGGTCAGCTTGCGGCGCAGGTTGGACATGTGCGCCTCCACCAGGCGCAGGCTGCCGGCCCAGTCGGTGCGCCACACCTCGCGCAGCAGCGTCTCGCGCTGCAGCACCCGGCCCGGCCGCGACGCGAGCGCGGCGAGCAGGTCGAACTCGGTGCGGGTCAGGTCGACCACGACGCCGTCGACGCGCACCTCGCGGGTGTCCTCGTCGACCTCGAGGTCGGCCAGCCGGACGACGGCGTCGTCGGGCTCCGGCACGGCGACGACCGTGCGCGGGCGGCGCAGCATCGCCTGCACCCGCGCGACCAGCTCCCGCGGGGAGAACGGCTTGGCCATGTACCCGTCGGCGCCGACGGCGAGGCCGACGAGCAGGTCGACCTCCTCGGCGCGGGCGGTGAGCATGAGGACGTAGCAGCCGCTCTCGGCGCGCAGCTGCCGGCACACCTCGGTGCCGTCGCCGTCGGGCAGCCCGAGGTCGAGGACGACGAGGTCGGGCGCCGACCGGCGCACCTCGGCCAGGCACTCCGCGCCCGAGCCGACGGCGCGGACGTCGAGCCCGGCCCGCTCCAGCACCGTGGCCACCAGCTCGCGGATCTCCTCGGTGTCCTCCACGACGAGCACCGACTGCCGGCCCACCGCACCTCCCCGGCCCGCGGGCGGCGGTCCCGCCCGTCTGCTGGAGGGCATCGGCGCCCCGCGCCGCGGCGTGCAGCCGGGCGCGGGGCGGCCTCCCCCTCGCGAGGGGCCCTCCTCAGACGAAGGCGCTCATCCCGGTCAGCGCCCGCCCGACGATCAGGCTGTTGATCTCCCGCGTGCCCTCGTAGGAGTAGAGGGCCTCGGCGTCGGCGAAGTACCGCACGACGTCGTTCTCCAGCAGGATCCCGTTGCCGCCGAACAGCTCGCGGGCCAGCGCCACCGTCTCGCGGGCGCGGCCGGTGACGAACGCCTTGGCCAGCGCGGCCTGCTCGTCCCGGAAGACGCCCTCCTCCTGCAGCTGCGACACCCGCACCGCCATGCCGAGGCTCGCGGTCACGTTGCCGGCCATCCGGGCGAGCAGGTCCTGGATCAGCTGGAAGCCGCCGATCGGGCGGCCGAACTGCTCGCGCTCCTTCGCGTAGGCGACCGCCGCCTCGAAGGCGCCCATCTGGCAGCCGACCGCGGACCACGCGACGCCGCCGCGGGTCAGCTTGAGCACCCGGTTGACGTCCGTGAAGGAGTTGCCGTGCTCGAGCTTGTTCCCCGCCGGCACGCGGCAGCCGTCGAAGACGATGTCGGCGTTCTGCACGGTGCGCAGGGCGTACTTGCCCTCCATCTTCGTGGGCGTGAACCCGGGCGTGCCCTTCTCGACGACGAAGGTCTTGACCGCGTCGTCGGCGACGTCGCGGGCGAACACCACGACGACGTCGGCGATGGTGCCGTTGCCGATCCACCGCTTGGCGCCGTCGATGACCCACTCGTCGCCGTCGCGGCGGGCGGTGGTCTCCAGGCCGCGGGCGACGTCGGAGCCGCCGTGCGGCTCGGTGAGCGCGAACGCGCCGACCTTGTCCAGCGCGACCATGTCCGGCACCCACCGGGCGCGCTGCTCGTCGGAGCCCAGCAGCACGATCGAGCCCATCGACAGGCCGTTGTGCACGCCGAGGAACGTGGCCATCGACGGGTCGACCCGCGCGGCCTCCAGCGCGATGAACCCGGTGAACAGCCGGGAGGCGCGCGGCCGGTGCTCCAGGTCGTAGCTGCGCCCGACCATGCCCTCCTCGGCGAAGCGCGGCACCAGGTCCATCGGGAACTCCGCCGCGGCCCAGGCGTCGTTGACCCGGGGCCGGACCTCCTCGGCCAGGAAGCGCCGGATGCCCGCCAGCTCCTTGCGCTCGTCGTCGTCCAGCAGCGTCTCGTAGCCGTAGAGGTCGCCGGGCAGCTCGTCGGTCATCGCAGGGTCCTCCGTCGGTGGGTGGCCCCTCCCCTACCCGGGACGGCGCACCTCGACCGCGGCGGTCGGGAACGGCGCGGTGGCCGCCTCCGCGGCCGCGGTCACCGCGAACCCGCGCTCCCCCGCCACCCGCGCCACGGCCGCCCGCACCCGGTCCCGGTCGTCCGGGCGCATGACCGAGAACCCGAGGACCACGCGGCCGCCGGGGTCGAGCACCCGCGCGACGACGTCCCACTCCGGCGCCGGGGGCGTCCAGAACGCCCGGACGTCGACGGCGACGACGGCGTCGAAGCGCTCGCCGGCCAGGTCGGCGTCGAGCAGCGGCGCGGCGAGGACCCGCACCCGGCCGGCGTCGACCGCCTCCCGGTTGCGGCGGGCGGCCGCGGCGGCCATCCGCGCCGACCGGTCCACCGCGACCACCCGCCCGTCGCCGACCGCGGCCGCGAGCTCCGTGACCAGCACGCCGGCGCCGCAGCCGACCTCGAGCACCCGCTCCCCCGGCGCCCCCGCGACGACGCCGGCGACGAACGCCAGCCGGTCGGAGGCGGCGCGGGCGGTCACCCGTGCGCCCTCTCAGACGTGGGCCTGGCCGGTGGAGGCGCTGGTGCCGCCGTCGACGGCCAGCACCGCGCCGGTGACGTACCGCGCACCCTCGGAGGCGAGGAACAGCACCGACGGCGCGATGTCCTCCGGCTCCCCGGGCCGTCCCAGGGCGATGCGGTTGCGGAAGGGCGCGAGCGACTCGTCGTCGCGGGGGGCGTCGGCGTTGAGCTCGGTGAACGTGAACGCGGGGGCGACGGCGTTGAGCCGCACGCCGCGCGGGCCCCAGTCGAGCGCCAGCGACCGCACGAAGTTGGTCAGCGCCGCCTTGGTGGCGTTGTAGCCGGCCTGCCCCCAGTCACCGCGCAGCCCCGACACCGAGGAGACGGCGACCAGGTTGCCGCCGGACTCCGCCAGCCGCGGCAGCGCGGCCTTGGCGAGGTGGAAGAACGCGTCGACGTTGGTGGCGCGCATCTGCTCCCACGCCTCGTCGGCGAGGTCGGTGACCTCCCCGCTCTCGTAGCCGGCCGCGTTGCTGACCACGACGTCGAGCCGGCCGAACCGGTCGACGACGTCGGCGACCAGCCGCCGCACCTGGGCCGGGTCGGAGACGTCCGCGGGCAGCGCCGCGCCGCGCTCGGCGGGCACGCCCTCGAGGGCGGACTCGAGCCGGTCCCGCCGGCGGCCGGTGATCGCGACGGTGGCGCCGGCGTCGAGGAAGGCCCGGGTGATCGCCAGGCCGATGCCGGTCCCGCCGCCGGTGACGAGGACGACGGAGCCGGTGAAGTCGAAGGTCGCAGAACCGCTCATGCCCTGCTCCTCCCCCGCGGCGCCCGCGCGGAACCGTGGCTCAGGCCAGCGCGGCGGTGAGGACCGCCACCAGCCGGGCGACCTCCCCCGGGTCCGGCGCGTGGTCGGGGTTGACCTCCGTGAGGCACAGGCCGCGGAAGCCGTCCTCGGCGCACAGCCGGCGCAGCACCGCGGCGACGACCTCGAGCGGCAGCCCCCGCCCGTGGTCCGGCACGTCGGCCAGCGGCAGGTCGAGGAACTCGACGACGTCGACGTCGAGGTGCACGAGGAAGCCGTCGGGCCCGTCCACCGCCGCGGCGGCCCCCGCGGCGGCGCCGTCGGGGTCGGCCGCCACCTCGTCGGCCGGGACGGCGGCGAGGCCGATCCGGCGCGCCGTCGTCGCGTCCGGCTCGGCGTCCCGGGCCCCCACCGCCACGACGTCGTCCACCGCCAGCAGCGGCCGGACCGGGCCGACCGCGAGCAGGTCGGGATCGCACCCGGGCAGCGCCAGCACGTGGGCCAGCGCCATCGAGTCCGCGACGCCGGTCGGGTTGTCGGCCGGCGTGCGCAGGTCGACCCCGCCGTCGAGGTACACCAGCCCCGGGGACCGGCCGGTGGCGCGGGCACCGGCGACCAGCCCCACCGTCGTCGTGCACTCGCCGCCGACCACGACCGGCGTCCGGCCGGCGTCCAGCGTCGTGGCGACCGCGTCCCGCACCGCGGCCAGGCCGGCGACGACGCGGGCGGCGTCGCGCACCCGCCCCGCCGGGGCCGGGCCGGCGGCCCACCGGACCGGCGGGAACAGCTCCCGGACGGCGACCTCCCGGGCCCGTCCGAGCTCTCCGGTCAGGCCCGCCGCGGTGAGGGCCGCCCAGGCGCGCTCCTGCCCGGGCCAGTGCGCCGCGGCGCTGGAGGGGGCGGCCAGCAGGTCGAGCGGGCGGCGCGGGCTCATGGCGGTGTCCTACCGCCGGGTGCCGACAGGGTGCGCCGGTTTGACACCGTGACACCGATCGGTGTCACATGGAGGACGTGTCCGGCACGAGCGTCCTGGCGACCGACGGGCTGAGCCTGATCGCCACCGCCGGGTTCTCCGTGCCGGCGGCGGTCCTGGTCGCGGTCGTCGTCGCCGCGGTGGTGCGCGACCGGCGGCTGGCCGCCCGCGAGCGCGACGGGCTCGACGGCTCCCACGAGCGCATCGACGAGCCGTCGGCCGGCCGCGACGGGTAGGCGACCCGGCTCACTCCTCGGCGAGCGCGCCGAGCTCGGCCTCGACCGCGGCGCCGACCGCGGCGGCCATCTCGGTGCGGAAGCTCGCCAGCAGCGCCTGCGCGGCGGCCGGCTGCAGCCGGTCCACCACGGCCCGCACCCGGTCGAGCTGGTCCGGCGGCGAGCCCTCCGCGAACAGCGCGCGCCACCCGGTGTCGACGTACATGCCGACGTAGGTGGCCGCGATCTCCCGCACCAGCTCGATGACCCGGGCCTGGGCGGCGATGAGCGCCGACGGCGGCACGCCGAGCCGGACGACCTGCAGGCCCGCGGTCAGCAGCGGCGGGTCGGTGACCCGCAGCCGGCCGTCGTCGAGCCGCTCGACCAGGCCGAGCCGGACCATCTCGTCGACGGTGGCCGGGTCCACCGGCACGCCCGCCCGGGCGGCGAGCTCCTCGGCGGTGGTCTCCTCCGGCTCCGGCGGCAGCCAGGGCGCGAGCAGCGCGCGGTGCAGCGCGAGGGTGGCCGAGCCGCCGACGGCGGGGGCGGTGGCCAGCGTCCGCTCGATGACGGCGAGGGAGTAGCCCTCGGCGAGCATCTCGCGCACCAGCAGCAGCCGGGCGACGTGCTCGGAGCCGTAGTAGCCGGTGCGCCCCACCAGCCGGGGCGGGGGCAGCAGCCCGCGGGCCGCGTACGCCCGCACGTTGCGCACGGTGATGCCCACCCGCGCGGCGAGCTCGTCGACCGTCATCTCCCGCTCGCCGTCGTGCTCGGCAGCCCGCTCCTCAGCCTCCATCAGGACCCGATCGTAACGGTGGAGGCGATGTGCCACTTTGCCATGTGACGTCGATCAGTGTTCTATAGCGGCGTGACGTCCCTGGGACCAGTGCTGCTCGCCGTGGAGGACCGTCCCGCCGGCGGTGCCGCCGTCGGCGAGGTCGTGCTCGCCTCCGCCATCGGGTTCGCCCTCACCGCCGTCCTGCTCGGCCTGGTGTGGGCCCACCGCACCCGCCGGACGACGGTGCTCGCCCGCGCCGGGAGCGCCCTCGGCCGGGCCACCCACGTCCCCGGCTGGGTCGCCCTCCCGACCGTGCTGACGACGGCGTCGCTGCTGGTCGCGCTGCTCGGGATGATGTGGGACATCGCGCTGCACGTCGGCGTCGGCCGCGACGAGGGCCCGCTGGCCAACCCCGCGCACTACCTCATCCTGTTCGGCCTGTTCGGGGTCTTCGCCGGTGGCGTGCTGGCCTGCTCCATGCCGCTGGACGAGCGCCCCGGCCCGGCCGCCGTCCGGTTCGTCCGCGGCTGGGACGTCCCGGTCGGCGGCGTGCTGCTCACCGCCGCGGGCTTCTACGCCCTGCTCGGCTTCCCCCTCGACGACGTCTGGCACCGCCTGTTCGGCCAGGACGTCACGCTGTGGGGCCCCACCCACCTCATGCTCATCGGCGGCGCCGGCCTGTCGATCGTCGGGCTGCTGGTGCTGGAGACGGAGGGCCACGGCGGCCGGGTGCACGGCGACCGGGTGCACGGTGGCCGGGTGCACGGCGGCCGCGAGGGGGGCGACCGCGCCCGGTTCCTCCGCCGGGCCTCGGCCATGGGCGGCCTGCTGCTGGGCCTGTCGGTGTTCCAGGGCGAGTTCGACTTCGACGTCCCGCAGTTCCGCCTGGTGCTCGAGCCGTTCATGATCGCCGGCGCCGCGGGGGCCGCGCTGGTCGCCGCCCGGCTCTGGATGGGCCGGGGCGGGGCGCTGGCCGCCGCCGGGTTCTTCCTCGTCGTCCGCGGCACGATCGCCGTCGTCGTCGGCCCGGTCCTCGGCGAGATCACGCCGCAGTTCCCGCTCTACCTCGGCTCCGCGCTGCTGGTGGAACTGCTCGCGCTGGCCTGGCCGCTCGCCCGCCGCCCGCTGGCCTTCGGCGCCGTCGCCGGCGTGCTGGTCGGGACCGTCGGCACGGCGGTCGAGGGCCTGTGGACCCGGGTCACCCAGGTGCTCGAGTGGAACGGCGACGTCCTGGTCGAGGGCACCCTCATGGCCGTCGTCGGGGGCGTCGCGGGCGGGCTGATCGGCGCGCTGCTCGCGCTCGGCCTGCGCCGCCGGCTGCCGCGCCCCGCCGTGGCGCGCGGCGTGCTCGTCCTGGGCCTGCTGGCCCTCGCCGGCGGCGTGGCCAACGGGCTGGTCGCGACCGTGCCCGGCGACCTCGAGGCCACCCTCGCGATCGAGGACGTCACCACCGACCCGCGGACGGCGCACGTCACCGTGCGGCTGGACCCCGCCGACGCCCTCGACGACCCGGCGTGGGTGCAGATCACCGCGTGGCAGGGCCAGGGGCTGGTCGTCACCGACCTCGAGCGCACCGGGCCGGGTGAGTACCGGACCACCGAGCCGGTGCCGGTGCACGACGACTGGAAGACGATGCTGCGCATCCACGACGGCCGCGTGCTCACCGCGGTGCCGGTCTACCTGCCCGAGGACCCGGCCATCCCGGCCGGCGAGATCGCCGCCACCGACGGGGTCACCCGCGCGGCGGTCCCGGAGGTCGACCTGCTGCAGCGGGAGCTGAAGGACGCCGGCGGCGGGCTGTGGACCGTGGCCAACCTCGTGGTCCTGGCCTGCACGATCGCGATCGTCGCGGCCATCTCCTGGGGCGTGGCCCGCTGCTCGCGCCGCGGCAGCGCCGGCGAGCGGTCCCCCGACCGGCCGGTGGGCAGCACGGCCCCGGCGCCGAGCGGGGCCGGCCGGTGACCCGCCGCCTGGCCCTGGCCGCTCTCGCGGTCGTGGCCCTGAGCGGCTGTGCCGGGACCGCACCGTCCGACGCGGGCGCGCCGTCGGCGACGGCGGCTCCGTCCTCGGCCCCGCCCCCGGCCCCGTCCTCGGCCGCACCCACCCCGGCCGGCCGCGCGCTCGCGGTGCAGGTCGCCGGCGGGCGGGCCACCGGCGACACCGGCCGCGTCCCCGTCCCCCTCGGGGAGCAGGTGACCCTCACCGTGACCGGTGACGCCGCCGACGAGGTGCACGTGCACGGCTACGACCTGGAGGCCGCGCTCGCCCCGGGCACGCCCGCGACGGTGCGGTTCACCGCGGACATCCCCGGGGTGTTCGAGGTGGAGCTGCACGGGACGGGCACGGTGCTGCTGTCGCTGCAGGTCGGGTGACCGTCCTCGCGCACGGCGTCGGGTCGCGCACCGACCTGCCGCTCCCCCTCGGCCTGGCGCTCTACGGCGCGGGCGCGGCGATCCTGGTCAGCTTCACCGTCCTGCTGCTGTTCTGGCGCCGGCCGAGGCTCGGCGACGCCGCCTCCGGGCACCCGCTGCCGGCCTGGGTGCAGCGCGCCGCGGACAGCGCTCCGCTGCGCCGGGGCCTGCAGGCGGTCGCGCTCGCCGTCGCCGTGCTCGTCCTGGCGGTGGCGCTGGCCGGCCCCGACGACACGGCGGACAACCTCGCGCCCTGGGTCCTCTACGTGACCTTCTGGGTGGGGCTGGTGCCGGTGAGCCTGCTGCTCGGGCCGGTGTGGCGGGTGCTCAACCCGCTGCGGCTGCTCGCCCGCGGCCTGCGGGTGCTCACGGGACCGCCGCGCGGCGCCGACCGGCTGCCGGCGCTGGGGCTGTGGCCGGCGGCCGGCTCGCTGCTGGCCTTCGTCTGGCTGGAGCTGGTGTACCCGGGCCGGTCGGAGCCGGTCGCGGTCGCGGTCTTCCTCGCCGCCCACGCGGTCGTGCACCTGGCCGCGGCGGCCTGGTTCGGTGAGGGGTGGTTCGCCCGCGGCGACGGCTTCGAGGTGTACTCGGCCGTCCTCGGCCGGCTGTCGGTCGTCGGCCGGCGCGACGACGGCGTGGTCGTCGTCCGCTCGCCGCTGACCAACGCGATGGCCGGCCCGGACTCCCCGGGACTGGCCGCCGTCGTGGTGGTGCTGCTCGGCTCCACCGGCTTCGACGGGCTCTCCCGCACCGCGTGGTGGCAGACCGGCCCGGGGGCGGCCGGCGACACCGCCTCGGGCACCGTCGGACTGGTCGCGTGCACCGCGCTGGTCGCGGTCCTGTACCTGCTGGGCACCCGGCTCTCGGGCCGCCTCGGCCGCCTCCCGCTGGGCCCGCAGCCCCGGCTGTACGCGGCGTCGGTGGTGCCGATCGCGGTCGGCTACACCGTGGCGCACTACTTCTCGCTGCTCGCCCTCGACGGGCAGACGACGTGGATCCTCGCCAGCGACCCGTTCGGAACCGGCGCCGACCTGTTCGGCACGGCGGCCGACGTGGTGGACCTGCGCGCGGTGAGCCCCGACGTCATCGCCTGGGTGCAGGTCGGCGCGGTGGTGCTGGGCCACGTCGTCGGCGTGCTGCTGGCCCACGAGAAGGCGCTGCGCGTGGCGCCGCGGGCCCCGGCGTCGGACCAGCTGCCGCTGGTGCTGGTGATGGTGCTGTTCACCGTCGCGGGCCTGGGCCTGCTGTTCGGCTTCTGACCCGCCCGCGCTCAGCCGCGCTGGCGGCGCCGGCGGCCGGCGAAGGCCCGCTTCACCCGGCGCCAGCGGTTCGGGGTGTGCTCGGCGTCGAGCAGCTCGGTCTCGGCGAGCAGCCGCTCCACCGGGTCGAGCTCCGGCGCCTCGAAGGCGACCAGCGAGCGCCCGGCCGGCCGCATCAGCGCGTCGACGGCGCGGACCAGCGACCCGCCGTGCTCCTCCACCGCGGCCGCGACCTCCTCCGGCGCGACCCCGAGGTGCTCCCCGAGCAGGCGGTGGCGCATGCCCAGGACCGCCGCGGCCAGCTCGTCGTGGCGCGGGTCGCCGGTGCGGGCCTCGATCGACAGGTCGCACTCGGTGTCCAGGCCCATCGAGCGGTTGTTGAGGTTGGCCGAGCCGATCCGCAGCAGCCGGTCGTCGAGGCAGGTCACCTTGGCGTGCACGTAGATCGGCCGGCGCTCCTCGGTGACCGGCACGAGCAGCCGGAACCGGTCGTACCGGTCGGCGCGGGTGACCAGGTCGAACAGCTTCACCCGGGCGGTGTCCATGGCCTTGCTCTCCAGCCAGCCGTCGGCCGACCGCGGCAGGACGACGACGAACTCCGGCCCGTCGGGCTCCTGCAGCCGCTCGGCGATCGCCTCGGCGACCCGGCGGTTGGCGAAGTACTGCGTCTCGACGTAGACGGTGCGCCGGGCGGCCGCGACCACGGCCAGCCACAGCAGCTCGATCTCGTGCACCAGCTCGGCGCCGCCGTACTCGGGGCGGGTGCGCGAGACCGCGACGTCGACGTCGGTGAGGAAGGTCTCGACCTCCTCGGGCCAGCAGGCCTCGACGTCGGTCACCGGCTCCAGGTGCTCCCCGGTGCCGCTCTCCCAGCGCTCGCGGGCGAGGTCGCCGATCGCGCGGGCGGCCGGGCCGGAGACCAGGCTGGTGACGTCGTGCCAGGGCCCGCGCAGGCGGGTGGTGTGCGGCCGGTGCCGCAGCGGGTGGCGGTCGCGGTGCTCGGAGGTGTCCCAGCGGTCGGCGGTGACGTCGATGCCGCCGGCGAAGGCCAGGCAGTCGTCGATGACGACGATCTTCTGGTGGTGCGCGCCGCCGAGCGGGTGGTGCGTGTCGACGGTGAACCGCAGCCGGTCGGGGGTGCGCCGGTCGAGCAGCACGATCGGGGCCATGCGGCGGGTGAGCGCCACCACCATGCCGAGGTCCCACTGCAGGACGCCGATCTCCAGCCGCGGGTTGGCGCGGACGGCGTGCTCGAGCACGCGGCCCAGGCGGTCGTCGCGGGCGCGGCCGGGCGTGCGCGGGTCCATCCGGATGCGCGGGTCGAAGTCCCAGCCGATGAACAGCACCCGGCGCTCGGCGCGCAGCACCGCGCGCTTGAGGGTGGCGAAGTAGTCGGCGGCGTCGACGAAGACGGCGTGGCGGTCGGCGCGCTCGATCCGCCAGCAGGTCTCCCCGGGGACGAGCAGCGTGTCGTCGGACGGGGCGGGGACCGGAGCGGTCCGGGCGGCCGGGAGGGAGGGGATGCGTGCGGTCGTCCCGGCGGCGTCGGCGCTCTCGATCACCCCGGCAGTCTGCCGACCTGCGCAAGCGGCCGCGCCGCACCCTCCCCCGTCCGGGGTGGGGTCAGCCGTGCGCCCGGTCGACCACGCGGAACCGGTCGCGCTCGGGGTCGGCGAGGACGACGGGGTCGGGATCGTCGGGGTGGGCGTCCCGTCCACGCGCTCGGCGCCGAGGCCCACCAGCCGCTGCACCTCGGCGGTCTGCTCGGCGGCGGCGGCGGCGCACGCCCACATCGTCGCCGCGGGACGCAGCGGACGGTGCCGCGGCGCACGCCGGTGCGTCACGCTGTCCGCCGTGGAGCCCCGGGGGGACGGCGGAGCGCCCCCCGCCGGCGAGGTCGACCGGACCCGGCACCTCGCCCGGCGGGCCGAGGCCGTGCGGCGCCGGGCCGAGGACCTCCTGCTCCGCAAGGAGGCACTGGCCGACGCGCTCGCCCGGACCTCCCGCACCATCGCCGACACCGAGACGCGGCTCGCCGAGACCCTCGACCAGCTCGCCGAGACCCGCCCGGAGGACGGCGAGCGGCTCCGCCGCGAGGCCCGCGAGGCCCGCGAGTTCGCGTCGCGGGAGCGCGACCGCGCCGCCGAGCGCGGGGCGGACCGGCCGTCCTGAGACCCGACGACGGGCACGGACGGTCGCGCGACGACCCGGACGGGTTCGGAACGCCGGCGACGGGGCACTGCTGCCGGGACATCCCCGGACCGGAACGAGCCCATGGACCTGGAGCCCTGGCCGCGGCGGCCGTGTCCCGAGACCACGGGACCCCGCTACGAGTGCGAGATCTCCCACGCCGCGGACCTGCGCACCGTACGGGCGCAGCTGCGGGTCTGGGCGGCGGGCGGGGCCGAGGGGTCCGACGCGGACGGAGCGGTCGTCGACGACCTCGTGGTGGCCGTCGACGAACTGGCGTCCAACGGCCTCCGGCACGGCCGTGCACCCGTGCGGGTCCTCGCCGTCCGCACGGGGCGGGGAGTGCTGCTCGACGTCAGTGACGGCGATCCGCGCACCGCACCCGAGCCCGCGGCCGACCGGGATCCCGCCCTCGGCGGCATGGGCCTGCGCATGGTCGCCCACCTCAGCGTCGACCGCGGGTGGACCGTCGCCGACGACCGCAAGCACGTCTGGGCCCGCTTCGGCGCCGGGTGAGGTCCGCGCCCGCGGTCAGGCGTCCGGGCGGCGGGGCGACCGCGCCGACGAGGCGCGGCCGGCGTCGGCGCCGTGCGCGCTGTCCCGCCGGCGCGGGGGACCTCCGTACCAGTCCAGGCACACCACCGTGGCGTCGTCGCGGAGGTCGCCGCCGGTCGCGCGCAGGACCGCGGCCCCCAGTTCCTGGACGACCTGCCGGGGGTGGAGGTCCGCGGTGTCGCGGAGGGCCGCCGCGACGTCCAGGACGGCGGCGTTGCGCTCCTGCATCCCGTCGGTGAGGAGGACCACGCGGTCCCCCGGTACCAGCCGGAGCTCCTGGGGCCGGAAGGACGCGCGGGGCACGACACCGAACGGCGGCTCGACGTCCAGGCCGATCTCCTGCACCCTGCGGTCCCGCAGCCGCAGCGGCAGCGGGTGACCGGCGTTCACGACCACGGCCGTCCCGGACGACAGGTCCACGCGCAGGAGCTGCCCGGTGACGAACTGCCCGGCCGCGTCGTCGGCGAGGGCGTCGTTGGCGTAGCGGGCCTGCCCGGCGAGGTCCAGGCCCTTCCGGCGGGCGTTGCGCAGGGCGCCCACGAGCAGCGTGGCCAGCAGGGCGGCCCGGACCTCGTGACCGACGGCGTCGGTGACGGACACGTGCAGCGAGTCCTGGTTGAGGGTGTAGTCGAAGGTGTCCCCGCCCACCGAGGCGGCCGGCTCGAGCCAGCCGGCGAGGGTGAACTGCCCGGCCTCGCAGGTGTAGGACGCCGGGAGCAGCCGGCGCTGGATCTCCGCGGCCAGGGAGAACGGGGTCGTGCGCTGACCCCACTCGAACACGTCGGTGTACCGGCGGGCGGCGATGACCACGTAGGCCAGGGCGTGCGCGGCGGCGGCGACGTCGGCGACCACCGCCGGGTCCGGGTGCGCCGGCAGGACCAGCTCCAGCAGCCCGATCGCGTCCCCCCGGTCGCTGACCGGGGCGACCACCAGGGCCCCGTCGTCGAGCGGTCGCACGTCGACCTCCTGGGTCCGCAGCACGCGGTCGTACACGGTGCCGGACAGCGGCAGGGTCTCCGCGTGCGCGCCCGCCTGCGAGCGACCGCCCTCGGCTCCGGCGATCCCCGTGGTGAGACGCACGACGGCGCGGCCGCTGAAGTCGGCGATGAGGAAGGTCAGGTCCCGCGCCCCGAGCATCTCCGCGAGCGCCTCCGCCGCGGCCTGCAGGGCCCCGATCGGCGCCGTCCCCTCGACCCGCTCGAGCAGGACGCCGACGTCGAGGCCGGAGACCGGCCGCATCGACATGGGGCAACTCTAGGGAGGAGTCCCCGGCTGCCGTGCGGCCGCGCCGACCCCCTAACGACGACGAGGGTCCGACCTGTGTCGCCGCAGGTCCGACCCAGCTGCAACCACGACTGCGGCCACGTCGGCGGACCCGCGCCCGGCTGAGGCCCTGCCGTCTCCCGACGTCACCGAGGCGGTTCGAGGACGCCCGACGACGTCCGAGACCGCCACTGTGCCGGCCAGGCAGTCGGATAGGGTCACCTCCAGCGCCCGGCGTCGGGCGTCGATGTTGCGTCAGGCAGCGGCGTAGCCCAGATGCGGAGCCCACCGTGGGGTTCGCCGCCGAGGTCGTGCCCCGGTATCGATCAGACCGGAGGCCTGCGGTGGCCCACAGCGGGAAGCAACGGTCCACGAGAGCAGCGGAGGCCCTGGAGCACCTGGGCCAGAGGTCCTTGCAGGAACTCTCCATGGAGAGCCTGCTGCAGTCGATGGCGGACCTCACCAAGAGGGTCATGCCCGGTGACCCGGAGGCATCGGTCACGCTGCTGATCGGGGACGAGCCGCGAACGGTCGTCGACACCGGGCCACTGGCCCTCGGCCTCGACGAGGCCCAGTACCGCCGCGGGGACGGGCCGTGCCTGCACACCGCCCACGACGGCGTCCTGGTCGAGATCAGCGACACCCGCGTGGACAGCCGGTGGCCCGACTACGGCCGCTACGTCGCCGAGCACGGCGTCCTCAGTCTGCTGGCCGTGCCCCTGGTCCTCGCCGGGGAGGAGCAGGTCGCGGGATCGCTGAACGTCTACGCCCGGAGGCCGGAGGCCTTCGACGAGGCCAGCCGAGCGGTGGCCACCGGGTTCGCCCCCTACGCGGCGGTCGCCGCCGGAACCGTCCAGGCGTACCGCAGGGCCCGGCAGACGGCCGACGACCTCCGGATCGCGCTCGAGTCCCGAGCGGTCATCGAGCAGGCCAAGGGCATCCTGATCGAGCGCCACAGGCTGACCCCCGATCAGGCCTTCGAAGCCCTCGCCACGGTGTCCATGAGGAGGAACGTCAAGGTCCGCGAGATCGCCGAGCGCCTCGTCCTCACCGGCTAGCTGCCGCTCGTCCCAGCCCGGCCCCCACGATCCACTGGGCAGGCGGTGCACCGGCGAGACGCATAGCGTCTGCTTGCACCCCGAGCAGCCGCGGCGGCCACCCGGGGGGCGTGCCGCGGTCAGGCCCCGCCACTCCAGACCCGGGGTGGCGGGGCCGCCCTCCGCACCCCCGAGGCGCCGGCGCGGTGGCCTGCCTCCGACGCGAGCGACGGGACCGGCCGACGGACGATGCAGCTGCGCCCGTTTCGCCGACCCACGCGCCGAAGACGGCCGGCGACTTCGCCGACGGGGAACGGGACCAGGTGGATCAGGACCGGACGCCGCAGCTCCGACCCTCCTGACGGAGCGCCACCGGCCGGCTCGCCTGCACGCGTCTCGCACGCCTTCACGAGCACGGCGACGCACACGGTCCTGCTCCCCCGGGGGTTCCGCCTGTCCGCGAGCGGCACCTCCGAGCCCGACCTGCCGGGGACACGTCCGGGACGTCGTCGAGCCGGCTAGGCCTCGCTGCTCGGGTGCGGCTCGCACCGTCGACGACGGCCTGGGCGATGTCGCGGAGCTTGCGGTTGGACCGCCGCGAGGCGGTCGCGAGCAACTGGAAGGCCTCGGCCGCGTTGCAGCGTCGCTGGCTCCTCAGGATGCCCTTGGCCTGTTCGATGACAGCGCGCGTCTGCATCGCCCGGTCCAGGTTCTCGGCGAGCTCGCGGGTGCTCTCGTAGAGGTGCATGTTGTGCACCGCCACGGCGACGTAGGAGGCGAACGCCCGAGCGACGTCTCTGGCCTCGTCGTCGAACGCGGCAGCCTCGACCGCGTAGAGGTCCAGTGCACCGTGGACGGTCTGTCGTACCGGTACGGGGACCGACACGGAGCTCAGGGAGCCGCGTTCGACGCACACCTGGGCGTAGTCCGGCCAGCGCCTCTCCTCGCGCGCGTCGGTGATCGCGCGGATCTCCTCACCGACCGCCGCCTCCAGGCAGGGACCGTAGCCGCGACCGTACTGCGACTCGTCGAGGTCGAGCGCCAGCTTGCCGGTGAAGGCGGCGGTGGTGGCCTTGTCGTTCTCCACCAGGCTGACCGAGGCCTCCGCGACGCCGGGGATGACCTGCTTGGCCAGGTCGGCGATCCTCTGCAGCATCGCGTCCAGGGAGGTGTCGCTGAAGGACAGCTGCCCGAGTTCGGCGAAGGCGTCGTGGACGTCCAGAGGCTCGGACGGCCGCTGATCGTCGTCGGGGCTCATCGCGGTCCGCTCCGTCAGGTCCGGCTGGTCGACGGAGGTCCTCGACCCCGGAGTGAGTCGCCCGTGACGGGTGGCCCGTGATCCGCTGGGCCACCTGCATGACCTGTCAGGGGCCGCTGATGCGGCGCCGCTGGCAACGTACTCGCCCGTCGGGGTCCCGTCCCCGAGCGGATGGGGCGTCGCCGCCGGCGTCGGAGGACGACGACCTGCTCGACGACACCCTCACCGTCCGGCACGCCGTGCACCGCGTCCGGGGCGGCGGGCTCGTCCACCAGGAGCCCAGGAGCGGGCACGCCCGAACGGCCGGCCGATCGACGCGAGGACGGACCACGACGCCTGGACGAAGCACGTCGTGCCGGCACCGGCCCGTGAGGCCGCCGACCGCACGGGCGCCGCGCTGCTCGTGGAATCAAACGGCGACCACGACTGCGACCAGAGACGACTCAGGCCGTCCTCCCGAGGGAGGACGGCCTGGTCACACGGGTGGAGCTGAGGGGACTCGAACCCCTGACCCCCACACTGCCAGTGTGGTGCGCTACCAGCTGCGCCACAGCCCCGTTCCTCGGCCCGCCCGGTCTCGCTCAGGCCACGGAGAACTATACGACGTCCGGCACGGCCCCCTGCGGCGGGGGGGGCGTCCCGCGCGTCGCGGGTCAGACCTCGACCCCGCGCTCGGCCAGCCACGGCACCGGGTCGATCCTGCGACCGTCCATCCCGCCCTGGTGCACCTCGAAGTGCAGGTGCGGCCCGGTCGACTGGCCGCGGTTGCCCAGCAGCGCGATCGTCTCGCCGGCCTCCACGTACTGGCCGGGCTCGACGAGGATCTCCTCCATGTGGCCGTAGACGGTGACGTCGCCGTTCTCGTGGAGGACGTAGACGGCCAGGCCGAAACCGCTGGCCGCACCGGCCCGGACGACGACGCCGTCCACGGCCGCGTACTCCGGCGTCCCGATGGGGGCGGCCAGGTCGATGCCGTAGTGGAAGGTGCCCCACCGCGAGCCGTAGCCGCTGGTGAACCGCGCACCGTCGACCGGCAGCACGGCCTTGGGCCGTGCCGCCTCGCGGGCGGCCTCCGCGGCGGCGGCCTCGGCCGCGGCCCGCTCCGCGCGGCTGGCCGCGACCTCCTGCAGGCGCGCCTGCGCCTCCGCCTCGGTGATCGAGGCCATCGGCATGACCTCGAGGGACTCCTCGCCGGTGGCCAGCTCCATCTGCGCGCCGAGCACCGCCGTGGACCCGGCCTCCGCCCCGGACCCGCCGGGCACCCCGACGACCCCGGCGCCGATCGCGCCGGCCACGAGCGCGGCGAGCAGCAGCTGGGGACGGCGGTCGCGCAGGCCGCGACGGCGGGCGCGCGGGGCGGCGAGCGCGGTGGTGGCCGGTCCGGCGGCCGCGGCGGGGACGGGCAGGGCGGTGGTGGCCGGCGCGGGGACGTCGTCGGCGGCCTCGGCGGCGGACCGCGGGACGGGGACGCCGGCGGGGCGGACCGGCGGGAAGCCGCGCAGCGGGGACACCGGGTGGTCCGCCGCGGTCCAGGAGTCGCCGGTCCGGGGACCGGGCACCGCCGCGAGGGAGCCGCTGGCGGGACGGGTCAGCAGACCCGCATCACTCCGGTGACTGGCCAAGGCGCGTACCCCGCTCGCTCGTGGGAAGCGGCCCGTGCGGGCCCGATCGAGTCGTGTCGATACAAACACACCGTGACCTCGCCGTGACCCCGAGTGCGGCGTGTCCGCGCGTGACACGCCGTGTGCGCTGTGTCACGCGCGGCTGCTGTGTTTACGCCGTGGTCCTCCGGGGGACATGACCTCATCCGGCGTGGAGCAGCCCGCGCCGGTCCGACGAGACCGCCGGGCCGACGCCCCCACGCCAGGTGCCCGCGTGAGCACACTCCGCGGGCAGTGTCGCGACCCACCGGCGCGACGCACCGCACGACGGCTTCACCGCGACCCTCCGCCCCTGGAGGTGCACCCGGATCGGCCGGCGTGGTCCCATGATCGTCCCGTGCCGCGCGCGGGGGCGGCCGGTCGTGCGCCGGCCGAGCACCGACAGGAAGGACCGATGCCTCGATGGCACAGCCCGAGCGCTTCCCGCGGCACCTCCCGCGGGCCGGCACGGCCGCGCAGCCGACGGCACTCCCCGTCGGCCGCGTCCGGCCGCTGACCGCGGCGACGCTCGAGCAGCACGGGGCCCGGCTCACCGTCCCCACCTACGACCGGGCGGCGCTGATCCCGTCGGTCGTGCACCTGAGCGTGGGCGGGTTCTCCCGCGCCCACCAGCTCATCTACTTCGACGAGGTCGCCCAGCAGCGGATCTCCGCGGAGTGGGGCGTCGTGGGCGTCGGCCTGCGGGCCCGGCGGCTGCGGGAGGCCCTCGCGCCGCAGGACAACCTCTACACCGTGGTCGAGCGCAGCCCCGACGGCGAGCGCGCCCGGGTGGTCGGCGTCCTCACCGACTACCTGTTCGCCCCCGACGCCCCCGACGCGGTCCTCGACCGGCTCAGCGACCCGCGCACCCGCGTGGTCACCATGACGATCACCGGCGCCGGGTACCTGCTCGACCCCACGACCGGCGTCTTCGCCCCCGACGACGACGTCCGGCACGACCTCGCGCACCCCGGCGCCCCGCGCACCGTCTTCGGCTTCCTCGTCGAGGCCCTCGACCGCCGCCGCCGGGCCGGCACGGCGCCGTTCACCGTCGTCTCCTGCGACAACCTGCACCGCAACGGCGACGCCACCCGCACCGCCGTCACCGGGTTCGCCGCGCTGCGCGACGAGGTCCTCGCCCGGTGGATCACCGACCGCGTCGCCTTCCCCAGCAGCATGGTCGACCGGATCACCCCGCAGACGACGCCCGAGGAGCGCGAGGCGCTCGCCCGCCGGCACGGGATCGACGACCGCTGGCCGGTCGTCACCGAGCCGTTCTCCCAGTGGGTGATCGAGGACTCCTTCTGCAACGGCCGCCCGCCGCTGGACGCGGTCGGCGTCCGGTTCGTCCGCGACGTCACCGACCACGAGCTGATGAAGACCCGGCTGCTCAACGCCAGCCACTCCGCGCTCGGCTACCTCGGCACGCTGGCCGGGCACGAGCGGATCGACGTGCTCATGGGCGACCCGGTGTTCGCCGCGTACGCCGCCCGGCTCATGGACGACGAGGTCACCCCGCTGATCCCCGTGCCGGAGGGCATCGACCTCGACGAGTACAAGGCCACGCTGCTGCAGCGCTTCGCCAACCCGGCCATCGCCGACCGGCTGTCCCGGCTGTGCCGCCGCGGGTCCACCAAGCTGCCGCACCACCTGCTGCCGTCTCTGCGCCAGGCCCTGGCCGAGGACCGCCCGCACGCGCTGCTGACCCTGGCCCTCGCCGGCTGGGTCCGCTACCTGCAGCAGGTCGACGAGCACGGCCGGTCGCTGCCGATCGAGGACGACCGCGGGCCGCACCTGCAGGCCCTGGCCCGCGCCGGCGGCGACGACCCGCGCCTGCTGCTGACCGACGAGCCGGTCTTCGGCGACCTCGGCTCGGTCCCCGGGTTCCCCGACGAACTCGCCGACGCCGTGCGCCGGCTCCGGTGCGACGGCGTCCGCGAGACCGTCGCCGCCGCCACCGCCGCGAGCGCCCGGTGAGCGCGCCCCGCACCGGCGGGGCGGCCGCGGTCCTCCCCCGCGACGTCGTCGCGGGCCTGACCGCGCTGCTGTGCGACGCCGACGGCAACCTGTTCCCCTCCGAGGAGCCGGCCTTCGTCGCCTCCGCCGAGGTCACCAACCGCTTCCTCGCCGAGCTCGGCGACGCGCGCCGGTACACCCCGGAGGAGCTGCGCCTGGCCACCACCGGGATGAACTTCCGGACGACGTCGCGCCGGCTGGCCGCCGAGGCCGGCCGCCCCGAGGTCGACGTCGAGCCGTGGGTGGCCGAGGAGAAGCGCGCGGTCACCGCCTACCTGGGCGAGCACCTGCGCCCGCACGGGCCGACGAACGCCGCCCTCACCGCGCTCGCCCCGCACCTGCGACTGGCCGCGGTGAGCTCCAGCGCGCTGGCCCGGCTCGCCGCCTGCTTCACCGCCACGGACCTGGACGCGCTGATCCCGCCGTCGGCCCGGTTCAGCGCCGAGGACTCGCTGCCGGTGCCCACGAGCAAGCCCGACCCGGCGGTGTACCTGTACGCCTGCGAGCGCCTGGGGATCGCCCCCGGGCAGGGCCTCGCCGTGGAGGACTCCGTCCCGGGGGCACTCTCCGCGGTCCGCGCGGGTTGTCCCACGGTGGGGAACCTGCTGTTCGTCCAGCCCGCCGAGCGCGCCGAGCGCGAGGCCGCGCTGTGGGAGGCCGGCGTGCTCGCCGTCGTCTCGTCCTGGCAGGAGCTCGCCGACCTGCTGCTGCCCGTCCTGACCGGAGGTGGTCGATGAGGATCGTCTACACCAGCTTCCGCGGCCTGTTCTCCGACAGCCCGCGCGCCGTCTACGAGGCGCTGGTGGCGCGCGGCGACGACGTCACGCACACGTGGCTGACCGCGCCGGTCGCCGAGTCCGCCTTCCCGGCCGACGTCGAGACCGTCCCGTTCGGCAGCCCGGAGAGCATCGCCGCGCTCGAGGCCGCCGACGTCGTCGTGTCCAACGACCACGTGCCGCTGGACTGGGAGAAGCGCCCGGACGCCTTCTACCTGCAGACCTGGCACGGCACCCCGCTCAAGCGGATCCACAACGACGTCCTCTGGGCGCCGGAGGGCCGGCTGGCCTACCTGGAGCACGACATCGCCCGCTGGGACGCGATGCTCTCCCCCAACCCCTACAGCACCGGCCGGTTCCGCCAGGCCTTCGGCTTCCGCGGGCCGGTGCACGAGACCGGCTACCCCCGCAACGACCTGCTCTCCAGCCCCGAGCGGGACGCGGTGCGCGCGCGGGTGCGGGCCGGGCTCGGGATCGACGACGACGCCCGCGTCGTCCTCTACACGCCCACCTGGCGCGACGACCTGGTCTTCGAGGGCACCGGGGAGCGCGACTTCGACTTCCCGGTCGACCTCGCGGACTTCACCGACCGGCTCGGCAAGGACCACGTGCTGCTGCTGCGGCTGCACAACATGGTCTCCGACCGGCTCGAGTCGATCGACGGGATGCCGGTGCAGGACGTGTCGTCGTACCCGGACATCCGCGACCTGTACCTGGCCGCCGACGTGCTGGTCACCGACTACTCGTCGACGATGTTCGACTTCGCGGTCACCGGGAAGCCGATCCTGCTGTTCCCCTACGACCTCGACGAGTACCGCGACCGGCTGCGCGGCTTCTACGTGGACCTCGAGGAGGTTGCGCCCGGGCCGATCGTGACGACCAGCGGTGAGCTGGTCGACGCGCTCGCCGACCTGGACGCCGTCACCGCGGAGCACGCCGACCGCTACCGGTCCTTCCGCGAGACCTACACCGCCCTGGAGGACGGCAACGCCACCGGGCGCGTCCTCGACCTGTTCTTCCCGCCCGGCGGCCCCGCCGGCGCGGCTGACCCGACCCGAGGAGGGGACGACAGTGCGCATCGCTGACCTCGTGCAGACCCGAGTGCCCGGCCGCAGGACCGGAGCAGTCCGGCCGGCCGCCCGCACGCAGCCCTTCCCGCCGCAGGTGGTCATCCTGGCCGCCGGGATGGGCACCCGGCTGGGGCGCCCGCTGCCCAAGCCGCTGACCCCGCTGGTGGACGGCCGCAGCATCCTGCACCGCCAGCTGGACACGCTCGCGCAGGTCTTCGGCCCCGCCGTCGACGTCACCGCCGTCGTCGGGTTCCAGTGCGAGCTGCTCATGCAGGCCGCGCCCGACCTGCGCTTCGCCTACAACCCGCACTTCGCGCGGACCAACACCTCCAAGAGCCTGCTGCGCGGCCTGCGCACCACCCGCGAGGGCGGCGTGCTGTGGCTCAACGGCGACGTCGTCTTCGACGCCGCCGTGCTGGAGGCCGTGCTGCCCGCGCTGCAGGCCGACGAGAGCTTCGTGTGCGTCGACACCTCCACCGTCGCCGACGAGGAGGTCAAGTACACCCTCGACGGGGAGGGTTACATCGCCGAGCTGTCCAAGACGGTGAAGGGCGGCCTGGGCGAGGCCGTGGGCATCAACTACGTCTCCTCGGCCGACAAGGCCGTGCTGGTCGAGCACCTCGACGGCTGCGGCGACCAGGACTACTTCGAGCGCGGCATGGAGACGGCGATCATCGAGGCCGGCGTGCGCTTCCGGCCGGTGGACATCTCGCGGTGGGCCGCCGTCGAGGTCGACTTCGAGGCCGACCTGGACCGGGCCAACGAGATGCTCTCCGGTGCGCGCCCGCACCTGCACCCGGTGCCGGACGGGACCGCCTAGCCGGAACGGCCCCCGGGCCCCGGCCGGTCAGGCGACCGGCTGGGGCTCGGGGGCGGGGTCCTGCGGGCGGGCCCGCTCCGGGTCGCGGAAGCGCCGGGCGGCGGCCAGCCCGCCGACGACGAGACCGGCACCACCGGCCACGAGCACGGCGACCGCCACCCGGGCCAGCAGCTCCGGGCCGCCGGTGGCGACGTGCGCGCTCCACAGCACGTCGACGTCGGGCAGGCCCTGCACCAGCAGCAGCCAGCCGAGCACGACCGCGCACAGCCCGGCCACGACCCCGCGGCCGCGCCGGGCGGCGACCCGGCCGAGCACCGCCACCAGCGCCGCGGTGACCGCCGGCAGCAGCGCGGACACCACCGCCGCCGCGTGCGAGGACACCGTCACCGGGGGCTCGGGCGTGCTCGCCGCGTGCCAGAGCGCGGCGGCGCCGCCCGCGGCCAGCGCCCAGCCCAGCGGCCGCGGCGACCGGGCCAGCAGGCCGGCGGCCGCGACGGCGGCGGCCAGCGCGAGGTGCAGCCCCCAGGTGAGCGCCGTCGGCGGCGGCGGGCTCCAGGTGAGCACCCCGCGCACGGTCAGCGCGGTGTCGCCGTGCCGCATCGGGACGGTCCAGGCGAACACCGTCTGCGCCTGGTCGGGGTCGGCCGCGACCGCCGGCGGCAGCTGTCCCTCGGTCATCCAGTGCGTGCGGTGGTCGTGCCAGGTGTACTGCGGCTCGGTGGAGACGCGCACCCACTCCGGCTCGGCCCGCGGGTCGGCGTCCGCGGGCAGGGCGACCCGGCCGAAGCGGTCGAGGTTGATGTAGGTGGCCGGGCTGTGCGCGTTGCGCCAGACGCCGTCCGGACCGATCCGCAGGTAGGGCTCGTCGGAGTAGCCCGGCACGGCCACCTCGGTGCCGGTGGTGTTCACCAGCTCCAGGGAGTCCCCGAACTCCAGCACCCGGACGCTCACCCCGGGCACCGGCGGCTGCACCGAGGTGACCCGGCCGTCGAAGTCGCTGCCGGCGACCTCCCCGCCGACGTGCGCCTGCGCCGGCCCGGCGAGGGCCAGCGTGGCCAGCACGCCGAGCAGGACGACCAGCAGCCGCGCGCCGGCGGCCCGGCCCCGCTGCACGGCGCCGCTCACGCGCCGTCGGCGACCAGGGCCAGGTCGCCGGCGATGTCCCGCGCGGTGTTGCCGGCGTCGAACGCGACGTGCGCCTGGTCGTCGGCGCCGTAGAGCAGCAGCAGCGAGCTGTGCAGCCGGCCGTCCTCCTCGGCCAGCGGCACGCCGGCCGACAGCTGCGCCTGGTCGATCGCGTCCTGGTCGCCGGTCAGCCCGACGAACTGCGTGGACAGGTCGGCGTCGAACCGGTCCAGGTACTCCCCCAGCACCTGCGGGGTGTCGGTGGCCGGGTCGGTGGTCACGAACACCACCTGCACCTGCTCGGCCAGCGCCGGGTCGGTGTCGCGCAGGGCGAGGGCGACGTCGGCCATCGTCGTCGGGCAGATGTCGGGGCAGTTCGTGTAGCCGAAGAACAGCAGCGTCGGGCGCCCCGCCGTGACGGACGCGAAGTCGTAGGACGCGCCGGTCTGGTCGGTCAGGGTGAACGCGGGCCGCTGGTAGGGGTCGGGCAGGTCGAGGCCGGCGTAGGTGTCGTCGGGCCCCTCCACCGTGGCGAGGGAGCCGCCGGAGTGGTCCCCGTCGGCGTGGGAGTGGCCCTCGGCGGCCGCCGCCTGGTCCCCGTCGTCGGAGCCGCAGGCGGACAGCGCCAGGCCGGCGGCGAGGAGCAGCGCGGCGCTCCGGCCGCGTCCGGGAGCGGTCACGAGGACACGGTACGTCGGCCGGCGCGGTATCCGAGGGCGACGCCCGCGACCCCGACGGCCAGCGCCAGGATGGCGAGGAACAGCGCCAGCCCGGCCGGCGCGTTGCTCACCTCGGCGTCGTGGGCGTGCTCGTCCGTGGCGGCCGCGGTGTCGGTGGCCGCGCCGTCCCCGGACGAGGCGGCGGTCAGCGTCAGGGTCGGCGCCGGGTTCGCCGGCTCCTCCTGGCCCTCGACGGTCGGCTCGATCCACGCCGACTCGGTGCCGTCGCTGTAGGTCTGCACCGTGGGGAACGACAGCGTGTCGGCGTCCGGGAACGGGCCGCCGGACAGCGAGAACTCCTGGAACTGGCCGGGCGCGATCCCGCCGCCGGCGTCGGCGCGGAACTCGACCACCGACACGTAGCTGGTGATCTCCGTCCCGTGGTCGTCGGCCGGCGAGGAGAGCTCGGCGGAGGTCGTGACGACCGACCAGCCCGGCACCGGCATCGTCCGCAGCGAGGCCAGCGCCTCGTCCTCCGGGATCGAGATGCGCACCGAGACGGTGCTCGCGGTGTCGCTCTCGTTGGGCACCCGGAAGGTCAGCTTCCCGTAGCCGCCGGCGGCGGCGTCGGCCGACGAGACCGTCACGTGCGCCGACGCGGTGGCGGCGACCACGACGGACGCGACCAGGGCGGTCAGCACGGCGGCCAGGACGACACCGGCACGGGCCAGCGGTCGCAGGATGAGGGACACGGTTCTCCTTCTGTCGATCCGGGGAGGGGTCTCAGCGCACCGGGAACTCGGTGCTCGCGGTGGTGGCGGTGAACTCGCCGAGCCGGACGCTGACGGCGACGGTCCAGGTGCCGGCGCCCGGGATCGACATCCCGTCGGCCACCCAGTGGCCGGGGCCGGCGGGCTCGAGGTCGACGTCGAGCGGGCCGATCTCCTGCTCGGGCTCGGTGAGCGTCACGCGCAGGTCGGCCGGCTGGGCCAGCCGGCCGTCGTCGTCGAACAGGTAGAGGTGCAGCGTGTTGGCGCCCGGACGGGCCGGGTCGATCGACAGCTGGACGCTGCCGGACTCCCCCGCCGACGACTGCAGCGGCAGGGTGACGTCGACCGGCTGGGCGGCCGTCGCGCGGGCCGGCGGGGTGCCCACCAGCATCGCGGACAGCACCAGCACGACGGCGGCGACGGCGGCCTCGACCAGGACCGTGCGGCGCAGCGGCGCGACGTCCTCGACGGCGCCGCGGGCCTGCACCGCGGCGCGGGCGCGGGCGGCCTCGGCGACCGCCGGCTCCTCGGCGCCGGCGCCGGGGGCGGCGAAGGCGTGCGCGGTCACCCGGCGGCGGCCGCCCGGCCGCGGGCGGGTGAGGCCGAGGTGCTGCTGCACCCACACCCGCGAGACGCCGGCGGCGGCCAGCAGCAGCAGGACCAGCGCGAGCTTGGCCAGCAGGATCCAGCCGTAGGTGGTGGAGACCAGCGCGGCCGGCGAGCCGACCTCGCGCACCGACTGGACGACGCCGGTGACCACCAGCGCGGCCACCGAGCCGGAGGCGATCCGCGACCAGCGCGGCAGCGCCGCGGCCAGCTCCCCGGCCTCGACGCCGGGCCGCACCAGGCCGGCCAGCAGCGCGGCCAGCCCGCCCAGCCACAGGGCCATGGCCGCGACGTGCACCGCGGTGACGGCGGTGGCGAGCACCGGGACGCTGCCGGCCACCGGGTGCCCGACCGCCGCGGTGGTGAGGACGACGCCGGCGCCGAGGACGGCCACGCCCACCGTCTCCGGCGGCTGCGGCGCGGCCGCGCGGCGCCACAGCGGCACCAGCAGCGCGGCGAGCAGCAGCGCGAGCGCACCGCGGCCGAGCGTGGTCAGTCCGTAGGCCGAGGAGCCGGTGGTGGACAGCAGCGCCGGGTCGAGCAGCGACCCGAGCCCCACCCCGCCCGCGTAGGGGCCCTGCAGCAGGAAGGTGAGCACCGCGGCCCCGGCGACCGTCGCCAGCCCGGCCGTGGTCAGCCGCCGCATCCGCCGCGAGGCCCAGCCGGCCGGCCAGCACAGCAGCAGGAACGCCGGGACGCCCAGGCCCACGGCCTCCCCGGCGAACCCGAGGGCGCGCGCGGCCGGCAGCGCGGTGGCGACGAACGGGTCGGCGTCGGGGTCGGTGGCGACCGCCCCGGCGTCGGCGAGCTCGCCGTCGCCGACGACGAAGGCGTAGGCCCCGCTGACCGGGTGCGAGTCCGCGGAGATCACCCGGTAGGTGACGACGTAGCTGGCGTCGGGCAGGTCGCCGCGCAGCGGGACGGTGACAGTGTCGTCCTGCACCGACGCGGCGCCGGTGTCCACGCGCTCGCCGTCGTCGCCGAGGACGCGGGCGTAGCCGGCCCCGAGGGACACGCCCTCGGTGAAGCGCAGGGTGACCTGGCCGGGCGCCGCGTCGAGGCGGGCACCCTCCCCCGGGTCGGTGGAGACCAGCTCGGCGTGCGCGGCGGCGGGGCCGGCGGTGGCCACGCCGAGGCCGAGCCAGCCGGCGAGCAGCACGAGCAGCAGCAGGGCCGGCCGCGGCGAGCGGCGTGCCGG
This sequence comes from Geodermatophilus sp. SYSU D00867, assembly GCF_054050315.1. Classification (NCBI taxonomy): domain Bacteria; kingdom Bacillati; phylum Actinomycetota; class Actinomycetes; order Geodermatophilales; family Geodermatophilaceae; genus Geodermatophilus; species Geodermatophilus sp. SYSU D00867. Next base: position 6,309 of record NZ_JBJGZC010000011.1, on the reverse strand, counting down.
GACGGCGGTGCTCACGCGACCACCCGCCGGGCCGCCGCGGGCGCGGCCGCCCGTCGCGGCCGCTGCCGCCAGGCGACCACGGCGATGAGCACGACGCCGGCGAGCAGCAGCAGGTGCGCGGCGGCGCGGTCGGCGTGCACGTGCCCGGCCTGCAGGTCGCGCACCGTGGTGACGGTCAGCAGGACGGTGAAGGTGGCGAGGAACGGCAGCGCACCCGCGGCCAGCCGGGGCGCGGCGGCGACGGCGAGGAAGGCGGCCGCGATGGCGAGGTTCCACGCGCCGGTCTCGTGCGCCACGTGCACCGGCGCGCTCATCGCCGCGGTGCCGCCGGACAGCGCCGGCCACGCCAGGCCGGCCTGCGCCACGCCCACGGCCAGCAGGGCCAGCCGCAGCGCCGACCGCACCAGCCGGGCGCGCGCGGCGGCCGCGGTGCCGGGCAGCTGCCGCGGCAGCGCGCCGAGGACGGCGGCGGTGAGGTCGGGCACCGGTGGCGCGGGGGCCAGCCGCGCCCGGCGGGTCACCGCCTCCGCTGCGTCGGCCCACCCGGCGCACGCGGGGCACGCGGCGAGGTGGCGGTCGAGGTCGGCGGCGGGCACGCCGAGCGGCTCGCCGTCGAGTCGCGCGGAGACCGCCTCGCGGAAGGGGGCACACTGCATGTCGTCGTAGTCGTCACGGAGGGCCCGTCCGGTTCCCGGGACCGGCCCGGATGTGACGGAGGGAACACGTGGACGAGCTCGAGCGGGTCGCGGCGGCCGCCGTCGACGGCGACCCCCTCGCCGCGGCCACCCTCGTGCGGTCCACCCAGTCCGACGTCTGGCGGCTGTGCGCCGCGCTCGGCGACCGGGACTCCGCCGACGACCTGACCCAGGAGACCTACGCCCGCGCCTTCGCCACGCTGCACCGCTTCGAGGGCCGCTCCTCGCTGCGGACGTGGCTGCTGGCGATCGCCCGGCGGGTCTGCGCCGACGCCGTCCGCTCGCGGCGCCGCCGTCGGCTGACCCTGGTCCGCGACGACACCGACCTGGAGACCCTCGGCCGCGGCGACGACGCCGACCGGGTGGGCGAGGGCGCCGCCGTCACCGACCTGCTGGCCCGGCTGGACCCCGACCGCCGGGAGGCCTTCGCGCTGACCCAGCTGCTCGGGCTCTCCTACGCCGAGGCCGCCGAGGTGGCCGGTTGCCCGGTGGGCACGATCCGCTCGCGGGTCGCCCGGGCCCGCGCCGACCTGGTCGAGGCGCTCGGCGGGGGCGCGCTGGAGGGGCCGGACGCGGCCCGCGGGTGAACCTGCGCTGAACCGCGCGTGAACGGGTACCTATGCTGCCCGACGGCCGTGCGACCGCTCATCCGCGGCGGGCGCCCTCCCGAACCCCGCCGATCCGGAGCCCCTTCGTGCCCTTCAGCCTGACCCCCAAGGACCAGAGCTTCTACACCCTGTTCAGCGACTCCGCGCAGAACCTGGTGGCGGCCACCGACGTCCTGGGCGAGTTCATCCACGACCACGCCCGCCGCAGGGAGCTCGCCGACCGGCTGCGCGACCTCGAGCACGCCGGTGACCAGTCGACGCACGCGATCTTCCGGCAGCTGAACTCCAGCTTCGTGACGCCGTTCGACCGCGAGGACATCTACAGCCTGGCCAGCCACCTCGACGACGTCATGGACTACGTGGAGGCCGCCGCCGACCTCGTCGTCCTCACCGGGCTGGGCACCCTGCCGGCGGAGATGAGCCAGCAGACGGCGCTGCTGCAGCGCGCCGCGGAGACCACCGCCGAGGCGATGCCGCGGCTGCAGACGATGAAGGGCCTCCCCGACTACTGGATCGAGGTCAACCGCATCGAGAACGAGGCCGACAAGCTGTACCGGCGGCTGCTGTCCCGGCTCTACAGCGGCGAGTTCGAGGCGCTGGAGGTCCTCCGGCTCAAGGAGGTGGCCGACCAGCTCGAGGAGGCCGCCGACGCGTTCGAGAAGGTGGCCAACGTCGTCGAGTCCATCGCGGTCAAGGAGTCCTGAGCGTCGATGGACGCGGCCTTCGTCGCGCTGGTCGTCATCGTCGTCGTCGCCCTGGCGTTCGACTACACCAACGGGTTCCACGACGCCGCCAACGCCATCGCCGTCGCCGTCTCCACCAAGGCGCTGACGCCGCGGGTGGCGCTGGCGCTGGCGGCGGTGATGAACCTGGTCGGCGCCCTGCTGTCCACCGAGGTCGCCAAGACCGTCGGCGCCGGGATCATCGAGGCACCGACCGGGACCGGCGGGCTGGAGATCGTCTTCGCCGCGCTGGTCGGCGCGATCGTGTGGAACCTCGTCACCTGGTACTTCGGGTTGCCCTCGTCGTCCTCGCACGCGCTGATCGGCGGCCTGGTGGGCGCCGCGATCGCCGCGGCCCACGACGTCCAGTGGCTGGGCGTCGTCGACAAGGTCGTCATCCCGATGGTCGTGTCGCCGCTGGTCGGCTTCGGCCTCGGCTACCTGTTCATGCTCGCCATCCTGTGGACCTTCCGGCGGGCCAACGTCACCCGCGCCAACCGCGGCTTCCGCTACGCGCAGATCGTCAGCTCCGCCACCATGGCCCTCGGCCACGGCCTGCAGGACGCCCAGAAGACGATGGGGATCATCACGCTGGCGCTGTTCACCGCCGGCGAGATCGACGACTTCGAGGTGCCGCTGTGGGTCGTGCTCGCCGCGGCACTCGCCATCAGCGCGGGCACCTACGCGGGCGGCTTCCGCATCATGCGCACCCTGGGCCGGCGGATCATCCAGCTCACCCCGGCCGGCGGCTTCGCCGCCCAGACCGTGGCCTCCGGCGTCATGGTGACGACGGCGACGGTCTTCGCCGTGCCGGTCTCGACCACGCACATCACGACGACGTCGATCATGGGCGTCGGGTCGACGCGGCGGCTGTCGGCGGTCCGCTGGGGCGTGGCCGGCAACATCGTCGTCGCGTGGATCGTCACCCTGCCGGCCGCCGGGGCGGTGGCCGCGCTGGCGTACCTCCTCACCGGCCTCGTCGTCGGCTGACGCCGCCGCTCCCCTGATCGAAGGGTCACCCCGCGGGGCGCTCGCGGGGTGACCTCCGTCTCGCCGACCCCCCGCTGGCATATCCCGATCGATCTGGTAGACATAGACCCCGTGGCGGCGACGGCGGTGCTCCTGGTGGGGCGGATCCACGTCGACCTGCTGCGCGTCTGCACGGCCACCTGTCCGGGCCGCTGACGCCCGCGCCCTACGGGGCGCCCCTCCCCCTCGCACGACCCGCGCCGAGTCGCGCCCTGACGCGCGCCCGCGGCCCGCCTCCCAGCCGGACAGGAGCCCCCACCCCCGTGAAGACCCTCATCGTGCTCGCCCTCGCCGGGCTGGGCGCCCAGCTCGTCGACGGCAGCCTGGGCATGGCCTACGGCGTCACCTCGACGACGTTGCTGCTGGCCTTCGGCACCAACCCCGCCGCCGCCTCGGCGACCGTGCACTTCGCCGAGATCGGCACCAGCCTGATGTCGGGCGTCGCCCACTGGAAGTTCGGCAACGTCGACTGGAAGGTCGTGGCCAAGGTCGGCGTCCCCGGCGCCGTCGGTGCCTTCGCCGGCGCACACGTCCTCTCCAGCCTCTCCACCGAGGTCGCCGCCCCGGTGATGTCGGTCATCCTGCTGGCGCTCGGCGTCTACCTGCTCGTCCGCTTCACCCTGCGGGGCGTCGACCGCCGCAACATCGGCAGGCCGGTGCGCAAGCGCTTCCTGGCCCCGCTCGGCCTGGTGGCCGGCTTCGTCGACGCCACCGGCGGCGGCGGCTGGGGCCCGGTCGGGACGCCGGCGCTACTCGCCAGCGGCCGCATGGAGCCGCGCAAGGTCATCGGCTCGATCGACACCTCCGAGTTCCTCGTCGCGCTGGCCGCCAGCCTGGGCTTCCTCCTCGCACTCGGGTCGCAGGGCATCGACTTCGTGTGGGCCCTGGGCCTGCTCGCCGGCGGCCTGGTGGCCGCGCCGATCGCCGCGTGGCTGGTGCGTCACGTGCCGCCGCGGCTGCTCGGCTCCCTGGTCGGCGGCATGATCGTCCTGACCAACACCCGCACGCTGCTGCGCAGCGACTGGATCGACGCCTCCGACCCGGTCCGCTACTCGGTCTACGCGGTCATCTACCTGGTCTGGGCCGCCGCCGTCGCGCACTCCTTCCTCCAGTACCGCAAGGACCGCGCGCAGGAGTCGGCCGACGCCCTCGCCGCCGAGGCCGCCCGCCTGGCCGAGGACGAGCACCTGCACTCCCCGGACGCGGCGGACGTCGCGGACCTCGAGCGCAGCCTCCGCGCCGGCCGCCCCGCCGACCCGCGGGACTAGGCAACGCCGTGCAGGAGGCCCCGTCCGGCAACCGCCGGGCGGGGCCTCCCGTCGTCTCAGCGGCCGGCCAGCAGCGTCGCCTCGAGCTCCCCGGGGAGGCCGGGCTCGGGCAGGCCGTGCGGCGTGGGCAGCCGCTCGGGGTCCTGCCGCAGCCAGGCCCAGGTGTCGGCGACGGTGTCGCGGACCGGCCGGCTGGGAAGCCCCAGCGCCCGCGCGCGGGCCGTGTCGACGTCCCACGCCGTCGCCGCCGTCTCCCGGGGCAGCCAGAACGGCAGGTGCAGCCAGGGCTCCACGCCGGCGGCCAGCAGGTCCTCCTCCGGCACCGGGACGAGCTCCGCGTCGCTGCCGGTGACCTCCCGGCACGTCTCCAGCAGCCCGCCCAGGGTCGTCATCCCGGCCGGGCCGGTGGCGTTGACGGGACCGGCCTGCCCGCGCGCGGCCATCTCGACCAGCCAGCCGGCCAGGTCGCGGACGTCGACCAGCGCGATCGGCTGCTCCAGCGCGTCGGGGACGACGACGCGGCCGCCGCGGGCGATCCGCTGCAGCCACCACGGCAGCCGGCGGACGTTGTCGTGCGGACCGAGGATCAGGCCCGCGCGGGCGGTGAGGAACCGCCCGGGCAGCGCCGCGCCCAGCACCCGTTCCGCGTACGCCTTGTTCGGGCCGTAGTCGTCGTCGGGGGTGTCCCAGGTGGGGCCGTCCTCGCCGCGGACCGGGCCCGGCGGCCAGGTCGAGTAGGCGTTGAGGCTGCTGACGAACGCGTACGCCCGCACGCCGGCCAGGGCGGCCGCGGCGTGGTCGGCGGCCGGGCGGGTCTGGCAGGAGGTGTCGACGACGACCTCCGGCGTCCAGCCGTCCAGGGCGCGCGGGAGGGCGGCGGGGTCGTCGCGGTCGCCGTGCAGCGGGCGGACGCCGTCGGGCGGCGCGCCGGTGACGCCGCGGCTGAACGCGGCGACCTCGTGGCCGCGGTCGAGGGCCGCCGTCGCCACGTGCCGGCCGAGGAAGTGGGTGCCGCCGAGGACGAGGAGTCGCACGGGCCCACCCCAGCGGAGCCGCTCCCCCGCCGTCCACCCGGTTCGCGGACGGCGCAAGGACCCGGGCGTCCTCGACTCGGACGGCCCCGTCCCGGGTCCCGCCCCGAGCGTGCGGAGGGCGGGGAGGACGGGGCCCTCCTAGACCGCCCGGGTGACCACCGGGAGGTCGGGCACCTGCGGCAGCGGCTGGGAGCGGGCCGCGGCGAGCACCATCTGCGGCGACCGCGGCAGGCCCCGCCGGGTGCACAGCCGCAGCGCGCGCACGCCGGTGATGACGTCGGTCTCCGGCGGGACGACCAGCAGGTCCGCGCGCCGGTTGCCGCCGGCCCAGCTCAAGCACACGACGCCGGGGTCCATGCTGCGGAACCCGCCGGTGCGCACCACCCGGCCGTCGACGACGACCTTGCGCGGCGCCGGCAGCCACGAGTCCAGCGCGTAGGTGAACCGCTCGACCCGCACGCCGCGGCGGTCGAGCGCGGCGATCAGCTCGGGCACCTCGACGGCGAGGTCGCGACCGCGCGGGAACCAGGCCCCGTCGAAGGCGTTCTCCCCCGACCCGGCGTCGGCCCGCAGGCTCACGCGGACGTCGATGCCGCCACGGAAGCCCCCCGTGGTCCCCGTCGCCTCCGTCGTCGTCATCAGCAGTCCCGCCTCCCGCTCAGCGTGCTGCAGGCCCGCGTCCGGGCCCACCGGGCGACGGTAGGTCGGCGCGCCGCGGGATCCCCGCGCGCCGCGGCCGGGCCTGTCGCGCCCGGACGGCCGGTCATCACCGCCGGTCACGATCCGGTGACGGCAGCCCGCGGGCACTTCCGCGCAGACGCGCAGGAGCCCCCGTCCGGCGGACCGGACGGGGGCTCGGCGAGGCGTGGGGGGCCGGGGGGGGGGGGGGGGGGGGGGGGGCGGGGGGGGGGGGGGGGGGGGGGGGGGGGGGGGGGGGGGGGGGGGGGGGGGGG
>NZ_JBJGZC010000010.1:0-183272 GCF_054050315.1 Geodermatophilus sp. SYSU D00867 | reverse complement strand
TCCACCACCAGACCATGCGGCCAGCGGTCACATCCGGTATTAGCCCCAATTTCTTGGAGTTATCCCGAAGCCGGGGGCAGGTTGCCCACGTGTTACTCACCCGTTCGCCACTCATCCCCCCGCAAGCAGGGTTCAGCGTTCGACTTGCATGTGTTAAGCACGCCGCCAGCGTTCGTCCTGAGCCAGGATCAAACTCTCCGTAGATGCATTCAATCGCTGGCCGAGAACCGAGAGCTAGCACTCTCGATGTCATCAACCAAAGGAATCCCTCACCACACGAATCAACCGTGCAGTGCGGGGGTTTGTTACTTGGCACTGACTTTCGGCACGCTGTTGAGTTCTCAAGGAGCGGACGCGCTCGAACCCCGACCTTTCCAGGCCTTCGTTCGAGGCGGTGTCCCCACTGTAACACCGGCTCCGCAACGGTCCGGCCCCACGGGCCCTCCCGGCGGTTTCCCAGGCCTTCCGGCCCGGTCCGTTCTCGCTCGGTGCGGAGAGAACATTACACGGCCTCTGAGGGGTCGTGCACGGGGGGTCCCCGTGTCGCTCGCCACGCTGTCGGCAGGCGAGCGGACACGAGGTGCAACGACGCGCAGCGCGCCCGTCTTCCCGGCCTCGGCCGTGCTGCTGGACGCCCGCGTCAGGCCACGCCGGCGGGACGGAACTGCACGCTCACCCGCGGTCCGACCGGCCGAGTCGTCTTCGGGATGCAGTGCTCCCAGGTGCGCTGGCACGAGCCGCCCATGACCACCAGGTCCCCGTGCCCCAGCGGGAAGCGCAGGGTCTCGCCGCCCCCGCCCGCCGGACGGAGCAGCAGCGGCCGCGGCGACCCGAAGGAGACGATCGCGACCATCGTGTCCTGCGTGCGGCTGCGCCCCAGCCGGTCGCCGTGCCAGGCCACGCTGTCCCGGCCGTCCCGGTAGAGGCACATGCCGGCGGTGACGAACGGCTCGCCGAGCTCTGGTGCGTAGTGCGCGTCGAGCGCGGCGCGGGCCTCGGTCAGGAGCGGGTGCGGCAGCGTCTCGCCGCGCCCGTACCAGCGGAGCAGCCGCGGGACGGCGACCTCGCGGTCGTACATCTGCCGCCGGTCGGCCCGCCAGCCGATGTCGCCGAGCAGGACCTCGAGGACCTCGTCGGAGCCCGCGACCCAGCCGGGGAGGTGGTCGACCCACGCCCCGCGGCTGAGCACGTGCCGCCGCACCCGGCCCCGGAGCGGGGTGAGCGCGGCTTCCTCGGCGACGTCGAACATCGACGGCTGGTGCGCGAGCGTCATGCCGAGCAGGCTAACGGCGCTCGAACGTGTGTACGAGTCCCTAGGCGGTGAGCGCCAGCGCGAAGGGCAGGACGCGGGAGGCCCCCGCGAGCCGCAGCTCCCGCCCGGCGACGGTCATCGTCCAACGCGAGTCGGCGAGGTCGTCGACGAGCAGCACCGGCACCGGCCCCAGCTCGTCCAGCCGCGACCGCAGCTCCGGCCCGACGACGACCCGCTGCCACACCCCGGCCAGCCGGAAGGCGCTGTTCCCGCCCGGGCCACCGGTCGGGCCGCCGTGCGCGAGCGACAGCTCACCCAGGTACGGCAGCCGCCCCAGCCGGGCCAGGCCCTGCGCCGCCCCGGTCACGAGCCGCGGACGGCGGCGCGAGGGGACGGCGACCACCGCCGCCGGTCGCTCGGCCCAGTCCCAGGCGCCCAGCACGCGGGCGCAGGCGCGCAGCAGGTCCTCGTCCGGCGGGACGTCGGACACCGAGCGCTGCACCGGCACGTCGAAGGCGGCGTCCGGGTCCTCCTCGATGCCGGGCGCCTCGAGGTCAAGGGTCACCGTGCCACCGACGCCGTCGTCACCGAGCAGGGTGCGCAGCCGCTGGCCCCAGCCCAGGTCGGTGAGCCGGGCGACCGCCCGGCCCGGGTCGACCTGCTCGGCCGGCGCGATCTTCCCCTTCACCGCGACGCCGAGCCGGTCGGCGCCGGTGGGCCACTGGGCGCGCGGGGCGAGCTCGACGCCCGGGCGGTCCAGCGCCGCGGAGGCCGCCTCGGCCGCGCCGGCGGGGACGTCGGTCGGGTACCAGGGGCCGGCGCAGACGTCGCAGCGACCGCACGGGGCGGCGGTCGGGTCGTCGAGCGCCTCCTGGAGGAACGCCATGCGGCAACGTGCCTCGTCGACCGGCTTCGCGTAGGCGATCATCGCGCGCTGCTCGGCCTCCCGGGTGCGGGCGACGCGGGCGTAACGGTCGGCGTCGTAGACCCACGGGCGGCCGGTGGACCGCCAGCCGCCCTGCACCCGCTCCACCGCGCCGTCGACGGCGAGCACCTTCAGCAGCAGCTCCAGCCGCGAGCGGCGGACGTCGGCCACGGTCTCCAGCCGGGCCACCGACCACGCCTTCCCGTCGGCCATCGCCGAGAGCACCGCCGCGGCGTGGTCCTCCCGCGGCATGGACGAGGTGGCGAACCACTGCCAGATGGCGAGGTCCTCGGGGCCGGGCAGCAGCAGCACGTCGGCGGAGTCGACGGCGCGGCCGGCGCGGCCCACCTGCTGGTAGTAGCTGACCGGCGACGACGGCGCCCCGAGGTGGACGACGAAGCCCAGGTCGGGCTTGTCGAAGCCCATGCCCAGCGCCGAGGTGGCGACCAGCGCCTTCACCCGGTTCTCCCGCAGCGCCTCCTCGGCCTCCTTGCGGTCGGCGTCGTCGAGGCGGCCGGTGTAGGCGCGCACGTCGTGCCCGGCGTCGCGCAGCAGCCCCGCCGTCTCCTCGGCCGCGGCGACGGTGAGCGTGTAGACGATGCCGCTGCCCGGCAGGTCGCCGAGGTGGGCGGCCAGCCAGGCGAGCCGCGCGCGGTCGGTGGGCAGCCGCAGCACGCCCAGGCGCAGCGAGTCGCGCGCCAGCGGGCCGCGGACCGTCGTCACCCCGGCACCGCCGGCGCCCAGCTGCTCGGCGACGTCGGCGACGACGCGCTCGTTGGCCGTGGCGGTGGTGGCGAGGACGGGCGTGCCGGCGGGCAGGGTGCCGAGCAGGTCGCGGATGCGGCGGTAGTCGGGACGGAAGTCGTGGCCCCAGTCGGAGACGCAGTGCGCCTCGTCGACGACGAGCAGGCCGCAGCGGGCGACCAGGCCGGGCAGCTGCTCCTCGCGGAAGCGCGGGTTGGTCAGCCGCTCCGGGGAGACGAGCAGGACGTCGACGTCGTCGGCGGCCAGGCGCGCGGCGACGTCGTCCCACTCGGTGGCGTTGGCGCTGGAGATCTCCACCGCGCGGATGCCGGCGCGGGCCGCGGCGGCCACCTGGTCGCGCATCAGCGCGAGCAGCGGGCTGACCAGCAGGGTGGGCCCGGCGCCGCGGCGGCGCAGCAGCGCGGTGGACACGAAGTACACCGCCGACTTGCCCCAGCCGGTGCGCTGCACGACCAGCGCCCGCTCCGACCGCTCGACCAGCGCGGCGACGGCGGCGTCCTGCCCCTCGCGGAACACCGCGTCGGGCCGGCCGGTCAGCTCGCGGAGGACGCCGAGGGCCTCGGCGGCCAGATCGGACGGGGGCGCGGCGGTGCTCATGGCCCCCGACAGTAGGTGGGTCCCCCGACAGCGGGACCGTGCGAGCGGGACCGGGGGACGACGGGCAGGATGGGGACGATGCGACCGCCGGACAACCACGTGCACACCGGGTGGTCGTGGGACACCCCGAGCAGCGTGACGATGGCGCGTGCCTGCGAGCAGGCCGTGGCGCAGGGGTTGCCGGCGATCGCCTTCACCGAGCACCTCGACTTCACCGTGTGGGGCCCCGACGACCGGGCCACCACCCTCGGCCTGGTCGACCGGCACGCCTCGCGGCACGAGCCGATCGACACCGAGGGCTACTGGGCCGAGCTGACCGAGGTCCGCGAGCGGTTCCCCGAGCTGCGCATCTGGTCCGGCGTCGAGGCCGGCGAGCCGCACCTGTTCGAGTCCAGCGTCGCCGCCCACCTGTCCGGCGCGCCGGTCGACCGGATCCTGGGGTCGCTGCACTCGCTGCACCACGAGGGCCGGCTGTACGGGGTGGGGCAGCTGCTCTACTCCGACGCCGACGGGACGATGCGCCGCTACCTGGCCGAGGTCGTCGACATGGTGGAGAGCAGCGACGTCTTCCAGGTGCTCGCGCACGTGGACTTCCCGCGGCGGTACTGGCCCGGCGGGGCGCACCGGTACGTGGAGAAGGACTACGAGGAGGAGTACCGGGCGGTGTTCCGCGCGCTGGCCGGGACCGGCCGGGCGCTCGAGGTGAACACGAGCAGCCCGCTGGCGTCGGTCGACCAGGTGCGCTGGTTCCGCGAGGAGGGCGGCGAGGCGGTCAGCTTCGGCAGCGACGCCCACCAGCCCGGCGCGGTGGGCCAGCGCTTCGACCTCGCCGTCGACGTCGTCGAGGCCGCCGGGTTCCGGCCCGGGCGGGACCGCTTCGACTTCTGGCGCCGCTGAGGCTCAGCCGGCCGCCCGGTCGAGGGCGGCGCGATAGACCCGGGGGAGCGCGACAGGGGCGATCAGGCCCTGGGCCAGCAGCACCGCCCGCCCGCGCAGCCCGCGGCCGCCGCTGTGGCGCCACGTCACGTCGACGTGGCTGCCGCCGTCGTCCCGCGGGGTGATCCGGACCTCGCCGGTGCCGCGGTCGCAGTGGTCGCTGTCCAGCAGCGTCCAGGTGACCCGGTCCGGGTCCGGCCACTCGTAGCGCAGCAGCACCCAGAACGGGACGCCCGCGCTGCCCTCGCGCAGCACGGCCCAGCCCTCGCCCTGCTCGCGGACCTCGTACCTCGCCGGGTCGAGGGTCTTCGACCACACCTCCAGCCGCCGGTCGCCGACGTCGGTGAACGCCTCGCGGACCTGGGCCGGAGTGGCGCGGGTGTCGAAGCTGAAGTGGACCCGCATCGCCGTCTCCCTCCTGGCGGCCCCCGCTCCTGCCCGGATGGTCCCGCGATCGGGGACCGCGCGAGGGGTAGGAGGTCCCGGCAACTACTTCACCGCTAAGAGAAACGCCGCTAGGGTCGCCGGGGTGACGTCCCGCCGCGTGGTGATCGCCCTCGGGGGCAACGCCATGACCGGTGCCGACGGCTCGGCCACCCCGGAGGCCCAGCGGAACGCGATCCGCGAGGCGGCCGGCCACGTCGCCGAGGTGGTGGCCGCCGGGGTCGAGGTGGTGCTCACCCACGGCAACGGCCCGCAGGTGGGCAACCTGCTGGTCAAGAACGAGCTCGCCGCGCACGTCGTGCCGCCGGTGCCGCTGGACTGGAACGTCGCGCAGACCCAGGCCACCATCGCCTTCACCGTCGCCGACGAGCTGGACGCGGCCCTGGCCGCCCGGGGGCTGCCCCAGCGCACCGCCGGGCTGGTCACGCGCACCCTGGTCGACGCGGACGACCCGCACTTCCGCGAGCCGTCGAAGCCGGTCGGCCGCTTCCTCCCGCGCGAGGAGGCCGAGCGGTTCGTCTCCCTCGGCCAGGTCTGGGAGGACCGCGGCCCGCGGGGCTGGCGGCGGGTGGTCGCCTCGCCCGAGCCGCGGTCGGTCGTCGACTCCCCCGCGATCCACGCCCTCGCCGCGGCCGGCTTCGTCGTCGTCTGCGCCGGTGGCGGGGGCATCCCGGTGACCGACGACGGCGGGGACGGCGCCGCCCTGCGGGGCGTCGAGGCCGTCATCGACAAGGACCTCACCGCCGCCGTCCTGGCGCGCGACCTGGAGGCCGACACCCTGGTGATCGCCACCGACGTCGCGAACGTGATGGTGGACTTCGGGACGCCGTCCCAGCGCCCGCTCGGCCGGGTCACGGTGGCCGAGCTCCGCGCGCACGCCGGGGAGGGCCAGTTCGCCCGGGGCTCCATGGGCCCCAAGGTCGAGGCCGTCCTGCGCTTCGTGGAGGGCGGCGGCCAGCGCGCCGTCGTCACCTCGCTCGAGAACATCGCCGACGCCGTCACCGGGGACGCCGTCGGCACCGTGGTCACCGCTGCATAGAGACCGCTGCACAGAGAACGTGCTCACCGCCGCACAGAGAAGCAGAAGGACCCTCCTGCCCCCGCCGCTCGCACGCTCGCGGCGGGACCCTGCAGGAGGGCCGAACCCCGACAACGAAGGAGTAGTGGTCCCGTGCCCGCACCGATCGAGGTCCGCAAGGTCCCGCTGCACAACGTGAGCGACGCCAGCGAGCTGGCCAAGCTCATCGACGACGGCGTCATGGAGGCCGACCGGGTCGTCGCCGTCATCGGCAAGACCGAGGGCAACGGCGGCGTCAACGACTACACCCGGATCATCGCCGACCGCGCCTTCCGCGAGGTGCTGCTGGAGAAGGGCAGTCGGTCGAAGGAGGAGGTCGCCGAGATCCCGATCGTGTGGTCCGGCGGCACCGACGGCGTGATCAGCCCGCACGCGACGATCTTCGCGACGCTGCCCGAGGACGCCGTCGAGAAGACCGACGAGCCGCGGCTGACCGTGGGCTACGCGATGAGCGACGTCATCCTCCCCGAGGACATCGGCCGCATCGCGATGGTGGAGAAGGTCGCCGAGGGCGTGCGCCGCGCGATGGAGGCCGCCGGGATCACCGACCCGGCCGACGTCCACTACGTGCAGACCAAGACGCCGCTGCTCACCATCGAGACCATCCGCGACGCGAAGAACCGCGGCAAGGACACCTACTACGACGAGCCGCACGGCTCGATGGACCTGTCCAACGGCACGACGGCGCTGGGCATCGCGGTGGCGCTCGGCGAGATCGAGATGCCCGAGCAGGAGCAGGTCATGCGCGACCTGTCCCTGTACAGCGCCGTCGCCTCGTGCTCGTCGGGCGTGGAGCTCGACCGGGCGCAGATCGTCGTCGTCGGCAACGCGCGCGGGCACGGCGGGAACTACCGCATCGGCCACTCGGTGATGAAGGACGCCCTGGACCAGGACGGCATCTGGGACGCCATCCGCCAGGCCGGCCTCGACCTGCCCGAGCGCCCGCACGTCAGCGACCTCGGCGACCGGCTGGTCAACGTCTTCCTCAAGTGCGAGGCCGACCCGACCGGCTACGTCCGCGGCCGGCGCAACGCGATGCTCGACGACTCCGACGTCTTCTGGCACCGGCAGATCAAGGCGACCGTCGGGGGCGTCGCGGCGTCGGTGACCGGCGACCCGGCGGTGTTCGTGTCCGTGGCAGCGGTGCACCAGGGCCCGTCGGGCGGCGGCCCGGTCGCGGCGATCGTCAGGGCCTGAGGCCGGCGCGGGACCCGCGGGGCGCTCCCCCGCGGGTCCCGCTCACGGCAGGATCGCGTCGACGCAACCGCCGTCGACGCGCAGCGCGCCGCCCGTGGTGGCCGAGGCCGGCGGCGAGGCGTGAACCGCCCCTGCGCCTCGTCCCAGGGCAGGCGCCTCGTCCCAGGGCAGGTCGCGGCCGACCGGCGACGATGCCCCGGGACGAGCCGGTGACGACCGCGGTGCGGCCGGAGAGGTCGATGCGCACGGGACTCCCCGGATCTCGGCGTCGGCCCACTCGCCGGGGACGGCTCCCCGACGACGACGTCGCGGATCACCGCCCGTCCTCGGCCGCACCGGCCCCGGCGGCGGTCCGGGGACGGCAGCCGGGGTCATCCGTCGAGGACGGCCAGGAAGGCCGGCGGGACGGCGTCGACCAGCCACACGCCGTTGGCCGACCGGGTGAACACCGCCCCGGTGGCGGCCAGCCCCGCCGCGTCGACGCGGAGGACGGCGGCGCGGCCCCGGCGCTCCCCGACCGTCCGGGCGGTCGCCTCGTCGGGGCTCAGGTGCACCGCGTGCCGGCGGCCCGGCCGCAGCCCCTCGGTGAGGATCGACGGCAGGTGGCGCACCGGGGTGCCGTGGAACAGCACGGCCGGCGGCGACTCGGCCGCGTACCCGAGCGCGACCGGCACGCTGTGCCCCTGGCTGGCGCGGATGCGGGTGCCGCCCGGGTCGTAGGCGAACCGCCGCTTGTCGTTCCCGGCGACGACGCGGTCGAGGTCCCCGCGGGTCAGCGGCGTGCCGTGCGCGGCGAGAGCGGCCAGGAGCACGTCGACGTCGACCCAGCCGGCCTCGTCGAGGGCGATGCCGACGCTGTCGGGCCGGTGCCGCAGGACGTAGGACAACCGCTTGCTCACCCCGACGACGTCCACGGGTCAGCGGTGCCCCGGGACCGGCCCCGGTGCACCGTGACCGGTCCGTGATCTACCCGTTTCCCCTGGAAGGGGGCAGGGTAGAGGCGCATCCTGATCATTCGACGAGTGAAGTGGGCCTTCCATGGACACGGATCATCGCGAGGGTCACGGGGGACTCGTGGGCGCCGTCCGGGGCGCGTTGGAGCAGTTCATGGCTCTGACGGGCCTCGAACCCGTCGCCACCACCGGCGTGCGCCGGGACGGCGACGGGTGGTCCGTGCTGGTCGACGTCGTCGAGCTCGAGCGCATCCCCACCACGACGAGCGTCATGGCGACCTACCGGGTCGACATGGACGGCTCCGGCACGCTGACCGGGTTCGAGCGGCTGCGCCGCTTCAGCCGGGGCCAGGTGGACCAGGCATGAGCGGCCCCGTCGCCCGCCGGCAGGTCGGCGTCGGCAGCGGAGCGCTCGGCCGGCAGCCCGACTCGCTGGCCGACGTGCTCGAGCGGGTGCTCGACAAGGGGATCGTCATCGCCGGCGACATCGTCGTGAACATCCTCGACATCGAGCTGCTGACCCTGAAGCTGCGCCTGTTCGTGTCCTCCGCGGAGACCGCCCGCGAGATGGGCCTGGACTGGTGGAGCCACGACCCGTTCTTCTCCGGCCGGCCCGCGCCGGCCGTCGGGAGCGGCGAGCGCGACGACGGCGAGCGCGACGACGGCGAGCGCGACGACGGCGAGGTCGCCGCGCTGCGGGCGCGCGTCGCCGAGCTGGAGGACCTGGTCCGCCGGCAGGGCCTCGAGGCCGGCCCGGCGGCCTCGGACGAGGCGACGGACGGGGCGCCGGAGCGGCGGGGAGCCGAGCAGCCGTGACCGGCCCCGACGTCCCCGACCGCCTCACCCGGGTGGCCCGCGAGCTGGGCCCCGACGTGCTGGCGGACGCGGTCGTCCGGGGCCGTGAACTGGCGATCGAGCGGCTGGCCGGCCTGGTCGCCGACGCCCTGGTGGCGGAGGTCCTCGCCGGCCGGGCCGCGGGTGCGGCCCCCGCGCCGGCCCCGGCCGCACGCCCGGAGCCCGCCGCGCCGCCCGAGCCGGCCCCGCCTCCCGTGCCCCCGCCCCGGACCGACGCGGCCCCGCTGCCGGGCGAGGTGCTGTACGCCTTCGCGCTGGCCCCCGCCGACCTCCCGGTGCCCGCGGACCCGCCCGGCGCCCCCCACGGCGGGCGCCCCCTCGAACTGGTCACCGACGGCGACCTCGGCCTGCTCGTGCGCCGCGTGCCGCGGGCCGACCTGGAGGTCGACCCCGACGACCTGTCCGAGGGCGGGCGGCTGGCGCTGCTGGCCCGCGGCCACGACGCCGTCGTCCGGGCCGCCGTCGCCGCCGGTCCGGTGCTGCCGCTGCGGCTCGGCACCGCCGTCCCCGACGAGACGGCCGCCCGCCGCCTCCTGGCCGAGCACGCCGCCGTGGCCCGCGAGCAGCTGACCCGCATCGGCGACGCCCGCGAGTGGGGCGTCCGGCTGGTCCGCCCGGCCGACGGCGAGGAGGCCGCCGACGGCGGGTCCCGGCCCGACCGGGAGGAGCTGACCGGCACCGCGTACCTGGCCCGGCGCCGGCAGGCGCTGCGCGAGCGGGAGGAGGCCGCCCGCGACGCCGCCCGGGCGGCCGACCGGCTCGAGCAGGCGCTGGACCCGCACGTCCGGGAGTGCCTGCACCGCGGCGCCGCGCCGGCATCCGGGCTGCTGCTCGACCTCGCCTGCCTGGTGGTGCCGGACGCGGAGGAGGCGTTCCTCGCCGCGGTCGGGGACCTCCGGACCGAGCTCGAGGACGACGGACTCGCGCTGGAGGTCAGTGGCCCCTGGCCGCCGTACTCCTTCGCCGCGCTGACCGCGGAGGGCCACGGTGGCTGAGCGGACCGGCATCCTCGGCGGGGACACCCGGGGCACGAGCCTGGTCGAGCTGCTCGACCGGGTGCTGCAGCGCGGCGCCTACGTCGGCGGGGACGTCGTCATCACCCTTGCCGGCATCGACCTGGTCCGGCTGGACCTGCGCCTGCTGCTCACCGCCGTCCAGCCCCGGGAGCCGCGGCCGGCCGGCACGGAGGCCCTCCGGTGACCGGCCCCGACCTCCCGCCACCGCGGCGGAGGGGACCGTCCGGCGCCGCCCGCCGCCTCGAGGGCAGCGGCGAGGAGGTCGGCCGCTCGCTGGGGCGGCTGGTCGTGTCCCTGCTGGAGGTCGTCCGCCAGGTCGTCGAGCGCCAGGCGCTGCGGCGGGTGGACGCCGGCGACCTCACCGACGCCCAGGTCGAGCAGCTCGGCCGGGCGCTGATCGACCTGGAGGCCACCTTCGACGAGCTGATCGACGCGTTCGGCGTCGTCCCCGAGGACCTGTACCTGCCCCTCGACCTCACCGCGCTGGCGCGCGGTGGCACCACGGGCACCCGAGCACGGCCCCCTGACCCCGACCCGAGCAGGAGACAGCCATGACCATGTCCACGTCCTCCGTCAACCGCGCCCCCCGGCCCAGCGGCCTCGCGGACGTCCTCGACGTCGTCCTCGACAAGGGCATCGTCATCGACGCGTACGTGCGCGTGGCGCTGGTGGGCATCGAGTTGCTCACCATCGACGCGCGGATCGTCATCGCCAGCGTCGACACCTACCTGCGCTTCGCCGAGGCGGTCAACCGGCTGGACCTGCAGCCGCAGGACCAGGTCGCGGGCCTGCCCGGCCTCATCCGCGAGGTGACACAGGGTGGGCCGAAGTCCGCGACGAAAGGAGCCCTGAGCGGCGCCCGGGAGACCGCGCAGGACGTCATCGGCTCCCTCACCGGCCGCGACCGGAACCGCGAGGAGGAGGGCGACGGCGGCTCGCGCGGCGGCGGCGAGCGCGGTGCCCCGGCGTCGCGGCGGCCGCAGAACCGGAGCTGACGGTGTTGCTCGTCCACGGCGTCGTCCGCGAGTCCGACGCCCCCGCCGTCGGCCGGGTGCCGCCCGGCCGGCTGCAGCAGCCGCGCGCCGTCGTCGCCGGTCCGCTGGCGGCGGTGGTGTCCGACGCGCCGGACGGCGACCTGGTGGGCGACGACGCCGTCGCGCACCTCGACCTGCTGGTGGCCCTGGTCGTGACCGTCCCGGTGCTGCCGCTGCCGTTCGGGACCGTCGCGCCCGACGAGGACGCCGTCCGGGCCGAGGTGCTCGAGCCGTCGGCGGACGAGCTGGCCCAGCGCCTGGCCGCCGTGGCCGACCTGGTCGAGCTGCGGCTGGACCTCGACTTCGACACCGACGCCTCGGTCGCCGCGGTGAGCCGCGACGACCCGGACATCGCGCGGCTCGCCGCGCGCGCCCGGGTGCCGGGGGCCTCGCTGGCCGACCGGATGGCGGTGGGCGAGGCCGTGGCCGCGCGCGTCGCCGACCTGCAGGCCGAGCTCGCCGCCACCTGGACGCAGGAGCTGTCCGGGGTGGCCGAGCAGTCGCGCGAGCTGCACGTCGACGACCAGGTGTCGCGGACGGCGTACCTGGTCCGGCGCGACCGGCTGGACGACGCCGACGCCGCGGTCGCCCGGCTGCGGGAGGCCGCCGCCGGCAGCGCGAGCGTCGAGTACGTGGGCCCGATGCCCGTCTACAGCTTCCTGGACGACGTGGTCGTGGGTTCGCAGCCCGCACCCCGTTCGCGATGGGGGTGGTGAGGGAAAGCAGCACACCGTCGGTACGGGGGCCGGCGGCAGTCGATCGACCAGGTGCACCGGGGACCGGGTCCCTGGTGGGAGAAGAGGACCACTGTGACCGAGAGTCCCACCCCGTCCGTGCTCAAGCTGGGGGCCGCCACGCTCGGTGGCTACCTGCTGGGCCGCATGAAGAAGGGCCGGGCCGCACTCAGTTTCGCCATGTGGGTCGCCGGCTCGCAGTCCGCCCTGGACCCCAAGCGCCTCCTGCGTGAGGCCCTCCTGTCCGTCGCCAGCAGCAACGAGGCCAAGGAGCTGCTGACCCAGCTGCGCGGTCCCCTGCTCCAGGCCGGCAGGAGCGCGGCGACGGCCACCTTCGACACCCAGCTCGCGGCGCTGACCAAGGCGCTGGAGCAGCGCACGGCCGCCCTGAACGAGAAGGCCGGGAAGGCCGCCGACACCGTGGGCGAGGCGGCGCTCAAGGCCACCGACACCGCCGGCGAGGCCGCTTCCACGGCCACCGACACCGCCGGCAAGGCGGCCGGCGCCGCGGGCGGCGCCGCGGGCGGCGCGGCCGAGTCGGGCACCGGCGTGCTGCGCCGTGGCCTCCGGGCGATCACCGGCAAGGGCAAGGGCCAGGAGGAGGACACCGCCGAGGACTCCGGCAAGGCCGGTGACGAGGACACCGCCGGGTCCGCGGACCAGGACACCGAGGACCAGGACACCGCGGACCAGGACACCGCGGACCAGGACACCGAGGACCAGGACACCGAGGACCAGGACACCGAGGACCAGGACACCGAGGCGGACGAGTCCGAGGACGCCGGGGTCGCGGAGGACACCGGCGAGTCCGAGACCGCGTCCGACGAGGACCAGGCGGAGTCCGACGAGGACGAGGCCGACGAGGACGAGGACGAGGCGGAGGACGAGGCGGAGGACGAGGCGGACGAGGACCTCACCGCCGAGGACGACACGGCCGACGAGGACGCCGAGTCCGACGAGGACGACTACGAGGACGACGAGGACGCCTACGACGACGAGGAGGGCGACGAGGACGAGGCGGAGGACGAGGCGGAGGACGAGGGGGACGAGGACCTCACCGCCGAGGACGACACCTCCGACGAGGACGAGGAGTCCGACGAGGACGAGGGGGACGCCGAGGACGAGGGGGACGCCGAGGACGAGGCCGAGGGCGACCTCACCGCCGAGGACGACACCTCCGACGAGGACGAGGAGTCCGACGAGGACGAGGCCGAGGGCGACACCGGCCTCACCGCGGAGGGCGACAGCTCCGACGAGGACGAGGAGTCCGACGAGGCCACGGCCGAGGACGCCACGTCCACGGAGGACGAGGGCGACAGCGAGGACCGCACCCCCGACCCCGGCCACGCCGACGTCGACGTCGACCCGGGCCAGGCCGGTGGCTTGCCGGGTGATGACACCGCCGAGTCGGACAGCGCCGAGTCGGACAGCGCCGAGTCGGACAGCGCCGAGTCGGACGACGCTGGCACCGGCGAGGACGAGGCCCCGCAGGAGACCCCGCTGCCGCCGCGCCGTGGGGCCCGGCGTCCGCAGAGCCGCCAGGAGGGTGGCCGGGCCCGCGGGGCCAAGGGCGACCGGGGGCAGCAGCCCGCCGATGCCCCCCGCCGACGGTCCCGGCAGACCGGCGAGGCCGCGTCCGGCGGCGGCCAGGAGGCCGCCGGCCGTGACGAGGGCCGCCAGAACGAGGCCGAGCCGGCACGCCGCGCCCGGCCGCAGGGCCGCTCACCCCGTCGTCCGCGCACGGAAGGAACCCGGGCATGACCAGCACGGAGAACCAGGAGAACCAGGACACCGGTGGCGGTGGCGGTGGCGGTGGCGGAGGTGGCGGGGGCCTGCTCGGCGGGCTCGCCAGCAACCCCGTGATCGGCCGCCTCGGTGACGCGGCGAAGGACTACGCCAAGGCCCGCGCCACCGACGCGGTGAAGTCGCTCGGCAGCAAGGTCGGCGGCGTCACCGACAACCTCAAGGAGAAGGCCGAGGGCGGCGGCTTCGTCGCCCCCGCCGCCACCGGGGCCATCTCCCGGCTGGCCGAGGGCGACAGCCCGGTCAAGGCGGTGCTCGGCGGCGTGGGCTCCGGCATCAAGGAGAAGATCAAGGGCGTCTTCCGCAAGGGCGGCGGGGCCGGCGGCAACAAGAAGTTCGTCAACATCGTCGAGGACGTCTACGTCGGCGTCCCGGTGAACGTC
Organism: Geodermatophilus sp. SYSU D00867; assembly: GCF_054050315.1. Taxonomy (NCBI): domain Bacteria; kingdom Bacillati; phylum Actinomycetota; class Actinomycetes; order Geodermatophilales; family Geodermatophilaceae; genus Geodermatophilus; species Geodermatophilus sp. SYSU D00867. The sequence goes on along the minus strand of NZ_JBJGZC010000010.1, from coordinate 169,300 downwards.
GCCTACGACCAGTGGACGCAGTACCAGGAGTTCGCCAGCTTCATGAAGGGCGTCGACTCGGTCGACCAGGCCGACGAGGTGTCCAGCAACTGGCGGGTGAAGGTGTTCAAGTCCCGGCGGAACTGGAAGGCCACCGTCACCGAGCAGATCCCGGACCGGCGGATCGTCTGGACCACCGAGGGCGCCAAGGGCACGACCAAGGGCGTCATCACGTTCCACCCGCTCGCCGACGACCTCACGCAGGTCCTGCTGGTCATGGAGTACTACCCGCAGGGCCTGTTCGAGAAGACCGGCAACATCTGGCGGGCCCAGGGTCGCCGCGCCCGGCTGGACCTCAAGCACTTCCGGCGCTTCATCATGATGCGCGGCGAGGCCACCGGCAGCTGGCGTGGGGAGATCCGGGACGGCGAGGTGGTCCGCGGACCCGACGAGCCGGAGCCGGACGAGACCGGTGCCGAGTCCCCGGAAGAGGCCGAGGACCAGGACGAGACCGGCTACGACGAGGAAGCCGGGTACGACGAGGAGGAAGCCGGCGAGGAGGAGGCCGGCGAGGAGGGCGCTGAGGAGGAGCCCGAGGAGGAGGAGGAGGCTCCCGAGGAGGCCCCGGAGGAGGCTCCCGAGGAGGAGCCGGTCCCCGCGGGGGCATCCTCCGGCGACGGATCCGGGGGCGGCGCGCCCCCGCGGCGACGGGCGCGGCGGGCAGCACCCGCCGGGACCCGCTGAGAGGAGGCGACGGTGTCGCAGACCGAGAACGGCGAGGTCCCCGCGTCCCTGCGTGAGGCGGCGATCTCGCTCAGCGTCCGGGAGGAGGTCCTCGACGTCCTCCTGGAGAAGATCGAGACCGACCACTACCCGTCGGCGACGATGATGGACGATGTCGAGGCGCTCCTCACGCCGTGGCGCAAGCAGGAGTACGCGGAGATTCTGCTGGACAAGATCCGCCAGGACCGGTTCCCCAGCCGGTCGCTGATCCAGCGGCTGGTCCGCCTGTCCAGCTGAACCGACCGTCACCGGCCGGCGTCGGGGCCCTCACGGCACCCGGCGCCGGCCGGTGGCGTCTCCGCGCTCAGGAGGGTCCGCGGAACCACGACCCCGGCGGGTGGAGCCGGGCGCGCGCCGGCCGGTTAGCGTCGGGGCACGCCGACGGACCGGAGAGGTGCGGATGATCGACAAGCGGGTCGGGTCACTGGCCGACGCCGTCGCGGGCATCGAGGACGGCGCGACCGTGCTCATCGGCGGGTTCGGCGCCTCCGGCGTCCCGGTGGAGCTGGTGCACGCGCTGCTCGACCAGGGGACCACCGACCTCACCGTCGTCACCAACAACGCCGGCTCCGGCGAGACCGACGTCGCGGCGCTGCTGCGCGAGCGGCGGGTGCGCAAGATCGTCTGCTCCTACCCGCGCTCGGCCGGCTCGGTCTGGTTCGAGGAGCGCTGGCGCGCCGGCGAGGTGGAGCTCGAGCTGGTCCCGCAGGGCACGCTCAGCGAGCGGATGCGCGCGGCGGCCGCGGGCCTCGGCGGGTTCTTCACCCCGACCGGTGCCGACACCCGCCTCGCCGAGGGCAAGGAGGTGCGGGTGATCGACGGCCGCCGGCACGTCTTCGAGGAGCCCCTGCCCGGCGACGTCGCCCTGGTCCGGGCCGCGCGCGCCGACCGCTGGGGCAACCTCGTCTACCGCACCGCCGCGCGGAACTTCGGCCCGACGATGGCCGCGGCGGCCGCGCTGACCGTCGTCCAGGTGGACGAGTTCGTGGAGCTGGGTGCGCTGGACCCGGAGGTGATCGTGACGCCGGGGATCTTCGTGGACCGCGTCGTGGAGGTGGGCAGGGCGTGAGGCTGGACACGCGCGACGTCGCACGGCGGATCGCCCGGGACATCCCCGACGGCGCCTACGTGAACCTCGGCATCGGCCTGCCCACGCTGGTCGCCGACTGCGTCGGGGACGACCGGGAGGTCGTCTACCACTCGGAGAACGGGATCCTCGGCATGGGTCCCGCCCCGGCACCGGGCGAGGAGGACCCCGAGCTGATCAACGCCGGCAAGCAGCCGGTGACCCTCCTGCCCGGCGGGGCGTTCTTCCACCACACCGACGCGTTCCTCATGATGCGCGGCGGCCACGTCGACCTGACCGTGCTCGGCGCCTTCCAGGTCTCCGAGCACGGCGACCTCGCCAACTGGGCCACCGACGACGCCTCGCACCCGCCGGCGGTCGGCGGCGCGATGGACCTCGCCGTCGGCGCGAAGCGGGTGCTGGTGATGACGACGCACACGACGAAGGCCGGCGAGCCCAAGCTCGTGCCGCGCTGCACCTACCCGCTCACCGCCGCCGGCGTGGTCGACCGCGTCTACACCGACCTCGCCGTCCTCGACGTCACCGCCGAGGGGTTCCTCGTGCGCGAGATGGTGGCCGGGCTCGGCCGCGACGACCTGCAGGGCGCCACGGCCGCCCGGCTGTCCTTCGCCGACGACGTCGGGGTGCTGGTGCCGGGTCAGCGGGAGTAGTACTCCACGACCAGCTGCTCCTCGCACACCACCGGGACCTCCTCGCGGGCGGGCACGCGCTCCACCCGGGCGGTGAGGTCGGCCAGCCGCACCTCGAGGTAGGCCGGGGCGGTGGCGTGCGCGCCGGACGCGGCGACCTGGAACGGCTCCCGGGTCCGCGACCCCTCGGCGATCGAGATCCAGTCGCCCGGGCGCAGCCGGTAGGACGGGCGGTCCACCCGGCGGCCGTTGACCAGCACGTGCCGGTGGGTGACGAACTGGCGGGCCTGGTAGATGGTCCGCGCGAACCCGGCCCGCAGCACCGTGGCGTCCAGCCGCGACTCGAGGTCCTGGATCAGCGCCTCGCCGGTCTTGCCGCCGGTGCGCCGGGCCCGGTCGAACGCCCGGCGCAGCTGGGTCTCGCTGACGTCGTACTGCGCCCGCAGCCGCTGCTTCTCCAGCAGCCGGGTCGAGTAGTCGCTCTGCTGCTTGCGCTTGCGGCCGTGCTCGCCCGGCGGGTACGGGCGGCGCTCGAAGTAGCTCACGGCCTTCGGGGTGAGCGGCAGGCCGAGCCGGCGGCTGAGCCGGACCTTGGGGCGCGGGGTGTTCAACGGGACCTCCGTCGTCGAGTTAGGTTAGGTTCACCTTACCCCCATCCCGACACCCGAGGTGATCGATGACCGCCGGCCCCTCCTCCCGCGCCGGTTCGGGCACCACCGGCATCCCGCAGCCCTCCCCCGCAGAGCGCGCCCGCACGGTGGCCGCCCGGGCCTCGGCGGCGCTGCACGCGGTCGGCGTCGGCGCGGTCGAGGTCACGGTCACCGGGACGACGGCGTCCGGGCAGGTGCTCGTCGTCGTCCCCGCGGACGGGCGCCTGGCGACGGCGCTGCGGACCTCGCCCCTGGGCGACCTGCCGGCGCGGCTGACCGTCACCGACCGCACGCCCTTCCCGGTGCAGCACCCGGTGCGCGGACAGGTGGAGCTGTCCGGCTGGCTGACCCCGGTGCACCCGGCCGGCGTGCAGGCGGCCCTGCTCGACCTCGCCGACGTCCGCCCCTCGGACGCGCTGCTCGACGTCGGCCTGGGCGCGGTGCTGCTGCGCCTGGACCTCGCCGAGGTGCTGCTCACCGACGCCGGGACGTCGTCGGAGGTCGAGCCCGAGGCGTTCGCGGACGCGCGGCCGGACCCGGTGAGCGCCGACGAGTCCGGCCTCGCCACCGTGCACGCCGGTGCGCTGGACACCCTGCGCGGCCGGGTGCGGGCCTGGGCCGGCCCGCGCGACGACGTCCGCCTGCTCGGGCTGGACCGGCACGGGGTGCGGTTCCGCGTCGAGGCGCGGCACTCCTGCCACGACCTGCGCGTGCCGTTCCGGGCCCCGCTGACCGGCGGGGAGGGCCTGGCCGCCGCGCTGGACACCCTGCTCGCCTGCGGCCCGGCCTAGCGGTCCCGCGGGATCTCCGGTCAGCGGCGGGCGAACCAGCTGTCCTCCGGGATCTCCGGTGGGGAGGGCGGCAGGTCGGGGCCGCGCCGTCGAGGGGGCTCCCAGGGCCACAGCGTGACCGCCCGGTCGGCGGCCTCGCGGATCGCCGTCCCGTCGAGCACCGTGCTGGTCTCCGGGACACCGAGCTCCGGGCACCGCACGACCACCGTCAGCGGCCCGGCCGGCGGCAGCGGGGACAACCACCAGGAGTGGTCTACGGAGTTCTCACTGCCCGAGCCGCTCCCCTGGGTGAGGACGACGTCCCCGCCCTGCCCGGGCTCGCCGACGTTGTCCACCCGCCTGCCGTCGGCCAGCTCGAGCCCCAGGAGCAGCGGTGGCACGCCGGGCCGCCAGAGCACCTCGTGGAGCTCGGCCCCGGACAGGCTCCCCGGCCGGATCCGGACGCCGAGGTCGAACGCCAGGCCCGTCGAGTAGACCTGCATCCCCAACAGGGCCACCACGGCGTCGTCGGTGCGGGCGAGCAGCACGTTCTGCGGCAGGGCCACCGGCAGCTCGTTCTGCGGCGCACCCGTCCGTCGCAGGGCGTCGTCGTCCGGTCCGTCGTCCGGCCGGGCGCTGGTCCCCATGCGCCGCAGCCTGGCCGGTCCCCGCCGGGCCCGGCAAGCGGGACCCGGGTCAGGCCGCGGTCGCGGCGCGGGCCTCCTCGGCGAGGGCGGCCAGCGCCTGCTCGAAGCACTCCCGCGGCGGCTGCACGAGGCCCGCGCCCACCTGACCCGTGCCGGCCACCCGCCCGGCCATGCCGGTGTTGATCTGCGGCAGCCAGCCGGTGCGGGCCACGGCGAGGACGTCGATGCCGGTCGGGGCGCCGCGGAAGCCGAGGATGGGGATGGCCATCGCCGGGTTCTCGGCCAGGGTGAGCTGGTACATCCGCTCGGTGGTGGCCAGCGCGTCGGGCACGGTGCCCCCGACGAACCGCACGATCGCCGGCGCGGCGGCCATCGAGAACCCGCCGACGCCGTAGGTCTCCATGATCGCGGAGTCGCCGATGTCGGGGTTGGCGTCCTCGGGGCCGTAGTCGCCGAGGAACAGGCCGACCGGCGTCTGCGCGGGGCCGGTGAACCAGCGGTCGCCGGTGCCGGCGGTCTGCACGCCGAACTCGGTGCCGTTGCGCGCCATGACGGTGACCAGCGTCGAGCCCGGGACGTCGCGGGCGGCGTCCATCGCCAGCTTCGCCGCCGGCATGCCGAGGTTGAGGAAGAAGTGCTCGTTGCCGCCGATGAAGCGCAGCGCCGCCGCGACGTCGTCCGACGGTGCGTCGAGGGCGACCAGCGCCGGGGACAGCTCGCGCAGCGTCATCAGCGATCCGGCGCGGTTGCGGTTGTGCCCCTCGTCGCCCATCTGCAGCATCTGCGCGAGCACGGCCTTGACGTCCAGCGGCTCGGCCATCGAGCGCACCGCGCGGGCCAGCAGCGGGCCGAGGACGTCGCGCATCCAGGCCAGCCGGGTGAGCACCTCCTCGCCGAAGGCGCCCATCCGCAGCACCTTGCCCAGGCCCTCGTTGAGGTTGCAGTAGGCCCGGCCGCCGCCCACCGGGTCCTCCAGGCACCACGCCCACATCGACGGCGAGGTCACCCCGGCCATCGGGCCGACGGCGGAGCGGTGGTGGCACGGCTCGAGCTCCACGCCGCCGGACGCGAGCAGCGCCTCGGCGTCGGCCACCGTGGACGCCCAGCCCTCGAACAGGCAGGCGCCGATCAGCGCCCCGCGCATCGGCCCCGACGCCGCCTCCCAGGTCAGCGGCGGGCCGGAGTGGAGCAGCGTGCGCCCCTCGAGGCCGAGCACCTCCCGGGCCGGGCGGACGTCGACCAGCACCGACCCGGCGGCGAGCACCCGCTCGACCGCCGTCCGGTTGGCCGCCGCCCGTCGCGGGTCCAGCGCCAGCGCGGCGAGGTCGCCGGCGTCGCCGAAGCCGGGTGGCCGCCAGTCGACGTCGGCCACCGACGCCCCCTGGGCGCGCAGCGCGCCGGAGAAGACGTCGACACCCGCGGCCACCACCGCCGGCGGGCCGTCCAGCAGACCACCCAGGCTCATCGCTGCGCTCCCAGCAGGTCGAGGGCGTACCGCGTGGCCGCGGCGTTGGAGGCGAAGACCGCGGCACCGGCCGCGGCGAGGGCGTCGGCCTGCCGGCTCCAGCCCTGGGGGTCGGCCTCGGTGCCGACCAGCGCGACCACCACCGGCAGGTGCGCGCGCTCGCGCGCGGCGGCCAGCGCCGGGGCGAGGGCCGCCGCCGGGTCGGCGTCGGCGCCGTGGCCGAGGACGACGTCGAGCAGCAGCACGGCGGGCTCGCCCGAGGCGGCCAGCCGCTCGATCGCCTCCAGCCGCAGCGTCGGGTCGATCATCGGGTGGGCGCGGCCGACGGTGAGGGCGTCGTCGCCGAAGTCGACGACGACGTGGCCGCGGGCGGACAGGTCCGTCCCGAGGTCCAGCTCGGGCCGCAGCGGGGTGTTGGACCGGACGTCGCCGAGCACGGGGGCGGCGAGGAGCATCGCCTCGTCGGCCAACGTGCCGCCGGAGTAGAGGCCCTTGAGCACCGCCCCGGGCAGCGCGGCCTCCGCCGGGCCGGGCCGCGAGGGCCAGACGGGGACGTCGAGGCCCATGTCGGTCAGCAGCGCCTCGACGGCGGCGGTGAGGTCCGGCGTCTCCGGCGACAGGGCGGCCGACCGGACCGGCGTGGACAGCCCCGCGGCGGCCCGCTCCACGGCCTCGGCCACCGACCGCGCCGGCGGCTTGGAGACCACGAGCACCCGCTCGGTGGCCGGGTCGGCGTCCAGCGCCGCCAGCGCGTCGAGGGTGGCCAGGCCGCCGACGGCCTCGGACAGGTCGCGCCCGCCGACGCCGATCACGTGCGAGACGCCGACGCCGGCCGCGTCGAGCAGGCAGGACACCTGCTGCGCGCCGGTCCCCGACGCCGCGACGACGCCGACCGGCCCGGGGCGCACCACGTTGGCGAAGCCGAGCGCGACGCCGGACACGATCGCGGTGCCGCAGTCGGGGCCCATGACCAGGACGCCGGCGGCGTGCGCGGCGCGCTTGAGCGCGACCTCCTGCTCGACCGGGACGCCGTCGGAGAAGACCAGCACGCTGCGGCCGGCGGCGATCGCGTCGGCGGCCTCGAGCGCGGCGTACTGCCCGGGGACGCTCACGATCGCCAGTGCCGGGGTCCCCGGCTCGAGGTCGTCGAGGCCGGCGCCGATCGTGCGGGCCGGCTGGGCGTCGGCGGTGGCGCGGGAGCGCTCGCGCTCGGCCAGGGCGGCGTCGACGGCGGCCACCGCGGCGGCCAGCGCGTCGTCGTCCACGGCCCGGACGGCGATGAGCAGCTGGTCGGGCGCGGGGGTCTCCGCGGGCGCCAGCCCCATGCCCGCGGCGAGCTCGACGTTGAGCGGCGTGGCCATGGCGACGAGGACGGCGGTCACCCCCTCCCGGGCGCCGACGTCGCGGCTGACCTGCATCAACCGCACCGAGTCGGCGTAGACGCCGCTGCGCAGGGAGACGTGCCGGACGCCCTCTCCGGGGCCTGGATCGCTCACCCCGCCGACCGTACCGGGAGATCCCTCAGCGGTGAGATATCGGCGGCGCAACGATCTTGTTTCCGGTCGAACATTTAGCGCTGAGGCACTTTCGCGCCCGCGTGTCGCGTGACACTGTGACGGCCTCCCGGGGGTGGCGGCACCTCCCGGCCCGCATCGGCTGTGCCTCGCGAGGAGGACCCCATGGCGTTCGGTTGGAAGCTCTACGGCGACGGCAAGACGCCGCCGCTGGGCGAGGCCGTCGCGCCCGACGAGCGGCTGTCGTGGCCCCGCACCATCGGCATCGGCGCCCAGCACGTCGTCGCGATGTTCGGGGCGACCTTCGTCTTCCCGATCGTCATGGGGCTCGACCCCAACCTCGCGATCATGATGAGCGGGATCGCGACGATCATCTTCCTGCTCATCGTGAACGGGAAGGTGCCGAGCTACCTGGGCACGAGCGCCTCGTTCGTCGGCGGCGTCGTCGCCGTCCGGGCGCAGGGCGGCGACTCCGGCGACGTCGTCGGCGCGATCCTGGTCTCCGGCGTCGTGCTGGCGCTGGTCGGCGTGCTCATCCACTTCGCCGGGGTCCGGTTCCTGCACGCGATCCTGCCGCCGGCGGTGACCGGCGCGGTCGTGCTCCTGATCGGCTTCAACCTGGCCCCGGTGGTCGCCGGCATCTACTGGCCCCAGGACCAGTGGGTGGCGCTGGCCACGATGGCCTTCGTCATCGTCGCCTCGCTGCTGCTGCGCGGCTTCTGGGCCCGCATCTCGATCCTGCTCGGGCTGGTCTTCGGCTACCTGCTGTCGATCCTGCTCGACGCGACCGCCGGCCAGATCACCTCGCCCGACGGCACCGGCGAGGTCGTCACCCGCGACCGGATCAACTTCGACACCGTCGGCCAGGCCGACTGGTTCGGCCTGCCGGACTTCACCGCGCCCAGCTTCTCCCTGAACTTCAGCCTCCTGGTGCTGCCCGCCGTCATCGCGCTGGTCGCGGAGAACGCCGGCCACGTCAAGGCGGTCGCCGAGATGACCAAGCGCGACCTCGACCCCTACATGGGCCGCGCGATCGCCGCCGACGGTGTCGCCACCGTCGTGGCCTCCTCGGTCGGCGGCTCCCCGACGACCACGTACGCCGAGAACATCGGCGTCATGGCCGCCACCCGCGTCTACTCGACGGCGGCCTACTACGTGGCGGCCCTCGTGGCGATCCTGCTCGGCCTCTGCCCGAAGTTCGGCGCCCTGATCAACATCATCCCGGGCGGCGTGCTCGGCGGGATCACCGTCGTCCTCTACGGGATGATCGGCCTGCTCGGCGCGAAGATCTGGAAGGAGAACCGGGTCGACTTCGCCAACCCGATCAACCTGGTGCCGCTCGCCGCGGGCATCATCATCGCCATCGGCAACGTGAACCTGCAGATCACCGACACCTTCTCGCTGGGCGGCATCGCCCTGGGCACCATCGTGGCGGTGCTCGGGTGGCACGTGGCCCGTGCCCTCGCGCCGGCCGAGATGAAGGCGGCGCTCGTCGCCGAGCGGGAGTACGCCGGCGGCACGGGTCCCGCGCTCGGCCACGCCGGGGCGCACGACTACACCCCCGGGGCCCGCGAGTACAGCGCCGACCCGTCGTCGGTCGACCAGGTGGGCCGCCCCGGCACCGACCGACGCAGGGACATGCTCGAGAAGTGAAGCCCGCACCCTTCCGCTACGCCGACCCCCGGTCCCTCGACGAGGCACTCGACGTCCTGGCCGCCGAACCCGGCGCCAAGGTGCTCGCCGGCGGGCAGTCGCTGCTGCCGCTGCTGGCGATGCGCCTGGCGGCGCCGGCCACGCTGGTCGACGTCAACCGGGTGCCCGGCCTCGACGCCGTCGAGGCGACCGGGGACGGCGTGCGGGTGGGAGCCCTGGTCCGGCACGCGCACCTGCTCCGCGACGGCGCCGCCGCCCGGGTCCAGCCGCTGCTGGCCCGGGCGACGGCGAACGTCGCCCACCCGGCCATCCGCAACCGCGGCACGACGGTCGGCTCGATCGCGCACGCCGACCCCTCCGGCGAGATGACCTCGGTGCTCGCCCTCACCGGCGGCTCGGTGACCGTGGCGACGCCCTCGGGCCGGGAGACCGTCGGCTGGCGGGACCTGTTCGTCGGGCCGCTGGAGACCTCGCTGCCCGGCGGCGCGGTCGTCGTCGACGCCTTCTTCCCCGCCCTGCCCGAGCGCTCGGGCACCGCCTTCGCCGAGATCGCCCGGCGCAAGGGCGACTACGCCGTCTGCGGGGCCGGCGTCGTCGTGACCCTCGACGCGGACCGCCGGGTGGCCGCCGTCCGCGCGTCCTACCTGTCGGTCGGGCTGGTGCCCGAGGTGCACGACCTCACCGAGGCCGTCGCCGGCAAGCCCGTCGACAGCGCCGACTGGGCCGCGGCCGGCGCCCTGGCCCGCACGCTGGTCGACCCCGACACCGACATCCACGCCAGCGCCGACTACCGCCGGCTGCTGGTCGGCGTGCTCACCGAGAGGACGCTGGCCGACGCCGCCCGCGAGGCGGCCGAGAGGACCGCTGCATGACCTCCGTCGACACCCCCCGGATCGACACGGAGCGGACCGTCCGCGTGACGGTGAACGGCGTCCCGCGGGAGGTGACCGTCCCGGTGCGCCGCGTCCTCGCCGACGCGCTGCGCGACGACCTCGGCCTGACCGGCACGCACGTCGGCTGCGCGCACGGCGTCTGCGGCTCGTGCACGGTGCTCGTCGACGGCGACCCCGTGCGCTCCTGCCTGGTGCTCGCCGTGCAGGTCGACGGCGCGGAGGTGACCACCGTCGAGGGCCTGGCCCGCGAGGACCACCAGGGCGGGCAGGTGCTCCACCCGGTGCAGGAGGCCTTCCGTGAGTGCCACGCCCTGCAGTGCGGGTTCTGCACGCCGGGCTTCCTGGTGACGATCGCCGCGGGCCTCGAGGCCCGGGACGCGGGCACGGAGATCACCGAGGAGGAGGTCGACGAGCTCGTCGGCGGCAACCTCTGCCGGTGCACCGGCTACGCCAACATCAAGAAGGCCGTCCGGCACGCCGCCGCCGCGATGCGGGAGGACGCCCGGTGACGACCAAGCTGTTCGGGGAGCCGGTCCGCCGGCGCGAGGACGCCCGCCTCATCACCGGCCGCGGCCGCTACCTCGACGACATCGGCGCCGGCGCCCTGGCCGCCGCGTTCGTGCGCAGCCCGCACGCGCACGCCCGCGTCGTCGACGTCGACGTCGAGGCGGCGCTGGACGTCGAGGGCCTGGTCGCGATCTACACCTACGAGGACCTCACCGGCCCGATGGCCGAGCCGCTGCCGGTGCTCATCCCCCACCCGCAGCTGCACGCGCCGCGCACCGGGTACCCGCTGGCCAACGGCGAGGTCAACCACGTCGGCGAGCCGGTCGTCATGGTCGTGGCCACCGACCGGTACGTGGCCGAGGACGCCGCCGAGCGGATCGTCGTCACCTACGAGGAGCTGCCGGTCGTCGTCGGGGTGGACGCCGCCCGCGAGGCGCGCGCGGCCGTCCACGACGAGATCCCCGACAACGTCGCCGCCCGGCACCACCAGGAGACCGGCGACGTCAACCCGGCGCTGGCCGCCGCCCCGCACACGCTGTCGTTCACCCAGTACATCGAGCGCAGCGCCTGCACGCCCCTGGAGGGCAAGGGCGTGCACGCCCGCTGGGACGCCGACGACGGCAGCCTGCGCGTGCACTCCAGCACCCAGGCCTCGACGTCGGTGCGCGCGGCGATCGCCGCCAAGCTCGAGCTGTCGCTGGACCGCGTCGAGGTGATCGCGCCCGACGTCGGCGGCGGCTTCGGCGTCAAGATCGTGCACCCGTGGCCCGAGGAGCTGCTGGTGCCGATGGCGGCGATCCGGCTCGGCCGCGAGGTCAAGTGGGCCGAGGACCGGCGCGAGCACTTCGTCTCCAGCGCGCACGAGCGCCAGCAGCGGCAGGAGATCACCGTCGGCTACGACGACGACGGCCGGATCACCGCGCTCGACGTGCACGTCTGGCACGACAACGGCGCCTACACGCCCTACGGGATCATCGTCCCGATCGTGACGGCGACCCAGCTGGTCGGCCCGTACGTGATCCCCGTGTACCGGGTGGTCGTCGAGAGCGTCTACACCAACACCGTCATCGTCACGCCCTACCGCGGGGCCGGGCGGCCGCAGGGCTGCTACGCGATGGAGCGGACGATGGACCGCATCGCCGACGCGCTCGGCCTCGACCGCGCCGAGGTGCGCCGCCGGAACCTGATCACGCCCGACCAGTTCCCCTACGACCACCGCCTGACGTTCCAGGACGGCCGGCCGGTGATCTACGACTCCGGCGACTACCCGGGGCTGCTGGACAAGCTGGTCGCGCTGGTCGGCTGGGACGAGGCCGCCGCCCTGCGCGCGGACGCGCAGGCGCGCGGGAGGCTGCTCGGCATCGGCATGGCGCTGTACGTGGAGGGCACCGGGCCCGGGCCCTACGAGGGCGGGCACGTCCAGGTGCTCGGCAGCGGCAAGGTGCTGGTCTCCACCGGGCTCACCTCGCAGGGCCAGGGCCACGAGACGGTGTTCGCGCAGATCGTCGCCTCCGAGCTCGGGGTGCCGATCGAGGACGTCGAGGTGCACACCGGCGACACCCGCCGCTTCGGGTACGCCGTCGGCACCTTCGCCTCGCGCGCCGCGGTGATGAGCGGCAACGCCGTCGCGCTGGCCGCCCGCGGGGTGCGGGAGAAGGCGCTGCGCATCGCCGCCGAGGTGCTCGAGGCCAACCCGGAGGACCTGGAGATCGACGAGGGCCTGGTGCAGGTCAGGGGGACGCCGGGGGCGTCGGTCCCGCTGCGCACGGTCGCCGTCCTGTCCAACCCGCTGCGCTACGCCTTCGACGAGGCGGCCAAGCAGGCCACCCAGTTCGCCACGCACGACGACAGCAAGCCGCCGGTCGCGCCCGGGGACGCGCCGGGCCTGGAGCACCGCGACTACTACTCGCCGATCCGCTCGACGTTCGCCTCCGGCGCGCACGCCGCCGTGGTGGAGATCGACCCGCAGACCTGGGAGATCGACGTCGTCCGGTACGCGGTCGTGCACGACTGCGGCAACGTGGTGAACCCGATGATCGTCGAGGGCCAGGTGCACGGCGGCGTCGCCCAGGGCGTGGGCGGGGCGCTGTACGAGCGGATGGCCTACGACGGCGACGGGCAGCTGCAGAACGCGTCGTTCATGGACTTCCTCATGCCCTATGCCTCCGAGGTGCCCGACGTGGTCATCGACCACCAGGAGACCCCGTCGCCGCTGAACCCGCTGGGGATCAAGGGCGCCGGCGAGGCGGGGGTCATCCCGGGGACGGCCGCGATCGCCTCGGCGATCGAGGACGCCACCGGACGGCGGATCGCGTCGATGCCGATCTCGCCGACCGAGCTGTACGACCTGATGAGAGACGAGACGGCGGAGCGGACCCGGGCGTCCCTCCAGACGGGAGTGCCCGCGTGAACCTCGACGGCTCGGCGGTGCTGCACGGCACGCCCGAGGAGGTCTGGAGGGTCGTCACCGACCCGGCCGTGCTCGCGCGGACCATCCCCGGCTGCGAGTCGCTGCAGCGCACCGGCGAGGACGAGTACCGGATGGACGTCTCGGTCGGCGTGGGCGCCATCCGCGGCACCTACGCCGGCGAGGTCCGGCTGACCGACCAGCAGCCGCACTCGTCCTACGTCATGCACGCCTCCGGCGCCGGCGCCCCGGGCAACGTGCGGGCGAAGGTGACCATCGACCTGGAGCCGCACGAGGAGGGGACGACGCTCAGCTACTCGGCCGACGCCGTCGTCGGCGGGCCGGTGGCCGGGGTGGGGCAGCGGATGATCTCCGGCGTCGCCAAGCGGATGGCCGGGCAGTTCTTCGCCGCGATCGACCGCGAGCTCACCGAGGGCGCCCCCGTGGCCGCCGCGCCCGCCGCCGCCCGCGCGACCTCGGCGGCGGTGAGCTCCACCGAGGCGCCCGCGGCCGTCCCCGCGGGGACGCCGGCCGCCCCGGAGCCGCAGGTCTTCCGGCGCGCCGAGGCCCCGGCCGCGGCGCCGTCGTCGGACGTGCAGACCCTCGCCGTCGGCGCGCTCGGCGGTGCCGGGCTCACCCTGCTCGGCGTCCTCGTGGGCTGGCTGCTGGGCCGCCGGACCCGCTGACGGGGGCCGTGGCGCCGGGGGCGCCGGCCACGGGTCAGACCGGGTAGGGCTCGCCACAGATGTCCGCCGGGAGGCCCGTGTCGCAGCGGTTGCCCTGGAACTCCAGCCCCCCACCGGGCGGGAGCGACGGCAGGGCGGAGGGGTCGCCGACGAAGACGTCCATGTCGACGGCGACCGACCCGGTCGGCGGCGTGCCGACGGGCAGGAGGGCGTGGTTGTCCCCGAAGTAGTTGTTGGACACCCGGACGTCCTCCACGGGCCCGGCGTCGGACCCGGGCAGCGTGGTCAGCACCAGTCCGGCGGCCGGGTGCGTCGGCGACGGCACCCCCGCCGGCAGGTCGGCCGTGTTGTCGGCGATGACGTTGCCCGCGACCGTGACGTCGTCCGCGTCCACCACCTGCACGCCGATGCCGGAGACGTAGGACTCGACCTCCCTGCCCTGGAGGCAGTACCGGTCGTTGTCCGTCGAGGTGTTCCCGGTGATGCCGAACCCGCCGCTCGGGACCTCCGTCGCGACGTCGTCGGCGAGCAGCAGGCCGATGCAGTTGCCCGTCAGGGTGTTCCCGGTGACGCGGCCGCCGCGCGCCTCCCGCAGCGAGATCCCGACGTCGTAGCCCTCGACGTGGTTGCCGGAGACCGTCGCGTCGGCACGGGCGGAGTCGACGACCGCGACACCGGCGGTGCCCGAGTCCGGCACCCTCGCCGTGCCGCGGTCGAGGCCGACCTCGCGGTTGTCCGTGATCCGGACCGCCGTCGAGTCGACGGCGACGACGCCGTAGCGGTCGTGGGCGAAGCCCGACGTGCCGGCCACCCGGAAGCCGTCGGCTCCCCGCGCGACGATCCCGCTGGCGGGGTGGTGGTGGGTCGACAGGCCACCGACCAGGACCGGCCCGTCCGGATCGAGGAAGAACAGACCGGAGACGTCGTCGGCGAGCGTGTCCGGGTCGCCCTCGGCGTCGGCGCGCTCCTGCGCCTCCCAGCAGGGGGTCGAGGGGACCGCGGGCAGGTCCCGGACGGTCCGCCACTCGGGCCACACGACGTTGGTCACCCCTGCGCCGGCGCCGCGGACGGTCAGGCCCTTGCCCTGGACGCAGACGGCCTCGTGGTAGTCCCCGGGTGCGATCCGGATGGTGTCGCCCGAGCGTGCCGCGTCGACGGCGTCCTGGATCCGGGTGTACTGCTGCCCCGGCCCGACGTGGAGCGTGTGGGGGCCGACGTGGGCCGAGGCGGCCCCGGCCGGGAGCGCCGCGACGAGCAGGACCCCCGTGGCGGCGGCGGCCGCGAGACGGGCGGCACCGGAGCGGGTCCGCCTCCTCGTGGAGGGGTCCATGCGGTGGCCTCCCTGGTCTGCGGGCGCCGGGCGCAGCGCCGCAGGTCGCCCACCCGCGGCGGGGACGGGACGGCGGGCTGCGCCGTCGTCGTCCGCGCTCACGCCGCCGGCGAGCGGTCCCGGTTCACGAGGATGGCCAGCTGGGTCCGGCCGCGGACGCCCAGCCGCCGCATGGAGGCGGTGAGGTGGCTCTTCACCGTCGCGAGGCTCAGGAACAGCCGCCGCGCGATCTCCTCGTTGCTCAGCCCCTGCGCCACCAGCTCGGCGACCTCGCGCTGCCGGTCGGTGAGCCGGTCCAACGGGCGGCAGGGGACCTCGGCCGGTGGCGTGGGGTCGGTCAGGTAGCGCACCAGCTGGGTGGTCGCCGAGGAGTCGATGGCCGGCTCGTGCCGGGCCAGCGCGCGCACAGCCTCGACCAGTCGCGCGGCGGCCGAGCAGCGCGGCAGGTAACCCCGGACGCCGGCCCGCAGCACCTGCACGAGCTCGGGACCGGCCTCCTCACGCGGCTCGGCGAGCACGAGCACCGCGGTCCCCCGGCGGCAGAGCTCACGCAGGAGCGGCAGCGTGGCCCCCTGCACCAGACCCTGGCGGGCGACGACGACCTGGGCGGGCACGTCCTCGATGGCGGCGAGCGCCCCGGGCAGGTGGTGGGTCTCGGCGACGACGGCCATGTCCGGCTGCGCCTCGAGGACCTCGCGCAGCCCCAGCCGGAAGACCTCCCGGTCCTCGCAGAGCAGCACACGGACCAGGCTGGACGGCGGCCGGATGGCCAGCGGGCGCGCGGGCCGCAGGACCGGGCGCGGACGCGGCTGCGTGCTCCGTCCCCTGACCGGCACGCCCGGTGCCGGGCCGACCGGTCGCCATGTCCCGCGTGCCGCGGGGCCCGGGCCCTGCAGGACGTCGTCGGAACTCATGCGTTCCTCCTGTCCGGGTGGCGCTGACGGGGCTCCGGGCGGGATCTCCGCCCGGGGGGACCCGTCCGTCTCAGTCGGACGCGCCGAACGGTAGCGCGCAACCGTCCGGCGTTGCCAGGTAATGTGCACGCCCTTCACAGGTCCCGTCCAGGTTCGTGTGCGCAGGGCGCGGGAGTCCCCCGGCGTGTACGCCGGGCCTGCACGGAGAGTGGCGAACCGGGTACGGAGGTCAGCCGCCGACGGGGCCGGCCTCCCAGCCGGGGCCCGGCCGGGCCGTGCGGTTGACGTGGATGGCCAGCTGCGTCCGGTCGCGCAGACCCAGCCGGCGCAGGGCGACGGTGATGTGGCCCTTGACGGTCGCGCGACTGACCTGGAGCCGCGCCGCGATCTCCGCGTTGGTCAGGCCCTCGGCCACCAGCTCGGACACCGCCTGCTGCCGGGCGGTGAGCGGGTTGCGCCCGCCGGTCTCGTCGGTCCCCGCCGAGCTCCGTACGCCGTCGAGGTGGTGCAGCAGCTCGCCGGTGACGGCGGCGTCGAGCAGCGTCTCGCCGCGGACCACGGAGCGCACGCCCTCGACCAGCCGGTCGGAGCTGACGGTGGTGTACACGTAGCCGCGGGCGCCGGCGCGCAGGGCCTCGACCAGGTCGCCGCCGTTGCCGGCCTCGCCGAGCAGGACCACCCGGGTGCCGGTCGCGGTCAGCGCCCGCACCAGCTCGGTCATCGCCGGCCCCTGGGCGCCCAGGCCGAGCAGGGTCACGTCGGGGTGCAGCTCGGTGGCGAGCTCGAGCGCCCGTGCCGCGTCGGCCGCCTCGGCGACGACGAGGAGGTCGGGCGCCCAGCGCAGCACCGCGCGCAGCCCGTGCCGGAGCACCTCGTGGTCGTCGCAGATCAGGACGCGGGCCGGGGGCCCGGGAGGCCGGAGACCGTCGTGAGGCGGTGGAGGCCGGAGACCGTCGTGAGGCGGTGGAGGTCGGAGACCGTCGTGAGGCGGCGGGACGGTTCCCTCCAGCTCGCCACCCATGCGTCTGCTCCGCTCAGGTCCGATGCACGGCGCCCGGCGCCGCTGGTCCCAGGACCCGGAAGTTAGCGACGGACGGTCACCCGCCGCCACCGATCAACGACGCGGTGAGCGTGATCGGCCTCCGGTTTCATACCCGAGTCGCGGTCTCCCGGTCCGGAAGGTGGGCGTTGCCCCCGTCCCCGGGCGCTGGACCCCGGGACGGGCCACCCATCCCGCCGGTGCGCACCCTCGCGACCGGGCGTCCCCTCCCCGGGACGGGCGCGACGGATCCGACCCGTGGCGCTGTCGGACGGCCGTCCCGCCGCCCTAGCGTCCTCGGGCATCCGTCCCGGCCCGCCGGCCGCACCGGTCCGCCGGCTCCCTGCCGGCCCACAGCGACGCTGGAGTGCCCGTGCACCAGACGATGATCATCGCGAGGATGACCCCCGCCGACGCGGACAAGGTCGCCGACGTCTTCGCCCGCTCCGACGCGACGTCGATGCCGTACGAGATCGGGGTGCGGCGCCGGCAGCTGTTCACCTTCCACGACCTCTACGTGCACCTGATCGAGTTCGACCGCCCCGAGCAGGAGGCCATGGCGGTCGCCCAGTCGCTGCCGGCGTTCCGGGCGGTCAGCGAGGAGCTGCGGCCCTACATCGTCGCCTACGACCCGAACTGGCGGTCGCCGCGGGACGCCATGGCGCGCCGGTTCTACGAGTGGTCGGCGGAGCGGTCGTGACCGCGACGACGCCGGCCCGGCCGCACGCCGCGGCGCCCGGGTCGGTCGACTGGGTGAGCTGCCCCAGCTGCGGCTGGCTGCTCTACCGCAAGCGCCTGGACCGCAACCTGTCGGTCTGCCCCGAGTGCGACCACCACCTGCGGCTGGGCGCCCGCGCGAGGATCGCGCTGCTGGCCGACGACGGCAGCTTCGACGAGCACGCCTGCCCGCCCGGGCCCGCCGACCCGCTGGACTTCACCGACCTGCGCGACTACCGCGACCGGCTGCACGAGGCCGCCGCCCGCTCCGGCGAGAGCGAGGCCGTCGTCCTCGGCACCGCCCGCATCGGCGGCACCCCGGTGGTCCTCGCCGCGATGGACTTCGGCTTCCTCGGCGGCAGCATGGGCATCGAGGTGGGCCGCCGCGTCAGCGCGGCCGCGGACCTCGCCCTGCAGCGCGGCCTGCCCCTGGTGACCGTCTGCGCCAGCGGCGGCGCCCGCATGCAGGAGGGCGTGTTCTCGCTGTTCCAGATGGCGCGGGTCAGCCACGCCTTCGCCCAGCTGCACGAGTCCGGCCTCCTGTCGGTCTGCGTGCTCACCGACCCCACCTACGGCGGGGTGTCGGCGTCGTTCGCCACCCTGGCCGCCGTCCTGGTCGGGGAGCGGGGCGCGCACGTCGGCTTCGCCGGCCCGCGGGTGGTGCAGGAGACCATCCGGGCCGAGCTGCCCAGCGACTTCCAGACGGCGGAGTTCCTGCTGGCCCACGGCCTGGTCGACCGGGTGGAGAGCCGCGCGGAGCTGCGCCCGCTGCTGGTGCGGCTGCTCGAGCTGCACGGCCGCCGTCCCGCTCCTCCCCCGGCCGCCGCCCCGGTGCCGGCGCCGGAGGTGCCCCGGGACGACGCACCGGCGGGCGACGGCGCCGAGGACGCGGACGCCTGGGACGTCGTCCAGCGGGCCCGGGTCGCGGGCCGGCCCACGACGCTGGACTACCTGCACACCGTCTTCGACGACTTCGTCGAGCTGCACGGCGACCGCGCGTTCGCCGACGACCCGGCCGTCGTCGGCGGGGTCGCCGTCCTCGACGGGCGCCCGGTCGTGGTGATCGGCCACGAGAAGGGCCACTCGGTGCGCGAGCGGGTGGCGCGCAACTTCGGCATGCCGCACCCCGAGGGCTACCGCAAGGCGATGCGGCTCATGGCGCACGCCGAGACCTTCGGCCTGCCGGTGGTCACGCTGGTCGACACGCCCGGCGCGCACCCCGGGCCGGCGGCCGAGGAGCGCGGCCAGGCGCACGCGATCGCCGAGACCATCATGCGCAGCAGCCGGCTGCGGGTGCCCGTGGTCGCGGTGCTGACCGGCGAGGGCGGCAGCGGCGGGGCGCTGGCGCTGTGCACCTCCGACCGGCTGCTGGTCCTGGAGAACGCCTACCTGTCGGTGATCAGCCCGGAGGGCTGCGCCGCGATCCTCTGGCGGACGGCGACCGCCGCGCCCACCGCCGCACGGGCCATGCGCCTGGGCGCGGCGCACCTGCGGGCCAGCGGCATCGCCACCTCGGTGGTGCCCGAGCCACCTGGCGGCGCGGACGCCGACCCGCTCGCGGCCGCCGGCCTGGTCCGCGCCGCGCTCGTGCGCGAGCTCGACGAGCTCGCCCGGCTCGACGTCGGCACCCTGCTCGGCACCCGGGCCGCCCGGCTGGCCCGCATCGGCGGCGACGGCGACCGGCCGCTGCGCGTCGTCGGGCCCGCGCCCGAGGGAGGTGGCGGGGATGCGGCCCGCTGAGCTGCCGGCGCGGCCGGGACAGGCGGCGGAGGAGCCCGTGGCCGGGGACGAGACCAGTGGCCTGCACCACGAGGTGGTCGAGCTCGCCCGCGCCCTGCCCGGGCCGCTGCGCCGGCTGACCGTCCGCAGCGGCGACCGCGCCGTCGAGGTGGAGTGGGCGGCCGACGCCGTCCCCGCGGCCGCCGCGCCGGCCCCGGTGCCCGGCGGGCTGCAGGCCGTCGCCGCGCCCTCCGGGCCGGCCGCGGTCCCGGAGCCGGCGGGCGAGGAGCCGGAGGTCCCCGAGGGCACGATCGCCGTCCGGGCGCCGCTGGTGGGCACCTTCTACGCCGCGCCCTCCCCCGGCGCGGAGCCGTTCGTGCGGGTCGGCGACGAGGTCGAGGCCGGCCAGACGCTCGGGATCGTCGAGGCGATGAAGCTGATGAACCCGATCGTGGCCGACGCCGCGGGCGCGGTGGCGGAGATCCGGGTCGGCGACGCCGAGTCGGTCGAGTACGACCAGGTCCTGGTGCTGCTGCGCCCGTCCGGGGGACCGAGGTGATCGGCCGGCTGCTGGTCGCCAACCGCGGCGAGATCGCCGTCCGGGTCGCCCGCGCCTGCCGGGAGCTCGGCATCGAGGTCGTCGCCGTGTACTCCACGGCCGACCGGCGCTCCGCCGTCGTCGAGATGGCCGACGAGGCCGTGCACATCGGCCCGCCGGCGCCGCGGGCCAGCTACCTGCACGTGCCCAACGTCGTCGAGGCGGCGCTGCGCAGCGGCGCCGACGCGGTGCACCCCGGCTACGGCTTCCTCTCCGAGGACCCCGACTTCGCCGAGATCTGCGAGGCCGAGGGGCTGACCTTCGTCGGCCCGCCGCCGGAGGTCATGCAGCAGATGGGCAACAAGGCCACCGCGCGGCGGCTGATGGCCGCGGCCGGCCTGCCGCTGCTGCCCGGCGTGGTGGACCCGGTGCGCACCGCCGAGGAGGGCCTGGCCGTCGCCGCGGAGATCGGCTACCCGGTGATCATCAAGGCCGCGGCCGGCGGCGGCGGCCGGGGGATGACGGTGGTGCACGACCCCGCCGACTTCGCCGAGGCGTTCGCCACCACCCGCACCGTCGCCCGGGCGGTGTTCCGCGACCCCACCGTCTACGTCGAGCGCTACCTGTCCGGCGCCCGGCACGTCGAGGTCCAGGTGCTCTGCGACGCCCACGGCAACGGCGTGTACCTCGGCGAGCGCGACTGCTCGCTGCAGCGGCGGCACCAGAAGCTGCTGGAGGAGGGCCCGGCCGGGCACCTCACGCCCGAGCAGCGGGCCGGGCTCGGCGAGATGGCGGTCCGCGGCGCGCTGTCGGTCGGCTACAGCGGCGCCGGGACCGTGGAGTTCCTCGTCGACGACGCCGGGCGCGCCTACTTCATGGAGATGAACGCCCGCATCCAGGTCGAGCACCCGGTCACCGAGCTGCTGACCGGCGTGGACCTGGTCCGCGAGCAGCTGCTGGTGGCCGGCGGGGAGCGGCTGGGGCTGCGGCAGGAGGACGTCGTCGTGCGCGGCGCGGCGATCGAGTGCCGGATCAACGCCGAGGACCCCGCCCGCGGGTTCGCCCCCGCACCCGGCCGGCTCGACGTGCTGCGCGTCCCCGACGGCCCGTGGACCCGCTTCGACACCGGCTACCGCCAGGGCGACGAGGTCAGCCCGCACTACGACTCGCTGCTGGGCAAGCTCGTCGTCTGGGCGCCCGACCGCGAGCAGGCCGTGCGGCGGATGGACCGGGCGCTGGCCGAGCTGCGCGTCGAGGGCCCCGGCGTGCACACCACCGCCGCCCTGCACCGCGCGCTGCTGCGCGACCCCGACGTGCGCGCCGACCGGCACGACGTCCAGTTCCTCGACCGCCGGCTGCCCGACCTCGTGGCCCGCGCCGCGGCCATCGCCGCGTCCCGGGAGCCGGCCCTGCCCGCCGCGCGCGGCGCGCTGCACCTCGTCCCGGCCGGCGACCCCGCCGGTCCGGTGCCCGTCCCCCACTCCCGTCCCGAGGAGGACCCTCCCATGTCCGCTGCCCCGTTCACCCAGGCCGACCTCATGCAGCTGCTCACCGAGAAGGCGGGCCTGCCGGCCGAGGCGCACACCGACGACCCCGACGCCCGCTTCGCCGACGTCGGCCTGGACTCGCTGGCCTTCCTGTCCATGCAGACCGAGCTGCAGGACCGCTTCGGCACCGCGATGCCCGACGACAGCCCCGACAACTACACGTTCGGCGAGATCGTCCGGGCCGTGTCCGCGGCCCAGGCGCAGCCGGCCTGATCCCCCGTCCCGAACGGAGCGCCCCCATGAGCAGCACCGTCGAGCCCGGCCTGACCGTGGGCCACACCGACAACTCGATCCTCATCCACGCCGACCTCGACCACGTCTGGTCGATGACCAACGACCTGCGGTCCTGGCCGGACCTGTTCACCGAGTACCGCAGCGTCGAGATCCTGGAGTCCACCGACACCTGGTTCCGGTTCCGGCTGACCATGCACCCGGACGAGTCCGGGCGGGTGTGGAGCTGGGTGTCCGAGCGGACCCTCGACCCGGCCACCTACGAGGTGCGCGCGCGCCGCGTGGAGCCCGGCCCGTTCGAGTTCATGGACATCCACTGGAGCTACACGGCCGAGGACGGCGGCACCCGGATGCGCTGGGTGCAGGACTTCCGGATGCGGCCGGAGGCACCGGTCGACACCGAGACGATGACCCGGCGGATCGACGCGAACAGCAAGGTCCAGATGGGGATCATCCGGGACAAGGTCGAGGCGGCCGCGACCCGGGGAGCGGTGGGGTGACCGCGCCGCGGGGTCCCGCGGTCGTCCTGCCCGGGGAGGAGGGCTCCCGCCCGGGCATGGTCGACCCGTGGCTGGCCGACCCGGTGGCCGCGGCCACCGTGTCCGAGGTCGACGCCGTCGTCGGCCGCGACGTCGCCGCCTGGTGGCGGGAC
Organism: Geodermatophilus sp. SYSU D00867; assembly: GCF_054050315.1. Classification (NCBI taxonomy): domain Bacteria; kingdom Bacillati; phylum Actinomycetota; class Actinomycetes; order Geodermatophilales; family Geodermatophilaceae; genus Geodermatophilus; species Geodermatophilus sp. SYSU D00867. Next base: position 146,943 of record NZ_JBJGZC010000010.1, on the reverse strand, counting down.
CCCGCGACCGCCCCCGACCCCGTCGCGGCGCACCTCGAGGTCGTCGTGACTGGGGTGGCCGGCTTCCGCAGCCTGACCGCCCGCGGGCTGTTCCCGGCGGTCGTCGCCGGGCACGGCGTGGGCGAGTTCGCCGCCCTCGTCGCCGCCGGCGCCCTCGAGCTCGACCAGGTCGTCGAGCTGGTGCACTGGCGCGCCGAGCTGCTGTGCCTGGCACCCCGGCCCTCCTGCGCGGGCCTGGCCGCCGTCCTCGGCCCCGGCGCCGAGCAGGTGGCCCGCGCCGCCGTCGCGGCGGTCGGCGACGACGGCCCGCTGTGCGTCGCCGCCCTCGACGCCCCGCAGCGCACGGTGCTCTCCGGCGGCCGCACCGAGCTCGCCCGCGCGGCCGAGGTCGTCCGCGAGGCGGGCCTGGAACTGGTCCGGCTGCCCGGCCGGGCGCCGTGCCACGGGCCGCTGATGGAGCCGGTCGCCGCGCACCTGGCGACCGCGCTGGCCGACCTGGACTGGTCGGCCCCGCTGGTGCCCGTCGTCCCCAACGCCGACGGCGAGCCGACCCGTGACCCCGGTCGGCTGCGCTCGGCGCTGCGCCGCCACCTCACCGCACCGGTGCTCTGGGAGGCCACCTCCCGGGCGCTGGCCGGTGCCGGCGCGACGTCCGTCGTCGAGATCGGCGCCGTCCCGGTGCTCGGGCCGCTGGTCGCCCAGGTGCACCCGCACCTGCCCGTCCACCTGGCGGCGGGGCCGGGCACCCCCGTCCCCACCGCCGTCCCGGGTCCCGCGCTCGCGGGCTCGGTCCCCACCTGACCCGCTCCCGAGGAGAGACATGACGACGATCCAGCACGCGCCGGCCACCCCGACGCGCTGCGGCCCCACCGTCCACCGCGCCGACACCGCGCCCAACCGCCGCCGCGGCGGGGACATCCGGGTGCTGCTGTCCCCGGCCAGCGTCGGCTCGACCGCCGGCTTCATGGGCACGCTCACCCTCGAGCCCGGCGAGGTCGTGACCGAGCACTGGCACCCGTACTCGGAGGAGTTCCTCTACTGCCAGGAGGGCGACGTCCTGATCACCCTCGACGGCGAGGAGCGCCGCCTGGTCGGCGAGTCCGCCGTCCACATCCCGATCGGCGTGCGGCACCGGATCGTCAACGACACGGGCACGACGGCGACGTTCGTCTTCCTGTGCGGTCCGCTGGCCCCGCGGCCGGAGCTGGGCCACGTGGACACCGAGCTGCCCCCGGGCGTGCGGTGAGCACCGACCGGCGCCGGGTCGTCGTCACCGGGATCGGGGTGGTCGCCCCCGGGTCGATGGGCCGCGAGGGCTTCTGGGACATGCTCACCGAGGGGCGGACGGCGACCCGCCGGATCACCTTCTTCGACCCGTCCCGGTTCCGCTCCCAGGTGGCCGCCGAGGTGGACTTCGACGGCCGCAAGCTCGGCCTGACCGCCCACGAGGTGTACCGCAACGACCGCTTCGTCCAGATGGCGATGGTCGCCGCCGACGAGGCGGTCGCCGACAGCGGGCTGCGCTTCGGCGCCGACGACGGCCCGGACGGCGACCGCGTCGGCGTGACGCTGGGCAGCGCGGTCGGCGCGACGATGCGCCTGGAGCAGGAGTACGTGCAGGTCAGCGACTCGGGACGGCTGTGGGAGGTCGACCCGCGGTACGCCTCGCGGTTCCTCGCCTCCGCGCTGGTGCCGAGCTGCGGCGCCACCGAGCTCGCCGTCCGGTTCGGCGCGCACGGGCCGGCGACCGTCGTCTCCACCGGCTGCACGTCGGGCATCGACGCGGTCGGCTACGGCGCGCAGCTGGTCGAGGACGGCGACGCCGACGTCGTCATCGCGGGGGCCAGCGACGCCCCGATCTCGCCGATCTCGATGGCCTGCTTCGACACCATCCGGGCGACCACCGACAGCAACGACGACCCCGAGCACGCCTCCAAGCCCTTCGACGCCCGCCGCAACGGGTTCGTCATGGGCGAGGGCGCGGCGGTGCTCGTGCTCGAGGAGCTCGGGCACGCCCGCCGCCGCGGCGCGGAGGTGTACTGCGAGATCACCGGCTACGCCAACCGCTGCAACGCCTTCCACATGACCGGGCTCAAGCCCGACGGCACCGAGATGGCCGAGGCCATCACCCGGGCGCTGGACCAGGGCCGCATCGCCCCGGACGAGGTCGGCTACGTCAACGCGCACGGCTCGGGGACCAAGCAGAACGACCGGCACGAGACGGCGGCGGTCAAGAAGAGCCTCGGCGCCGCCGCCGGCAGCGTGGCGATGAGCTCGATCAAGTCGATGGTCGGGCACTCGCTGGGCGCGATCGGGTCCATCGAGATCGCCGCGACCGCGCTGGCGGTGCAGCGCGGCGTGCTCCCGCCCACGGCCAACTACGAGGTGCCCGACCCCGAGTGCGACCTCGACTACGTGCCGAAGGTGGCGCGGGAGCAGAAGGTCGACGTCGCCATCTCCGTGGGCAGCGGCTTCGGCGGGTTCCAGTCGGCGATCGTGCTGGCCGGCCCCACGCGGAGGGAGTCGTGACCGGGCTGCTCGTCACCGGGATCGGCGTCGTCGCCCCCACCGGGGTCGGCGTCGAGGAGCACTGGGCCTCGCTGGTCCGCGGGGAGCCGGCGATCCGGCCGCTGGAGGGCTTCGACGCCGCCCGCTACGGGGTCCCGCTGGCCGGGCAGGTGCGCGACTTCGTGCCCGCCGACCACGTCTCGCCGCAGCTGATGGTGCAGACCGACCGGTGGACGTGGATGTCGCTGGCGGCGGCCACCCTCGCGGCGCAGGACGCGGACTACACCGCCCCCGAGGACGACGTCTACGCCACGTCGGTGTTCCTGGCCTCGGGCTCGGGCGGCAACGAGTTCAGCCAGCACGAGATCCAGGGGCTGTGGGCCAAGGGCCCCCGGTCGGTGGGCGCCTACCAGTCGATCGCCTGGTTCTACGCGGCCTCCACCGGCCAGGTCTCCATCCGCGACGGCTTCAAGGGCCCCTCGGGCGTCGTCGTCACCGAGGGCGCGGGCGGGCTGGACAGCATCGGCTGGGCGCGGCGGGTGGTCCGCCGCGGCACCCCGGCGGTGCTGGTCGGCGGCACCGAGGCCGGGCTGTGCCCGTACGCGGTGCTGTGCCAGGCCACCGGCGGCCGGCTGTCGGGCGCCGGGCGCCCGGAGGACGCCTACAAGCCCTTCGACCGGCGGGCCAACGGGCACGTCGTCGGCGAGGGCGGGGCGATCCTGCTGCTGGAGGAGCCCGGCGCGGCCGCGGCCCGCGGCGCCCCGAAGGTGTGGGGCGAGGTCGCCGGCTACGGCGCCACCCACGACGCCCACCACCACGAGGACCCGGCGCCCGACGCGACGCAGTACGCCCGGGCGATCCGGCTGTCGCTGGCCGACGCCGGCGTCTCCCCGGACGAGGTCGACCTGGTGGTGGCCGACGGCGCCGGCGTCCCGGAGCTGGACCGGCTGGAGCTGGAGGCGATCGGCGCGGTGTTCGGCGGGCGGGCGGCCCCGGTGCCGGTGACCGCGCCGTCGTCGTGGACCGGCCGGCTCATGGCCGGCGGGTCGGCGCTGAACGTGGCGACGGCGCTGCTGGCGATGCGGGACGGGATCGTGCCCGGCACCGCCTTCCTCGACGACCCGGTCGAGACGCCGCCGGGGGTCGACCTGGTCCGCGCCGGCCGCGTGCAGGACCTGGCCACCGTGGTGGTCCTCGCCCGCGGCGCCGGCGGCTTCAACAGCAGCCTGGTGCTGCGCCGGCACCGCGCGGAGGAGGCCGCGTGACCGCCGCGGGAGAGCAGGCCGGCATCCGCACGATGCTGCGGATGCGGACGCGCGAGGGCTGCGAGGCCGCCTTCGAGGCGGCCTGGCGGCGGGCGGCCGCCGAGATCGCCCGGGTGCCGGGCAACCTGCGCCAGGAGCTGGTGCGCGACGCCGACGACCCGCGCACGTTCGTCATCACCAGCGACTGGACCGACCGCGCCAGCGTCGACGCGTTCGGCCGCAGCAGCGCCCGGGAGACGCTCACCGAGGCGCTGCGCGACCTGCGCGAGGACGCCGCCCGCAACACCTACGAGGTGCTGGCCGTCGTCCCCGGCGCGGGGCGGCCGGTGGAGGCCCCGGCATGACGGCACCGGGGACCGGGGGGAGGGCGGCCGCCCCCGGGGTGCGGACGGTCCTGCGGGTGCGCGCCCGGGAGGGCTGCGAGGACGCCTTCGCGGCGGCCTGGCAGCGGGCGGCGGCCGCGGTGGCCCGGGTGCCGGGCAACCTGCGCCAGGAGCTGGTGCGCGACGCCGACGACCCCCGCTGGTTCGGCTTCGTCAGCGACTGGACCGACCGGGCGGCGGCGGACGCCTTCGAGCGCAGCGCCGCGCGGGAGGACCTCACCGCGGCGCTGCGCGACCTGCGCGAGGACACCGCCCGCGAGACGTCCACGGTGCTGGCCGTGCGGCCGGCCGAGCCGCGCCGGCCGGTGCGCATCGACTTCTCCACCAGCGTCGCGCCCGGCGAGCAGGTGGCCTTCGAGCGCGCCTACACCACGGTCACCCAGCGGATCGGCGACTCGCGCGGCTACGTGCGCGAGGAGCTGCTGCGCGACGCGAGCGGGCTGCGCTACCACATCTTCGCCGAGTGGGAGTCCGAGGACGACTTCGTGCAGTGGGTCGAGGACCCCTCGCACATGGCGGCCGGCGCGCCGCTGGCCCGCTGGCACTCGGTGGAGTTCCGGCGCGAGGTGCTCCAGATCCGCCAGCGGACCGATCCGGACGCGGACTTCCCGCCGCTGCCCCCGCCCGGCGGGGACGTCGAGGTGGCGCGGGTGCGCGTCGACTCCGCCGTCGCCGTCGAGCCCTGGGAGCAGGAGGCCTTCGAGCTGGCCTACCTCGCCGCCGCGCAGCTGGCCCGCAGCGCCCCCGGCCACGCCCGCGAGGAGCTGCTGCGCGAGTCCGACGGCCGGCGCTACCACGTCGTCGCCGAGTGGGAGTCCGAGCAGCACTTCACCGACTGGGCGGCGGAGCCGGGCAACTGGGCCGCCGGGCCGCTGGGCCGCTGGCTGGCCCGCGGCGAGGACCGCCGGGTGTTCGCGCTGCGCGTGCGCCCGGAGCCGCCGTCGGCGACCCCCGTCCCCACCCCCGTCCCCGCCGCCGTCCCCGCTGCGGTCCCCGTGGCGCCGGAGCCGGACCTGGAGGCGGTGGCCGGGCCGCCGGTCACCACGGTGCCCAGCGCCAGCGTGCAAGAGTTCGTCGAGAAGCCCGACGACGAGCACGCGGCCGCCGCGGCGGCGCTGCCGGTGCCGGCCGACCTCGGGGACGCCTCGCGCACCCCCGGACGCGCGGTCGAGGTGCTCGTCGTCGGCGCCGGGCCGGCCGGTCTCACCCACGCCATCGAGCTGGCCCGCCGCGGCGTCGCCGTCCGGGTCGTGGACAAGCGCCCCGAGGCCTCCACCCAGGCGGACAAGGCGATCGGCATCCACTGCCGGACGATGGAGATCTGGGAGGACCAGGGCATCGTCACCGAGGCGATGGACGCCGGGATCTGGCTGCACGGCCAGACCGTGTTCGTCAACGGCGTGCAGACCCACCAGGTCGACTGGGCCGGCCTCGACGAGCTGCCCTACGCCCACCTCGGGCTGCCGCAGTACGAGACCGAGCGGCTCCTCGGCGCGCGGCTGACCTCCCTCGGGGTGGTCGTCGAGCGCGGCGTCGAGCTGGTGGCCTTCTCCCAGGACGACGAGGGCGTCACCGCGCGGCTGCGGCACGCCTCGGGCGAGGAGGAGACCACCCGGGCGCAGTACCTGGTCGGCTGCGACGGGGCGCACAGCGCCGTCCGCTCGGGGCTGGGGCTGGCCTTCGAGGGCGGGCTGTCGATGTTCCCGCAGCTGTTCATGCTCGGGGACGTCGACGTCGACTGGGACCTGCCCGCCGGGCACCTGGTGCGGTTCGTGCGCATCGAGAACGAGGACGACTTCACCGGCATGCTCGTCTGCGTCCCGCTCAAGGGCCGCAACCGCTACCGGATCGCCACCCTGGCCCCGCAGCGGTGGCAGGACGCGGTCGGCTCCGGCGTCGTCCCGCCCGGCTTCTGGCAGGAGTACGAGCCGCCGACGCTGGCCGACATGCAGGCCGCCATCGACGACCTGGGCCCGCCCGGGACGACGGCGAGCAACCTGCGCTGGTCGTCGATCTTCCGGATCAAGCACGGCATCGTCGACCGCTACCGCGAGGGGCGGGTCTTCGTCGCCGGCGACGCCGCGCACCTGCACCCGCCGGCCGGCGGGCAGGGCATGAACACCGGCATCCAGGACGCCTGGAACCTCGGCTGGAAGCTGGCCCTCGCCGTCCGCGGGCTGGCCGCGCCGGGGCTGCTCGACAGCTACGAGGGCGAGCGCCGTCCCGCCGGGAAGATGATCGTCGACAGGGCCGTGGCCATCGCGTTCACCGACGAGATGGACATGGAGGACGAGAAGGCGCAGTTCCTGCTCGAGATGCAGATGACCATGAACTACGCCGGCAGCCCGCTGGTGGGCGAGGCGGCCCCGGGCGGCTTCCCCGCCGGGCCCGAGCCCGGGCACCGCGCGCCGGACGTGCACGGGCTGCGGCGCTTCGGCGTCGCCCACCCGCTGCGGCTGTTCGACCTCACCCGCGGCACCCGCTCCACGCTGCTGCTGTCGGTCGACGCCGGCGCGTCGGAGGAGCAGGTGTCGGACCTGGAGAAGCTGGCCGTCGGCGTGCGGCAGCAGACCCGGGGCGAGGTGGGCGCCTACCTCGTGGCCGCTCCCGACGCCCGGGTGCCGTTCCTCGTCGACCTGCCCGTCGTCCGCGACGCCGAGGGCTCCTTCGCCGCCGCCTACGGCACCGCGGGCGCGGGGACGGCGGCCTACCTGGTCCGTCCCGACGGCCACGTCGGCTTCCGCTGCCGCCCGCTGGACGAGGCCGCCCTGCTCGACCACCTCGCCGGCGTCTTCGCCCCCTGACCGCCACCCCCAGGAGCCGACATGACCCAGACCGCGCAGCCCCGACCGGCCGCACCCCCGGACACCGCGCCCCCGGACGACGTCGTCCCGGGCCAGGAGATCTACACCCCGGAGTTCCGCGCCGACCCCTACCCGGTCTACGCCCGGCTGCGCGCCGAGCGCCCGGTGGTCAAGGTGCGCACCCCCCGCTTCGACTCGTTCCTGGTCACCCGGTACGCCGACGCCCGCCAGGCGCTGTCGGACCCGCGGCTGTCCAAGGACCTGTACCGGGCCGGCGACACCTACCTCGCGGTGTTCGGCGAGAAGGCCCGGCAGATCAACACCAACATGCTCAACTCCGACCCACCCGAGCACACCCGGCTGCGCCGCCTGGTGACCCAGGCGTTCACCCCGAAGCGGATCGAGGCGATGCGCCCGCGGGTCGAGCAGATCGTCGCCGGGCTGCTCGACCGGATCGCGCCGCGCGGGTCCACCGAGTTCGTCGACGAGTTCGCCCTGCGGCTGCCGCTGGCGGTCATCGGCGACCTGCTCGGCATCCCCGAGGCCGACCACGAGGAGATCCTCGCCGGCACGCAGGTGATCCGGACCGTGGGCACCGGCGGGCGGAGTCCGCAGGAGGACCGGGCGGCGATCGGCGCGGCCCAGGAGCGGCTGCACGCCTACTTCACCGGCCTGGTGGCGGCCAAACGCGCCCGGCCCGGCGACGACCTGGTCAGCGGTCTGATCGCCGCCCGCGACGGCGACGGCCGGCTATCCGAGGCGGAGCTGGTCTCCACCTGCTTCCTGCTGCTGTTCGCGGGCTACCAGACGACGTCGGACTTCCTCGGCAACGCCGTCGTCGCGCTGCTGACCCACCCCGAGGAGCTGGCCGCGCTGCTCGCCGACCTCGACCGGGTGCCCGACGCCGTGGAGGAGCTCCTGCGCTTCGACGGGTCGGTGCCGGTGTCGAGCTTCCGGTTCGCCACCGAGGACCTCGAGATCGGCGGCGTGACCATCCCGCAGGGCTCGATCGTGACCGTCGTCCTCAGCTCGGCCGACCACGACCCGGCGCTCACGGAGGACCCCGACCGCCTCGACCTGGGGCGCGGTCCCACCCAGCACCTGGCCTTCGGCCACGGCATCCACTACTGCCTGGGCACCGCGCTGGCCCGGCTGGAGGCGACGACGGCGTTGCGGCAGGTGCTGCTGCGGCTGCCCGACCTGCGCCTCGACGTCCCCGTGGAGGAGCTGCAGTGGCTGCCTGCCGCCTCGGCCTTCCGCGGTCTGCTCGCACTGCCGCTGCGCTTCACCCCCACACCCACCCCAGGAGGCACCCGATGACCCAGACCACGCCGCCGGCGACGCCCTCGGCAGACCCCGCCGCCGACGCCACCTCGACGCCCACGGAACCGCCGTGGGCGAACGACACGGTCGAGTTCGCGACCACGGCCACGGCCCCCGCGAGCTGGTCCTCCGGCTCCTGGCGGCCGTTCCGCAACGTCATCGTCTGCCGGATGGTCCCCGGCAGCGAGGACAAGGTGGGGCCGGTGTTCGCCTACTACGACCGGACGACCCGGCCGCAGGACCTCGGCGTCGTCGGGCGGATCCTGCTCTCGTACGAGGGCCTGTACCTGCACGTCATCGAGCGCAAGGAGGACCCGGAGGTCTCCGGCCAGCGCCGCGGTCTGCCGGCGTTCCAGCAGATCGCCGAGGTCATCGCGCCCTACGTGACGCCCTACCCCAGCTACTGGCAGAACCCGTCGCACTCGGTGGCCAAGCACTTCTACACCTGGCTGCCCGAGGGCGAGGTCTCCCCCGACCGGGAGATGACCGTGATCGTCCAGCGGATGCGGCCGGGCACCGAGGAGGACATCGCCCGCGTGTTCGCCGCGTCCGACGCGGGTGGGCTGCCGACGGAGACCGGCGTCACCGGTCGCTGGCTCTACTCGATGGAGGACGTCTTCGTGCACCTCCTGGAGCAGGACCGGGTCAAGGCCGCGGCCGTGCGGGAGAACCACGAGTCGATGCGGCCCGCCTTCGCCAAGGTCATGCAGGACCTCGCCCCCTACGTCAGCCCGTACCGCCCGGAGACGTGGCAGAGCCCGCGCGACTCGGTGGCCCGGGTGTTCCACCGCTGGACGGCACCGGACTGGGCGCCCGGGGACCCGGTGCCCACGCCGCGGGAGGGGACGGCGTGAGCCTGCGCGGGATCGCCACGCTCACCTACTGGGCCGAGGACGTGGCCGCGGCCGTCGCCTGGTACACGGAGCTGCTGGGCTCGGGGCCCCGCTTCACCCGGCCCGGCCCCAGCGGGCGGCCCAGCTACGCGACGTTCACCGTCGACGGGGGGACGTCGCTGGCGATCGCCGACCTCGCCTTCGCCCCGCCGGGCATGACGCCGGGCACCGGCGGCGCGGTCGGGTACTGGCGGGTCGACGACCTCGAGACCGTCCTCGACCGGCTCACCGCGATGGGCGCCAAGGAGTACATCCCGCTCACGCCGCACGGACCGATCGTCAGCGTGGCCGTCGTCGACCCGTTCGGCAACGTGCTCGGCATCAGCTCCGACCGGCACCCCGCCGCCGACTTCCCGTCCGGGGGTGCGCGGCGGCCCGGCTGACACCCGGCGCGAGCCGCACGGTCCGGGACCCCGGGTCCCCCTCCCAGGAGCGGAGGGGGACCCGGGGTCCCGGTCCGTGCGGCGTCTCAGCCGGCGCGCAGCGCCGGGTAGTCGGTGTAGCCCTCGGCGCCGGACGCGTAGAACAGGTGCGGCCGGATCTCGTTCTCCGGGTGCTCGCCGGCCCAGCGCTCGACCAGGTCGGGGTTGGCGATGACCGCCCGGCCCACGGCGACGACGTCGGCGTGGGCGGCCTCGATGAGCGCGAGCGCCTCCTCACGGGTGGTGACCGAACCGAAGCCGCTGTTGGCCATCAGGTGCCCGCCGAACCGGCTGCGCAGCTCCTGGACCAGGTCGCCGGCCGGCTCGCGGTGCAGCACGGAGAGGTAGGCCAGGCCCAGCGGGCGCAGCTGGTCGACCAGCGTGCCGTAGGTCGCGCGCACGTCCTCGCGGTCGGTCTCGAGGGCGTCCTGGATGTCGTGCTCCGGCGAGATGCGCAGCCCCACGCGGCCCGCGCCGATCGCCTCGGACACCGCGGTGACGACCTCCACCACCAGGCGGGCGCGGTTCTCCGGGGAGCCGCCGTACTCGTCGTCGCGGACGTTGGACGCCGGGGACAGGAACTCGTGCAGCAGGTAGCCGTTGGCGCCGTGGATCTCGACGCCGTCCAGGCCGGCCTCGACGGCGCGCTCGGCGGCGCGGACGAAGTCGCGGACGACCTGGCGCACCTCGTCGGTGGTCAGCGCGTGCGGCACCGGGTAGGGCTGCTTGCCCTTCTCGGTGTGCCCCTCGCCCTGGATGGCGATGGCGCTGGGGGCGACGACGCGGCGGCCGCCGTTGACGTCGGGGTGGGTCACGCGGCCGCCGTGCATCACCTGCACGACGATCCGGCCGCCGCGGGCGTGCACGGCGTCGGCGACGCGGCGCCAGCCGGCCACCTGCTCGTCGGTGACGATGCCGGGCTGGCCGACGAACGCCTGGCCCTCGTGGGTCGGGTAGGTGCCCTCGGTGACGATGAGGCCGATCGAGGCGCGCTGCGCGTAGTGCTCGACGACGAGGTCGCCGGGGACACCCTCCTTGCCGGATCGCATGCGGGTCAGCGGCGCCATGGCCACGCGGTTGGCGAGCTCGAGGTCGCCGAGCTTCACGGGAGAGAACAGGTCCACGGGTGTTCCGACACCCCGCGGGACCGGGCCATTCCGGGATGCGGGCGGCGTCACAGGCGGCGCTGTGCCCTCGGCCGGTGACCCGGCACGATGACGCCGTGTCCCTCCTGTCCGACGCCGTCGCGGGCTGGTCCCCGGGCCCGCTGACCGACGCCGCGCCGGTCCTGCCCGGACCCGCGGCCGCGTTCGCCGCCGTCCTCGACCGGCCCGCGCCGCCCCTCGCCGACGGCGACCCGCTGCCGCCGGGCTGGCACTGGTTCACCTTCCTCGACCGGCCGGCCACCGCCGACCTCGGCGACGACGGCCACCCCCGCGACGGGCACTTCCTCCCGCCGCTGCCGCACCGGCGCCGGATGATCGCCGGCGGGCGGATGGAGGTCGCCGCGCCGCTGCGGGTGGGCGCCGTCGTCGAGCGGACGTCGTCCCTGGCCCGGTGCGAGGTCAAGGCCGGCCGGAGCGGCGAGGTGCTGCTGGTCACCGTGCGCAGCGAGTACCGGGCGGACGGCGCGTTGCTGGTCACCGAGGAGCAGGACGTCGTCTACCGCTCCCAGGAGGCCGGCGCGTCCCCCGCCCCGGCGGGCGCCGGGTCGCCCGCCGTCGACGGCGACCACGTGGTCGAGGTGCTGCCCGACCCGCCGCTGCTGTTCCGGTTCAGCGCGCTGACCTACAACGCGCACCGCATCCACTACGACCAGCCCTACGCCACCGGCGTCGAGGGCCACCCCGGCCTCGTGGTGCACGGGCCGCTGCTCGCCCTGCTGCTGCTCGAGGTGCCGCGCCGGCACACCCCGGACCGGTCCGTCACGTCGTTCGGCCACCGGCTGACCCGGCCGGCGTACGCGGGCACGCCGGTGCGGGCGACCGGCCGGCTCGACGGCGACCGGTTCGCGCTCACCGCGGCGGCGGTGGGGCAGCCGGCGTCGGTCACCGGGACCGCGGTGCTCGCGGAGGCCCGCCGGTGACCGCGCTGAGCCCGGAGGAGCGGGACGTCGTCGCCACCGTGCGCGCCTTCGTCGACCGCGAGGTCCGGCCGGTGGCGCGCGAGCTGGAGCACGCGGACGAGTACCCGGAGGCCCTGATCGGGCGGATGAAGGAGCTCGGCGTCTTCGGCCTGGCGATCCCGGAGCCGTGGGGCGGGGCGCCGGTGTCGATGCCCTGCTACGCGCTGGTCACCGCGGAGCTCGCGCGCGGGTGGATGTCGCTTGCCGGGGCGATGGGCGGGCACACCGTCGTCGCCGGGCTGCTGCGGGCGTTCGGGACGCGGGAGCAGCAGGACCGCTGGCTGCCGCGGATGGCCACCGGCGAGGTGCGCGCGACGATGGCGCTCACCGAGCCCGGCGGCGGGTCGGACCTGCAGGCGATGCGCACCGTCGCGCGGCGGGACGGCGAGGGCTGGGTCGTCGACGGCGCGAAGACGTGGATCACCAACGCGCGCCGGTCGCAGCTGGTGGCGCTGCTGTGCAAGACCGACCCGCAGGCGCAGCCGCGGCACCGCGGGGTGTCGGTGCTGCTGGTCGAGCACGGTCCCGGCCTGACCGTGTCGCGGGACCTGCCCAAGCTCGGCTACAAGGGCGTGGAGAGCTGCGAGCTGGTCTTCGACGGGTACCGGGCACCGGCCGACGCCGTCCTCGGCGGGGTGGAGGGCCGCGGGTTCGCGCAGATGATGACCGGGCTGGAGACCGGCCGGATCCAGGTGGCGGCGCGGGCGCTCGGCGTCGGGCAGGCGGCCTTCGACGACGCACTGCGCTACGCCCAGGAGCGGGAGAGCTTCGGGCGCCCGATCTGGCGGCACCAGGCGGTGGGCAACCTGCTCGCCGACATGGCCACCTCGCTCACCGCCGCCCGCCAGCTGGTCCTGTACGCGGCCGAGCGCCACGAGTCGGGGCAGCGGTCGGACATGGAGGCCGGCATGGCCAAGCTGTTCGCGTCCGAGACGGCGATGAAGGTGGCGCTGGACGCCATCCGGGTGCACGGCGGGCACGGCTACTCCACGGAGTTCGACGTCGAGCGCTACTTCCGCGACGCCCCGCTCATGATCGTCGGCGAGGGCACCAACGAGATCCAGCGCGACGTCATCGCCCGCCAGCTCGTGGCCCGCGGCGGCCTGGACTGACGGCGCTCCCGCGGGACGCGAGCCGCGCCGCTCAGCGCGCGAGCAGGCGGCGGGTCTGGCGGGCCCGGGCGACCAGGGAGCCGTCGACGGCGCGCAGCTCGGCGTCGTCGACCGCGACGTCGGCGTCGGCCCAGGTGGTGACCTGGTCGATCCGCACCCACGCGCCGGTCCCCGGCGGCGGGCCGGCCAGGTGCGCGGCGAGCTCGACGGTCGGCATCACCGCCGGCGTGGTGCGGACGGCGAACAGCGACGGCGGCAGCGCGTCGAGCAGCACGCCGAGCTGGACCAGCGGCTCGAGGTCGCCGTCGATGCGCACCCACGCGGACAGCCGCGGCTCGGGCCCGCCGGCCAGCGGTCGGGAGGTGCCGAGCGCGCGGATCTCGGTGTGGTCGGCGATCGGCACGAACTCCCGCGGCAGCCGGAACGGGACGCCCTCGCGCACGGTCGGCCCGGGCGCCGGCGGGGCGCTCTCGGAGACCGGGGAGGCCGGGCGGGCCAGCGTGAGCACCTGGGCGACGGCGAGCACCCGGCCCCGCTGGCTCATCGTGGCCCGCACGCTGCCGGTGGTGCCGGTGCGGTCGGGGACGGCGTCGACCGCCGTCTCCACCCCCGGCTCCACCCCGGCGAGCAGGTGGGCGGTGACCGCCCGCGGCGCGGCGCCGGTGCGGTCCGCGGCGGCGGCCATCAGGTGCCCGGCCACCAGGCCGCCCTGCACGTGGGTGAACGACCGCCAGGACGGGTCGAAGACGAGCGGCGCCTCGAGAGCGACGACGGTCACGGGTCCCTCCTCCCGTCCCGGTTGGACTGTCCAACCGAGACGGGAGGACCGTACACCCGTGAGTACGGATGTCAAACCGTGGTGTCCGCGTCCTCCAGCGCGAAGGAGCCGGTGGCCACCTCGCCGGTGCGCCGGTGGGCGGTCATCACCGCGCCGGTCGAGGTGGTCGTCGAGGAGACCAGCTCCCAGGTGCGCGGCGCGGCGCCGCCCTCGAACAGCCGCTTGCCCGTGCCGAGGACCACCGGGAAGACGATGGTGCGCAGCTCGTCGACCAGGTCCTCCGCCAGCAGCGTCTGCACGAGCCCGATCGAGCCGTGCACCTGGAGCTCACCGCCGTCGGCGGCCTTGAGCTCCCGGACGGCGGCCGGCACGTCGGTGCCGAGCAGCCGGGCGGTGGACCACTCCAGCGAGGTCAGCGTCCGGGACGCGACGTGCTTGGTCTTCGTCTGCAGCGCCTGGGCCACCGGGTCACCGGTCGCGTCCACGTGCGGCCAGTGCGCGGCGAAGATCTCGTACGTCGTCCGGCCCAGGAGGAAGTCCTCGGCCGGACGGAACCAGGCGTCCATCTGCTCCCCCATCGCCTCGTCGGCGAAGGGCACCAGCCAGCCGCCGTAGGGGAAGCCGCCGGACGGGTCCTCCTGCGGCCCGCCGGGGGCCTGGGTGACGCCGTCGAGGGTCAGGAACGTGGTGACGGTGAGCGGGCGCATCGGTCTCTCCTCCGGGGTGGTGCGGTCGGAGGTGCAGACGGCGGGCGGCGCCGGGACTCATCGGTCCGGGTGAGTCCCGTCGGGCCCGCTCCAGTTGTGCACGACCGGCGCCGATGGGAGGTCGTCACCCCCACCGGACGAGGAGCACCCGATGACCCGTCAGCGCACCGACGCCGAGCAGCAGATCGCCGACCTGCTGCGGACGGCTCGCACGTCGCTGCACATGAGCGTGGCGTTCCTCAGCCGCCTGGACGGCACCACCCAGCACCTGGAGGTGGTCGACACCCGGGTGCCGGTGCTCGTGCGGGAGAAGGCGCAGATCGCCCAGGACACCTCGTTCTGCCAGGCGATCCTCGACGGGGAGCTGCCCGCCGTCATCGACGACGTGACGCGCTACCCGCTGGCGATGTCGCTGCCCTCGGCGCGCATCCCCCGCATCCGCAGCTACGTCTCGACGCCGGTCACGCTCTCCGACGGCAGCCTCTACGGCACCTTCTGCGCCTTCGGCTTCACCTCGGACAAGGAGCTCACCCGCCGCGACGAGGCGCTGATGCAGGTCCTCGCGTCGGCGGCGTCGGTGATCATCGAGCCCGAGGTCCGCGAGCGGCAGCGCCGCGACGACATCGACGGCCGGCTCGACCCGCTGGTCGCCGCGGGCGGCCCGGACGTCGTCCTGCAGCCGATCGTCGACCTGGTCACCGGCGCCCGCGTCGGCGCCGAGGCGCTCAGCCGCTTCCCCCGCGAGTGGGGCAAGGGGCCCGACGTCGTCTTCGAGGAGGCCCACAGCGTCGGCCGCGGCTCCGAGGTGGAGCTGCTCGCCCTCCGCGGCGCGGCCGCCCACCTGGACCGGGTCGGCGGCTACGTGGCGATGAACGTGTCCCCGCAGACCCTGCTCACCCCGGGGTTCGCCACGCTGCTCGGCGACCTGCCCCACGACCGCGTCCTGCTCGAGCTCTCCGAGCACGACCCGGTCGAGGACTACGACGCGCTCACCACCGCGCTGGTGCCCTTCCGCGCGGCCGGCATGCGGCTGGCCATCGACGACGTCGGCGCCGGCTTCTCCTCGCTCCGGCACATCGTGGTGACCGACCCCGACGTCATCAAGATGGACCGCAGCATCGTCAGCGGCCTGGACACCGACCCGGTGCTGTCCAAGCTGGTCGAGTCGCTGGTGACCTTCGGGCACGGCTGCGGCGTGACGGTGGTCGCCGAGGGCATCGAGACGGCGGAGGAGGCCGTCCGGCTGCGCGACCTGGGCGTCGACCTCGGCCAGGGCTGGTACTACGGCCGCCCCGGCCCGCCGGAGGCGCTGTCCCCGGTGGGCCCCGCCGTCCCCGCGCCCCGGGCCGCGGAGCACCAGCCCGCCTGACCCTCAGGCGCCGGGCGGCCGGCGCAGCGGGTGCGGCCGTCGAGCACGCCACCACCAAGGGCGCGGGCACCCCCGACGGGGGATGCGCGCGCGAGCAACCGGTCCCCCGAGCCGATGAAGAGGGGACAGAACCCTCCCGAGGAGATCGACCGTGCACGCATCCCGACGGCCGTCCCCGTCCGGCGGCACCCCGCGGACGGCGACGGTCTCCGTCACCCCCACCGCCCTCGACGGCCTGGCCCGCGCGGCCGTGCAGGCGACGGCGGCCCTCGTGCTCGTCTGCGACGGCGACGGGCGGGTCCTGCTGGCCAACCCCGCCTTCGAGCGCTTCACCGGCCGCAGCGCCGCCGAGCTGGTCGGCGTCCCGTTCTGGGAGGTGGTGACCCTCCCGGAGGAGGTCGAGCTGGCCCGCGCCGCGGTGGCGATGGTCCTGTCCGGCCGGCCGGCGATCCCCGGCGAGGTCGACTGGCGCACCGGCGACGGCCGGCAGCGCCGCGTCGAGCTGCAGACCAGCGTGCTGACCCGCGCCGACGGCACCCCCTACGCCGTCGCCTTCATCGGCATCGACGTCACCGCGCACCGCGAGCGGGAGGCGCAGGTGCGGCAGCAGGCGGTCACCGACCCGCTGACCGGCCTGGCCAACCGCAGCGCGCTGTTCGCCGTCCTCGCCGCCCGCCTGCACGTCGAGACCGGCGACGGGTGCAGCCTGGTCTTCTGCGACCTCGACGGCTTCAAGGCGGTCAACGACCGCTTCGGGCACGCGGCCGGTGACCGGCTGCTGGTCGCCGTCGCCGGGCGGCTGCGCGCGCTCGCCGGCCCGGACGACGTCGTCGCGCGCCTCGGCGGCGACGAGTTCGTCGTCGTCTCCCGGGGCATCGACCCCGGCGCGGCCGCCGCCCGGGCCCACCGGATCGAGGCGGCGGTGCGGGAGCCGTTCGACGTCGCCGACGGCGAGGTCCGGGTGGGCGTGAGCACCGGGACGGCGACCGGCGGCCCCGGCGACGACCCCGACACCGTCATGAACCGCGCCGACATGGCCATGTACGGCGTGAAGAGCGTCCGCCGCGGCCGGCGCTGACCTCCCGGCCGGGAACACCCCGTCCCGCGGCGGCGCTGTCGCCGGCATGCCCAAGACCTGGTTCATCACCGGCGCGTCCCGCGGCTTCGGCCGCGAGTGGGCGATCGCCGCCCTCGAGCGCGGCGACTCCGTCGCGGCCACCGCGCGGGACACCGCCGCCCTCGACGACCTCGTCGAGCGCTTCGGCGACGCCGTCCTGCCGCTGCGGCTCGACGTCACCGACCGCGAGGCCGGCGTCGCCGCCGTCCGGCAGGTCGCCGAGCGGTTCGGCCGCCTCGACGTCGTCGTGAACAACGCCGGCTACGGCCAGTTCGGGATGATCGAGGAGGTCTCCGAGGCCGAGGCCCGCGCCCAGTTCGAGACCAACCTGTTCGGCGCGCTGTGGATCACCCAGGCCGCGCTGCCGGTCATGCGGGCACAGGGCTCCGGGCACGTCCTGCAGGTCTCCTCGATCGGCGGCATCAGCGCCTTCCCGAACATCGGCGTCTACAACGCCTCCAAGTGGGCGCTCGAGGCGTTCAGCCAGTCGCTGGCCGCCGAGGTCGCCGACTTCGGGATCAGGGTGACGATCATCGAGCCGGGCGCCTACGGCACCGACTGGGGCGGCTCGTCGGCGAGGCACGCCGAGCCCCTCCCCGCCTACGACGCCTTCCGCGAGAAGGCCGCCGAGCAGCGGAGGGCCCGCGCCGGGAACCCGGGTGACCCCGTCGCCACCCGCGACGCCGTCCTGCAGCTCGTCGACGCCGACGAGCCGCCGCTGCGGGTGTTCCTCGGCGACGGCCCGCTCGCCATCGCCACCCGCGACTACGAGTCCCGGCTCGCCGAGTGGCGGCGCTGGGAGCCGCTGTCGGTCGCCGCGCACGGCCGGCGCGACTGACCTCCCCGGCCGGGGACGGACCGTCCGTCCCCGGCCGGCCCTAGGGTCCGCGGCGTGCCGACCGCGACCGCCGACGACGTCCTCGCGTACCGCGTCACCACCCAGCAGCTCGACCGCGACGCCGGGACGGCCGCCGACACCGCCGTCCTCGACCTCGGCGTCCAGGACACCGGGCCCGATGGCGGCCTGTGGGCGCTGGCGATCCGCGGCGTCGTGCCGGACGACGCGGAGCTGGCCACCGCGTGGACGCTGCGCGGCGCCCCGCACCTGTACCGCCGCGCCGACCTGCCCGCCGTCGCCGCGGTCACCGCGCCGTTCTCCGAGGCCGACGCCGCCAAGCGCGTCCACGACGCCGCGAGGCCGCTCAAGGCGGCCGGCATCCCCGTGCTCACCGCCCTGGACACCATCGCCGGGCGGATGCGCGAGATCGTGACCGCGCCGACGGTCAAGGGCGAGGTGTCGCGGGCGGTGTCCGACGCCCTGGCCCGCGACGGCGACCCCGGCCCCGGCCCCGGCCCCGGCCCCTACAACCGGTACTGCCGCCCCTGCGACGCGGTACACCTCTACGAGCAGCCGTTCCGCCTGGCCGCGCTGCGGGCCGGCCTGGAGCTGCAGCCGGGCACCTCCCCGCCGGTGCTGCAGCCGGTGCCCGGCCTCGCGCCGGAGGACACCGTCCCCGACCGGCTCGACGTCGTCCGCGCGTACCTGCACCTGCTCGGGCCGGCGACGCCGCAGCACGTGGCCGGCTACCTCGACGCGCCGGTCGAGGACGTGAAGGCGCACTGGCCGGACGACGTCGTCGAGGTGGAGGTGGACGGGCAGCGCCGCTGGCTGCCGGCCGACGACGCCGGCCGGCTGGGTGCGCCGACGCCCCGGGGCGTGCGCCTGCTCGGCCCCTTCGACCTGTTCCTGCAGGCCCGCGACCGCGGGACGCTGGTCCCCGACGCCGGCCACCGGAAGGCGATGTGGCCGGTGCTCGGCC
Organism: Geodermatophilus sp. SYSU D00867; assembly: GCF_054050315.1. Classification (NCBI taxonomy): domain Bacteria; kingdom Bacillati; phylum Actinomycetota; class Actinomycetes; order Geodermatophilales; family Geodermatophilaceae; genus Geodermatophilus; species Geodermatophilus sp. SYSU D00867. The sequence continues at coordinate 128,317 of NZ_JBJGZC010000010.1, read as the reverse complement.
GGCCCGGCGCGGTGCTCGCGGACGGCGGGATCGCCGGCGTCTGGCGGCCACGGACGGCCGGGAGGACGCTGACCGTCGCCGTCGAGCCGTGGACCCGCCTCTCCCCCGCCGCCCGGGCCGGGATCGAGGAGCAGGCGGAGCGGCTGGCCGCCTTCCGCGGCGTCCCGCTGAAGGCGGTGGAGACCGCCTGAGTCAGGCGGCGAGCAGGTCGTCGGCGGCGTCGCCGGCGGCGACCAGCCCCGCGTAGCGGCCACCGCGGGCCACGAGCTCCGCGTGCGTGCCGGACTCCACCACCCGGCCGGCCTCGAGGACGACGATCCGGTCGGCGTGCCGCACCGTGGACAGCCGGTGCGCGATCGTGATCGTCGTCCGGCCACGGCGCGCCTCGTCCAGCGCCGCCTGCACCGCCCGCTCGGTGGCGGTGTCCAGGGCGCTGGTGGCCTCGTCGAGCACCAGGACCCGCGGGTCGCGCAGCAGCGTGCGGGCGATGGCCAGCCGCTGCTTCTCCCCGCCGGAGAACCGGTGCCCGCGGGCGCCGACGACGGTGTCGTAGCCGTCGGGCAGCGCGGCGATCACGTCGTGCACCTGGGCGCGGCGGGCGGCGGCCTCGATCTCGGCGTCGGTCGCGGTGGGCCGGGCGTGCCGCAGGTTCTCCCGCACCGTGGCGTGCAGCAGGTACGTCTCCTGCGAGACGACGCCGACCACCTGCGCGAGCGTGGCCAGCCGCAGGTCGCGCAGGTCGACGCCGTCGATCGTCACGCGGCCGGCGGTCGGGTCGGCCAGCCGGGCGACCAGCGAGGCCATCGTCGACTTCCCCGAGCCGGTCTCGCCCACCAGCGCCAGCGTCGTGCCCGCGGGGACGGCGACGTCGACGCCGGCCAGCGCCGAGCGGGCGCCGTCGGGGTAGGTGAAGTCCACGCCCCCCCAGCGGACCTCGCCGCGCACCGCCGCCGGGTCCAGCTCGACCGGGGACGCCGGGTCGTCGATCTCCACCGGCAGGTCCAGGTACTCGAACACCCGGCTGAACAGCGCCATCGAGCTGGTGACCGAGACGCCGACGTCGAGCAGGCCCATGAGCGGGCGGAACAGCGTCCCCTGCAGCGCGGTGAAGGCGACCAGCGTGCCGATGGTCATGCCGCCCGAGGTCGCCGGCAGCCCGGCGAACAGGTAGACCAGCGCGGGGATCCCGGCGAACACGACGCTCATCGAGGCCATCCGCCAGCGGCCGGCCAGCTGCGAGCGCACCTCGAGGCCGACCAGGTCCGCCGACGTCGCGGCGAACCGGCGCGAGGCGGCGGGGCCGGCGCCGAGGGTCTTCCCCAGCAGCACGCCGCTCACGGACAGCCCCTCCTCGACCTGGCCGTGGAGGTCGGCGAGGTGCCGCTGTCGCTGGGCGGTGACCGCGCGGCGCATCCGCGCCACCTTGCGGGTCAGCGCGATCGCCGGCGGCAGCACGACCAGGGAGAGCAGGGACAGCCGCCAGGACAGCGCCACCATGGCGGCCACCGTGCCGACGACGGTGGTGGCGTTGGCCGCCAGCGACGTCGCCGTCGAGGTGACCACCGACTGCATGCCGCCGATGTCGTTCGTCAGCCGCGACTGCACCTCTCCCCCGCGGGTGCGGGTGAAGAAGCCCAGCGACTGGCGCTGCAGGTGGCTGAAGACGGCGGTGCGCAGGCCGTGCATGACCCGCTGCCCGACGGTCGTGGACAGCCACGTCTGCACGACGCCGAGGACGGCGGTCACCCCGGTGACGGCCACCATGCCGGCGACCGCCCGGACCAGCAGCCGCACGTCCTGCCGGGGCAGGGCCTCGTCGATGACCAGCCGGACGAGGAACGGCGTCGCCAGCGCGACGACCGAGGAGGCGACGATGAGCGCCACCACGGTCCCGACCTGCCAGCGGTACGGGCGGAACAGCGCCGCGACCCGGCGCAGCGAGACCGGCGCGCGCTCCAGCTGCGCCCGGTCCGCGGGGTCGACGGTCCGCCCGGACCCGCCCCTCCCGCGTCCACTCCCCGTCTCCTCGATGGTGACCACCTCCGTGGTTGCTGAGGCTACCTCACGTTCCGGTAACCACACTGTCATCGGTAGCATTCCCCCGTGGACGACGAGGGCGCAGAGCTCGGCGAGCTGGTGATGCGCGCCGCCCGCACCCAGCGCCGGCGCTGGCGGGACGTCCTGGCCCCGTGGGCGCTGTCCCCTCACCAGGCGCGGGCCCTGCGCGTGGTGGTCCTCCAGGAGGGCGTGCGGCTGTCCGACCTGGCCGAGGCGCTGCACATCGCGCCCCGCTCGGCGACCGAGGTGGCCGACGCCCTGCAGGAGCGGGGCCTGGTGGAGCGCACGCCGGACCCGACCGACCGCCGCGCCGTGCTGCTGCGGGCGACCGCCGACGGGCGCCGGGTGCAGGGCGAGGTGGACGCCGCCCGCCGCGCGGACACCCGTGAGCTGTTCGCCCGGCTGTCCGCCGCCGAGCGCGCGGAGCTGGCCCGCCTGCTGCGCGCCGTCGCGGAGTGAACGGTCCACCGCTCGACGGACCCCGCGGGGCGTCCGGCGGTGCCACGATCGGGCGCATGGGCGAGCCGGTGCGGGCCGAGGAACTGCGGGTCTCCGACGTCGAGCGGAGGGCGGTGCAGGACCGGCTGCACCGGGCGGTCGGCGCCGGCCAGCTCGACCTGCACGAGTTCGACGAGCGGGTGGCGGCGGTCTGGGCCGCCCGCACCCGCGGCGAGCTGGAGCGGACCACCCGCGACCTGCCCGAGCCGCCGTCCCCGCCGCCCCCGGCGCCGCGGCACCGGGTGTTCTCCGACACCGGCGGCGGGACGGCGATGCGGGTGCTCACCACCGTGTGGGCGGCCGCGGTGGCGGTGAACGTCGTCGTCTGGCTGCTGGTCTCCCTCGGCAACGGCGACCCCGCCTACCCGTGGTTCATCTGGTTCGCCCCGTCCGGCGCGGTCCTCGCCGTCCTCTACGCCACCGGGATCGGCCGGCCCAGGGGATAGGGCTCGTCCGGCCCCGTCCGGAGGCTCGCCGCGTGCCTGCGAGTGGCGGGAGGGACGGTGTCCCTCACCGCTCGGAGCGGCGGCGCTGGCGGGTCTTGGCGCCGTACATCGCGCGGTCGGCCCGGGCGATGACCTCGTCCGGCGCGGCGCCGGGCCGGCCCAGCGCCCCGCCGACGCTGACGCCGACCACCACCGGGCCGGCCGCGGTGGGCACCGGCGCGCCGACCCGCTCGCGCACCGCGGCGGCGAGGTCGTCGAGCGCGGTCTCGTCGCAGCCGGGGCGCAGGACCACGAACTCGTCCCCGCCGAACCGGGCGACGACCCCGTCGGGTCCGGCCTCCGCACACAGCCGGGCGGCGACCTCGACCAGCACCGCGTCGCCCACGGCGTGCCCGTGCACGTCGTTGACCACCTTGAACCCGTCGAGGTCGCAGAACAGGACCCCGCAGTCGCGGTCGGCCGCCGGCTCCAGGCGGGCGGTCAGCTCCTCGAAGAACGCGCCCCGGTTGAGGATCCCGGTGAGCCGGTCGGTGCGCGCCCGCTCCGACAGCACCGCCTCCCGCCGCCGCTGGTCGGTCACGTCGATGCCGACGCACGCGACCGCGTAGGGGCGGCCGTCGGCGCCGGTGAGCACGTTGTTCTGCATCGAGATCAGGCGGCGGGTGCCGTCGGCGGTCAGCCAGTCGCCCTCCTGCGGGAACGCCCGGCCGGTGGCGACGGCCCGCCCGACGGCGTCCACGGCCAGGGCGCGGTGCTCCGGCACCACCCACACGTCGGCGAACGAGCGTCCCACCAGCTCGTCGAGGGTCCGCCCGGTGAACCGCTGCAGCGCCGGGTTGGCGAGCAGGATGCGGCCCTCCCCGTCCACGACGCAGACGAGGGCGTCGGTGCCCTCCACGAACTCGTGCGCCAGCCGGGCGTCCACCCGGTCGCTACCGGACCCCGGAGGAGCCGTCCCCGCAGCCGCCGTGCACCCCGGGCCCCTCCCTCCCCGCGCCGGCGGGACCGGGCGCCCCGCACAGGCGATCACAACACGACCTGCCGACAACCGTCGATCGGTACGGTCCCGGACCGTCCGGTTCCGCGACCGCCCCGGATCGCTCACCGTCCCCCGACACGGTCTCCCGACTGGCCGCGCGTCCCTTCCCGCCGAGATCCCTCAGCGCTAAGGTATCGACCCATGGCAGCGGCGCGCCGGGTGCGGATCGGGATCGACACCGGGGGCACGTTCACCGACGTCGTCGCCGTCGACGAGGAGACCGGCCGGACGACGACCACCAAGACGCCGTCCACCCCGGCCGACCCCGCCGAGGGCTTCCTGGCCGGCGTCCGCAAGGTGCTCGGCCTCATGGGCCTGGACGGCTCCGCGGTGACGGCGGTCAGCCACGGGACGACGGTCGCCACCAACCAGCTGCTCGAGGGCCGGCTCGACCGGATCGGGTTCGTCACCACCGAGGGCTACGAGTCGGTGCTCGAGATCGCCCGCCAGTCGGTGCCCGACGGCTACGGCAACAGCTACTTCTGGGTCAAGCCGCCGCGGATCGTCCCGGCCGACCTGGTGCGCACCGTGCGCGGGCGGCTGGACCACACCGGCGCCGAGGTCCGGCCGTTCGACGAGGACGACGCCCGCGCCGCCGCCCGCTTCTTCCGCGACGCCGGCATCACCACCATCGGCGTCTGCTTCCTGCACGCCTACGCGGACGACGCCCACGAGCGCCGCATGCTCGACGTGATCCGCGAGGAGCACCCGGACGCCGTCGTCAGCATCAGCTCGCAGGTGCTGCGCGAGTACCGCGAGTACGAGCGCTCGGTGACCACGCTCGTCGACGCCGCCGTGAAGCCGAGGGTCGGCGCCTACGTCACCAACATCCGCACCCGGCTCGACGAGATCGCGCCGGGCGTGCCCTTCTACGTCATGAAGAGCAACGGCGGCGTGCTGTCGGCCGGCGAGGTCGTGCACCAGCCGATCACCACGATGCTGTCCGGCCCCGCGGCCGGCGCCCTGGGTGCCGCGCTCATCGCCGGGACGGCGGGCTTCGACCGGGTGCTCACCTGCGACGGCGGCGGCACCTCCACCGACGTCACGGTGGTCGTCGACGGCGAGCCGGCGCTGACCACCGAGGGCTCGGTCGGCGACTACCCGAGCAAGATCCCGATGATCGACGTCGTCACCGTCGGCGCGGGCGGCGGCTCGATCGCCTGGCTGTCGCCCGAGGGCACGCTCAAGGTCGGCCCGAGGTCGGCCGGCGCCGACCCCGGCCCGATGTGCTACCCCGGTGGCGGCGACCAGCCCACGGTGACCGACGCCCACGTCGTCCTCGGCCGGATCCCCCCGCACCTGCTCGGCGGCGAGATCCCGCTGTCGGTCGAGGCCGCGCGCGAGGGCCTCCAGCGGCTCGGCGGGAAGCTCGACATGGACCTCGAGCGCACCGCGACCGGGATCCTGGAGATCTCCGCCTGGAACCAGGCCAACGCGCTGCGCCAGGTGACCGTCGCCAGGGGCCTCGACGTCCGCGACTTCACGCTCACCACGTTCGGCGGCTCGGGCTCGCTGCTGGCCTGCCGGCTCATGGACGTCCTCAACCTGCCCCGCACGCTGGTGCCACCGAACCCGGGCAACGTCAGCGCGTTCGGCCTGCTCACCGTCGACGTCCGCAACGACTACGTGCAGACCGTCGTCTCCAAGCACCTCGACCTGGACCTGGCGCGCGTGCAGGCGGTCTTCGGCGACCTCGAGGCGCAGGCGCGGACCGCCCTGGACGGCGAGGGCTTCGGGCGCGACCAGCAGCGGATGCAGCGGACCGCCGACCTGCGCTACGTGGGCCAGGCGTTCGAGGTCCGCGTCCCGGTGGCCGACGGCGAGCTCGACCGCGCCGCCGCGGAGGACGTCGCGCAGGCCTTCCACGCCGCGCACCGCCGGCTCTACGGCTACGACTTCGCCGACGACCCGCGCCAGGCCGTCGAGTGGGTCAACCTGCGCGTCAGCGGCATCGGGCCGATCCGCCGCCCGGACATCGTCCGGCTGCCCGAGCGGGAGGGCGGGACGGACCGGGCCGTCACGGGGTCGCGCCGCGTGTTCTTCGACGACTGGGTGGACACCCCGACCTACGACCGCACCCGGCTGGGCGCCGGCGACGTGGTCAGCGGCCCGGCGATCGTCGAGGAGTTCGGCTCCACCGTCCCGGTCCACCCCGGCTTCGCCGCCACCGTCGACGCCTACGGCAACCTGCTGCTCACCAAGGAGTCGGACCGATGAGCCTCCAGAACGGCACGATCGAGGCCGACCCGGTCCTCGTCGAGATCGTCGCCGGCACGCTGGCCGCGATCGAGAAGGAGGTCGAGACCTCCATCGGGCGCACGTCGCGCTCGCCGATGATCCGCGACGCCCACGACTTCCGCGCCGGCATCCACGACCGGCAGCTGCGCAAGCTCACCGGCCGCTCGTACTCGGCTCTCGTGCACCCGGTGGTGCGCGACTACCCGATCGAGACCATGAACGTCGGCGACGTCTTCTTCCACAACGACGTCTACCTGTCCGAGGGCGGGATCGGCCACCTGCCCGACCTGTGCGTGACCGTCCCGGTGTTCGCGGCCCCCCCGGAGACCGGCGAGCCCCGGGTGGTCGCCTTCATCCAGGCGTTCGGCCACCACGACGACATCGGCGGCGCGGTGCCCGGCTCCATGCCGAGCGCGGCCACCAGCGTGTACGAGGAGGGCCTGATGGTCCCCCCGATCAAGCTGTGGGACCGCGGCGTGCCGAACGAGTCGGCCCTGAAGATCATGACCCGCAACTCGCGGATGCCCGACTCGCTGGCCGCCGACCTCGACGCCGAGTGCTCCGCGTGCCTGGCCGGCGCCCGGCGCCTGGGCGAGCTGTTCGACCGGTACGGCGTGGCCGCCGTCGAGGCCTGCTTCGACGCGATCCTGGCCAACTCCACCGAGGTCTACCGGCGGGAGATCCTCTCGCAGATCCCCGACGGCACCTACGTCTGGGAGGACTACGCCGAGCACGACGGCGTCGAGGAGCCCAAGCTCCACCGCCAGCGGATCACGCTGACCATGGACTCCACGCGGGAGACCCCGCTGGTCATCGACTTCACCGGCACCGGCCCGCAGGCCAAGGGCCCGATCAACCACTGCGGCGACTACGCCGACGGCAACTTCCTCAAGAAGTGGCTGGCGCCGATCCTGCGCAACCTCGCCGAGACGCCCGAGCGGATGGCCGAGCTCGACGTCAACGAGGGCGTCGTCCCGCTGATCGAGATGCGCTTCCCCGAGAAGGGCACGCTGCTCACGCCGGTCTTCCCGGCGCCCACCAACGCGCGGACGTTCGTCATCCTGCGGCTGCTCGGCGTGCTGGCCGGCGTGCTGGCCAAGGCCACCGGCGGCCGGATGCCCGCCGACCAGGAGACGATCCGCTACACCGGCGTCTACGGCACCGACCTCGACGGCAACCCCTACCTCATGCGCGAGGTGCTCGGCGGCGGCTCGGGCGGGCGGTACTACGCCGACGGCGAGGACACCATCCACGTCGTCCCGGACTCGCGGAACCTGCCGACCGAGTTCACCGAGTCCCGCTTCCCGCTGCGGGTCGAGCGGCTGGGCCTGGCGCTGGACTCCGGCGGCCCGGGCCGGTACCGCGGCGGCTGCGGCTACGAGAAGCACATCCGGGTGCTGCGCGACGCGCACTTCATGTCGATCGCCGACCGCTCGATCCTGTCCTGCTGGGGTGTCAACGGCGGTCGCGCGGGACGGCCGTTCCAGGTGACCGTCGACCCCGGCGGCCCCGACGAGCACGACGTCGACGCGCTGGCCGACGCCGAACCGCTGCCGGCCGGCACGGTGGTGCGGATCCGCACCACCGGCGGCGGCGGCTGGGGCGACCCGCTGGACCGGCCCGTGGAGGAGGTCCTCCGCGACGTCGCCTGGCGCAAGGTGAGCGTCTCCGGCGCCCGCGAGGACTACGGCGTCATCGTGCTCGAGGACGGGTCGGCCGACGAGGCTGCCACCGCCGTACTGCGGGACGAGATGCGCGCGGCCCGCACCGGGGACGAGCCGTTCTTCGACCGCGGCCCCGGCTACGCGCTGCTCTCCGGCGGCGCGACGTCCAACGAGTTCGACCTCCTCTGAGCGCTCGTGCTCTGCCCCCGATCGGGGGCAGAGCACGAGCAGCGGCGTTCAGCAGACGGGCTGCCGCTGCTGCCCCGGGGGCGCGAACTCCAGCCGCACTGACTCGCTCCGGGGGACGAGGACGGCGGTCCCGTTCTCACGTGTCCACCCGGCCGGCAGAAGCAGGTACTGGTCTCCCGACTGCAGCACCAGTTTGAGTCCGTCGTAACGGAACCGATAGGCCGCCTCCGGGTCGAGGCAGCGCACCTCGGTCACCCCGGCGACGGCCAGCCGCAGGGACTGCTCGCTGTAGAGGACGGCGTCGGCCGCCGCGGGCAAGTCTGCGACCAACTGCTGAGCCCTCCCCGTGCCCACGGCGATCGCATAGCTGCCGACCGCCCAGAAGAGCCCGATGCTGAACAGCAGGAATGCCAGTCCCCACTCCGCCAGCACGGTCGTCTCTGCTACGCGGGCGCCGCCGAGGGCCCTCGGCCGCCTCGACGAGCGTGACAAGTGGACGACATACGCCAGCAGGAGCACACCTGCGCTCAGTCCCAGGCCCCCGGCTTCCGGGTAGGCCGCGAGCAGCGGACCGGTCTGGGCAGCGTCCGCGACGGCCACCATGAGGCACAGGACGCCGAACAGGGCGGCGATCGGAATGGCCACCCTGAGCACCCTGCGGCGCACCTTGGGGCCGAGTCGTTCCACCAGTACCCGATTGACGGCGAGCGCGAGCAACCCGAACACCGTGACAGCGGCGAGGGGGCGGAAGAGTCCGTCTGCGCTGCGGATCAGGTAGTCGTTCACCGTCAGGTCGAGCGTGGTGAAGTTGACGCGCAGGTAGCGGAAGAACCCGGTGATGTGCAGCCGGCCGAAGTAGAACAGCAGCCCGGTGAGCAGAGTCGTCGGTGCGACGATGGCGCCGGCGAGCTTTAGCAGACGCGGGAGGACCTCCGCCGACTCGGGGCTCGCCCCGCTGCCGGTGGGCGACGACTGGCCCGGACGCGGCGTCGATGGCGTGCCGCCCCCGCGTCGCTGGCGTCGGTTCCCCGAGGGGCGCGACCCACCAGGCTTGGGGGGTGACGCCCTCATCCGCCGCAGAGGGTCACCACGGTCACCACGGTCCCTCGCTCCAACACCGCGATCTGTCCGGGCACGGCCGTCTCCTCGGGCGTGTAGGCCAACGTGTCCACCGTGCAGGTGGACCGTTCCGCTGGGTCCACCGGTGGGGACTCGGTCACGAGGAGACAACCGGCGGTGTTCGCTGAGTCGCCGCAGCGCCTTGTCAGTTCCGCGTCGAACTCGGTCAGGGTCTTGCCCCTCATCGCGCCGAAGACCTCGATGCACTTCGTCTGCACGGTCACCGTGGTGCCTCGAGCGACCTGCCCGTTCGGCCCCACCGCCGGTTGCCCCGGGTCGGGATGCGTGAGGGTGAAACTCGCGACCCAACAGACGTCTCTGAGCCCCTGCGCCAGCCGCTCGGGCTTCTCGTCGATGACGAGGCAGTCCGGCCCCCCGGTCGGCGAGCCATCGCAGCGGCTCGCGACCTGGTCGTCCAAGAAGGTCAACACGTCGCCCTCGACCTGGTCGAACGGGTCTATCTCATAGGGCGCGCCAGCGCGTGAGGGCTCCTCGGGTGACGGAGCAGGAGCAGGAGCAGGAGCAGGAGCAGGAGCAGGCGCAGGAGCCGGAGCAGGCGCAGGAGCCGGAGCAGGCGCAGGAGCCGGAGCAGGCGCAGGAGCCGGAGCAGGCGCAGGAGCCGGAGCAGGCGCAGGAGCCGGAGCAGGCGCAGGAGCCGGAGCAGGCGCAGGAGCGGGTGCCGGAGCGGGTGCCGTCTCGGTGTGTGGGCCGGGATCGGGATCGGTGCCCGGATCGGACGGAGATCCCGGATCGGACGGAGATCCCGGATCGGACGGGGATCCCGGATACGCGTCCGGTCCTGTGCCGGGTGCGGGAGCTGGGGTAGAGGTGCCCGGGGTCGACTGTTCAGTCCGCCCGCTCCCGTGGGTGGGCGACGGCTGGGTCCGGGGCGTCTCCTCGGACGCGGTCGTCGACCCGCCGCCACAGGCGACGAGCAGGACCGCCAGGAGGACGCCGAGGAGGAAGCGGATTCGAGCGGCGCAGGTCATGGTGACCTCCTGCGGCCGAAGCCGGGACTGACGGTGACCACCGTTGCCGCCCCCCAGTGGGCGGTCAAGGGACCTACTGCTCGCGCGCGACCACCGTCCGCAGTCCTCGGCACGCCCGGTCACCCTGCTGCGGGGACCCGCCGCGAGCGTGCGAACGGTGCGTCCCCGCAGCAGGGCCTCGCTCAGGTGACGGGGTCGGTGCTGCCGGCGCCCGGCTTGGCGCTGTCGCCGGTCTGGCCCTCGTCGCCCTGCGTGGAGGTGTCCTCCTCGACGCCCTCCGGCCGGATCGGCGTCTCCTCCAGCACCTGCTCCTCGGCCTGCTCGCGGTCGGTGCCCGGCACCTCGGTCATGGTCGGCCTCCCTGGTCGTCGTCGCGTGCCGGTCCCCTACCCCGCCACCGCCCGGGCAGGCGCGGGTTCGCCGCCGGTGAACGGGGCGCGCAGGGCCGCGGCGGTGGCCTCGTCGGCGGGGAGGAACGCCTCGACCGACAGCTCGGCCGCGGTGAGGTCGACGGCGGTGCCGAAGGTGGTCACCGTGCTGAGGAAGGACAGCACCGTGTCGCCGGCGCGGATCCGCAGCGGGACGGCGATGCCGTCGGGCGTCGAGCGGTCGGTGCCGCCGGGGAGCGCGGCCAGCTCGCGGTGCAGCGCGGCGAGCTGCGGATCGCCGGTCAGGTGCGCCTCGCGGCCCAGCCGGTGCAGGACGTGCGCCCGCCACTGCGGCAGGTTGGCGATCCGCAACGCCAGCCCCTCGGGGTGCAGGCTCAGCCGCAGCACGTTGACCGGCGGCTCGAGCAGGTGCGCGGCGGCGCCGTCGAGCAGCGGCGCCACGCTCGCGTTCGCGGTCACCAGCTCCCACGACCGGTCGACCACCAGCGCCGGGAAGGGCTCGTAGGCGGCGAGCACGAGGTCCAGCGCCCGGGTGACGGCGGCCATGTCCGGGGAGTCCAGGCCCCGGCGGCCGTAGGCGGGGGCGAAGCCGGCGGCCAGCAGCAGGTCGTTGCGCTCGCGCAGCGGCACCTCCAGCCGCTCGGCCAGCCGCAGCACCATCTCCCGGCTCGGCCGCGACCGGCCGGTCTCCAGGAAGCTCAGGTGCCGGGCGGAGACCCCGGCGTCGTTGGCCAGGTCCAGCTGGGACAGCCGGCGGCGCTGCCGCCAGCCGCGCAGCAGCTCCCCGACGTCCGGGCGCACCGCGGTGGTCACGGCGCGGACGCTAGCGACGACCGCGCCCCGCGTCGCCTACCCGCGAGGTAATCGACGCCCTTCCCCGGGAGCGCCACGGTCGTCGCCATGACGAACACCGCCATGACAACGACCGTTCCCACCCGCCGTCCCCTCGACCTGCTCCGCGTGGCGCTGCGCCTGGACGCCGTCGTCACCGGCGCCAACGGCCTGGCCTACCTGGCCGCCGCGCCGCTGCTGTCCGACCTGCTCGGCGTCCCCGCCGGGGCGCTGCGCGGGCTGGGCGCCTTCCTCGCCGTCTTCGCCGCCGGGGTCGCGCTCGTCGCCGCCCGCCCGCGCGTCCCGCGGGGCGCCACGGAGGTCGTCGTCGGCGCCAACGCGCTGTGGGCCGCCGGCAGTGTCGTCGCCGTCGTCGCCGGCCGCTTCGACCTCACCGCCGCGGGGACGGTCTGGGTGCTCCTCCAGGCCGCCGTCGTCGCCGGGTTCGCCGCCCTGCAGCTCACCGCCCTCCGCACCCGCTGACCCCACGAGAAGGAGACCACCGTGACCGCCACGCCCGACCTCGCCGACCGCTACCTCGCCGCCTGGAACGCGACCGACCCCGCCGCGCGGCGGGCGCTGGTCGAGGCGCTGTTCACCGAGGACGTCACCTACACCGACCCGCTGGCCGACGTCGCCGGCCGCGACGGACTGGACGCGACCATCGCCGCCGTCCAGGCACAGTTCCCGGGCTTCGTCTTCCGGCTCGCCGGCCCCGCCGACGCCCACCACGGCCAGGTGCGTTTCACGTGGCACCTCGGTCCGGAGGGCGCCGAGCCGCCGGTCACCGGGTTCGACGTCGCCGTGACCGACGGGGACGGCCGCATCCGCACCGTGCTCGGCTTCCTCGACCGCGTGCCCTGATCTCGCGAGGGACTCAGCGCCGCCGCTGCCACCAGCGGCGGCGCTGCGGCGTGGGCGGCACCTGGGCGGCCGGCGGCTCGGGCGCCGGCGGCGGGCGGTCGCGGCGCCAGCCCTCGACCAGCGCGTCGACGTCCGCCAGGCCCGGCACCGGCGACCAGCGGCTCTCCGCCGGCCGCCGCCAGAAGGCCTCGACCCGGGCGTTGTAGTCCTCGGCGACGGCGCGCACGGCGTCCTCCGACGGCAGCGCGGCCACCCGCGCGGGCAGTTCGTCGCGCTCCCGGCGCAGCGCCAGGCCCGGCGGCAGCATGTCCGCCGGCGCCACGCCCTCGCGGCGGGCCTTGGCCACCGCCCAGTCGTAGGCGGTCTCGTTCGGGTCGAAGGCCGGCAGCGGCCTGCCGGCGCCGCGCAGCCCGGTGAAGTCGCCGCGGTCCTGGGCCTGGCCGATCTGCCGCTCGACCCAGGTCTCGAACGACACCCCGGGCGGCTTCCGCTGGGTCACCCCACCACCTCCGCCTCCATGCTCCGCCTCTGGGAGGCTGCCGTGCATGCGGACGACGGGCAGCCGGGAGGTCTACCGCAACCCGTGGATCCGGGTGCGCGAGGACACCGTGGAGCGGGTGGACGGCTCCACCGGCGTCTACTCCGTCGTCGAGAAACCGGACTTCGCCGTCGTCATCGCGGCCGAGCGGGACGGCTTCTGGCTGGTCGAGCAGTTCCGCCACCCGGTGGGCCGCCGGGCCTGGGAGTTCCCCCAGGGCACCTGGACGGCCGGCAGCAGCGGGACGGCCGAGGAGCTGGCCCGCGCCGAGCTGGCCGAGGAGACCGGGCTGCGGGCCGGCCGGCTCGAGCACCTGGGCCACGCGGACCTCGCGCCGGGGCTGTCCACCCAGGAGTTCGACGTCTGGCTCGCCACCGACCTCACGCCCGGCCCGACCGCCCGCGAGGTGACCGAGGCCGACATGGTGGCGGCGTTCACGCCGGAGGCCGAGCTGCGGGCGATGGTCCGCGACGGCCGGTTCACCGACGGCCCCTCGCTCGCCGCCTGGGCCCTGCTCCTGCTCCGCCGCAGCTGACCCCGGCCCCGCTGCCGGGGCCCGCCGCGGGCGTGCGAGCGGTGGGGGGCGGCGGGGTCCTCCGTCAGGCGGCGCGGAGGGAGCGCAGGGCGGGGGTGACGCGGGCGAGCTCGTCGAGCATCGCCTTGCCGCCGGCCTCGAGCTCGGCGTTGGGCACGAACTCGTCCTGGTCGTCGAGGAACTGCGCGAAGAACGGCACGGAGATCGCCTCGGGGACGGTGTGCAGCCGCAGCGCGCCGAGCACCGGCTTGACCGCCGACGACGCCCGCAGGCCCGCCGAGACGCCGCCGTAGGTGACCAGGCCGGCCGCCTTGTCGGCCCACTCGACCGACAGGTAGTCCAGCGCGTTCTTGAGCGACGCCGGGAAGGAGTGGTTGTACTCCGGGGTCACGAAGACGAACGCGTCGGCGCGGGACACCGTCGCGCTCCAGTCCTTCGTGTGCTGGTGGGTGTACCGCTGCAGCCGCGGGTGGTCGGGCTCGTCGAACACCGGCAGGCCCACCTCGGCGAGGTCGACCAGCTCGACGTCGAAGCCGCCGTGCTCCTGCGCGAGGCGCTGCACCCAGCGGGCGACGGCGATGCCCCGGCGGCCGGGACGGGTGCTGGCGGCGATGACCTGCAGGACGGGACGGGACACCGGGACCTCCGGGACGACGACGGGACCGACTCGTTGAGGACTCAACCGTTGGGGCGGTCAACCGCTTCCGCCCTCGTGGGTGACGAGCACCGCACCGACTCGACCCTCACGTGAGGGGAGGGTGCTGGCAGGATCGTTGCAGAGTGCACCGGCCCGACGACGCGCGCGCGTGCCCGCCCCAGCGCCCGCCGACCCGAACGGACCCGATGTCCTCCCCTGCCCTGCGCCCGTCCCGTCCCGCCTGGCTGACCTCGGCCCGCGTCGCCCGCACCGAGGTGCTGGCCGGTCTCGTCGTCGCCCTGGCGCTCATCCCCGAGGCGATCAGCTTCTCGGTGCTCGCCGGCGTCGACCCGCAGGTGGGCCTGTTCGCCTCGTTCACCATGGCCGTCGTCATCGCGTTCACCGGCGGCCGGCCCGCGATGATCAGCGCGGCCACCGGGGCGGTCGCCCTCGTCGTCGCCCCGCTCGTGCACGACCACGGCCTGCCGTACCTGCTCGCCGCCGTCGTCCTGGGCGGGGTGTTCCAGGTGCTGCTGGCGGTGGCGGGCGTGGCCCGGCTCATGCGCTTCGTGCCGCGCAGCGTGATGGTCGGTTTCGTCAACGCCCTGGCGATCCTGATCTTCGCCGCGCAGGTGCCGCACCTGGTCGGCGTGCCGTGGCTGGTGTACCCGCTGGTCGCCGCCGGCCTGGCGGTCATCGTGCTGCTGCCGCGGCTGACCACGGCCGTCCCGGCGCCGCTGGTGGCGATCGTGCTGCTCACCGTCGTCACCGTGCTGGCCGGCTGGGACCTGCCCGACGTCGGGGACGAGGGCGCCCTGCCCGACAGCCTGCCCGGGTTCGCGCTGCCCGACGTGCCGCTGACCTGGGAGACGCTGCGGATCGTCGCGCCCTACGCGCTGGGCGTCGCCTTCGTCGGGCTCATGGAGTCGCTCATGACGGCGCGCCTGGTCGACGACCTCACCGACACCCGCTCGGACAAGACCCGCGAGTCGTGGGGCCAGGGCGTGGCCAACGTCGTCACCGGCCTGTTCGGCGGCATGGGCGGCTGCGCGATGATCGGCCAGACGATGATCAACGTGCGCTCCGGCGCCCGCACCCGGCTGTCGACCTTCCTGGCCGGGGCTCTGCTGCTCGTGCTGGTCGTCGTCCTCGGTGACGTCGTCGCGGTGATCCCCATGGCCGCGCTGGTCGCCGTCATGGTCTTCGTCTCCGCGGCCACCTTCGACTGGCACAGCCTCCGCACGCTGCCGCGGATGCCGCGCAGCGAGACGGCGGTCATGCTCGCGACCGTGGCCGTCGTCCTCGCCACGTCCAACCTGGCGATCGGCGTGGGCGTCGGGGTGCTCGTGGCGTGCGTGCTGTTCGCCCGCCGGGTGGCCCACCTGGTGCGGGTCACCCCGGATACCGCGCCCGACGGCACCCGGGTGTACCGCGTCTCCGGCGCGCTGTTCTTCGCCTCCAGCAACGACCTGCTCGACCAGTTCGACGTCGCCGGCGACCCGGACCGCGTCGTCGTCGACCTCTCCGCCGCCTCGGTCTGGGACGCCTCCACCGTGGCCACCCTCGACGCGCTCACCCAGCGGTACGCCGGGCACGGCAAGACCGTGGAGATCACCGGGCTGGACCCCCACTCGGCGGCCCGCTACGAGCGGCACTCGGGGCAGCTGGCCGGGGCGCACTGATGGGACGGCTGCTGCAGATCGGTCAGGTGGCCGAGCGGACCGGGCTGAGCCTGCGCACCATCCGCTTCTACGAGGAGAGCGGCCTGGTGCTGCCCTCCGGCCGCACCGAGGGCGGCTTCCGGCTCTACGGCGAGGACGCCGTGGCCCGGCTGGAGGTCGTCAAGCGGATGAAGCCGCTGGGTCTCACCCTCGACGAGGTGCGCGAGCTGCTCACCCTGCTCGACGACCTCGCCGCCCGGCCCGGGGACACGGTGCTCACCGGCCGGCTGCGGGTGTTCCACGAGGCCGCCCTCGCGCGGGTGGAGGCGCTGCGGGCCGAGCTCGCCGTCGCCGAGGACTTCGCCGGCACGCTGGCCGCCCGGCTGGAGGCCACCCGGTAGGGCGTTACCCGATCGTGCCTGGACAGCGGGACCCCGGCCGTGCCGCCGCCCGGAGCCGTCGCGCAGGGTGGCGACCCACCCTGAACGGGTGAGTTCGCAGCTCAGGGGCCTGCGCCGGGGGCGCGCACCCCCGACGCTGTCCCGGTGCCGCTCTCCGCTCCCGGGCTGCCGGACCTGCCGCCGGACCTCGCCGGGCCGGTCGCCGTGGAGCTGGCCAGGCCGGTGCGGGACCTCCCGGTCGCGTCCGCGCTGCCCGGCGGCTGCCGCTACGAGCCCAAGTGGGACGGCTACCGGCTGGTGGTCGTCCGCGGCCGCGCCGGCACCCGGCTGTGGTCCAAGCAGGGCCGTGACCTCACCGACCGCTTCCCCGACCTCGCCGCGGCCGCGCTCGCCCAGGTCCCGGCCGGGACGGTCCTCGACGGCGAGGCCGTCGTCTGGAACGGCGAGCGGCTGGACTTCGGGCTGCTGCAGCGCCGGATGGTGACCGCCCCCTCCCGGATGGCCGCCCTGGCCGCCGCGCACCCCGCCTCCTACGTCGCCTTCGACCTGCTCGCCGCCGGCGGCGCCGACCAGCGCCGCCGGCCGTTCCGCAGCCGCCGCGCCGCCCTCGAGGAGCTCGCGCGGCGGTGGGCGCCGCCGTTGCAGCTCTCGCCGGTCACCGCCGACCCGGAGGAGGCCCGCGGCTGGGCCGCGGACCTGCGCCCGCTCGGCGTCGAGGGCCTGGTCGCCAAGGGTGCGGCCACCCGGTACGCGGGCGGGCGCCGCGAGTGGCTGAAGGTCAAGTCCTGGGAGACGACGGAGGTGCTCGCCGGCGGCGTCATCGGGCCGGTCGACCGCCCGAGCCAGCTGGTCGCCGGCCGCTGGCGGGACGGGGAGCTGGTCGTCGTCGGCCGCACCGGTCCCCTCTCCCCCGCGCAGTCGGCGGAGCTGGCCGCCGTCCTCACCCCCGCCGGCGACGACCACCCCTGGCCCGAGCGGATCGGCACCGGCCGCTTCGGCGGCGGGCGGCTGTCGGTGGCACTCACCCGCGTGCAGCCGACGGCCGTCGTCGAGGTCAGCGCGGACGCCGCGCTCACCGCCGGGGTGTTCCGGCACCCGCTGCGCTACGTCCGGGTCCGCCCCGACCTGCGCCCCGCGGACGTGCCGCCCGCGGGCTAGGGCCGCTGCGGCACCCGGCCCAGCGTGACGAGGAACCGGCGCAGCAGGCAGGCCAGCTGCGCGAGCTCGTCCTCGGACAGCCCGGCCAGCAGGCCGCGCTCGGTCTCCAGGTGGTCGGGCAGGGCCGCGTCCAGCGCCGCCCGCCCGGCGTCGGTGAGCGTGACGACGACGGCCCGCCCGTCGGCCTCGCTGCGGGTGCGGGTGATCAGCCCCTTCTCCTCCAGCCGGTCCAGCCGCTGGGTGATCGCCCCGGAGGTGACCAGCGCGGTGCGCATCAGCGCCGTCGGCGTCAGCTGGTAGGGCTCCCCGGCCCGCCGGAGCGCGGCGAGGACGTCGAAGGACGGCGCGTCGAGGCCGTGCCGGGCGAAGGTCGCGCGCTGGGCGAGGTGGACCTCCCGCTGCAGCTGGGTGATCCGGCCGATGACCCCCATCGGCGAGCAGTCGAGGTCGGGACGCTCCCGGGCCCACTGCTCGAGGATGAGGTCGACCGCGTCCTCCACGCAGGTACCTCAGCAGTGAGAGAACGGCAGCGTCAAGCCGCGCCCCGCCGCGACACGGGGTCGGCCAGGCCGGCGGCCAGCCGGACGGTGAGCCCCGCGGGGCCGGGCACCAGGTCCACCGAGTCCCACAGCTTGCGGGCCAGCCACAGGCCCATGCCGCCGGCGGCGAGGTCGTCGCCGTGCGCCGGCACGAAGCCCGCGAGCGGGTCGGCGAAGCCGGTGCCGGAGTCGGTGATCGTGACCACCAGCGTGTCGCGGTCGGCCCACACGCGGGCCGAGATCGGCCGCCGGCCGTGCCGGAAGGCGTTGGCCGCCACCTCGCTCACGCCCAGGTGCAGGTCGGCGCGCTGGTCCTCGTCGGGGACGACCTCGCCGAACACCCGCCGCAGCTCTCCGCGCAGGCCGGCCAGTGCCGGCGCCCCGTCGACGGCGTACACGGGCTCCCCGGCCTCGACCGGGTCGCGGCGGAGCGCGAGCTCGCGCAGGAACTCCGCCGGCTGCCGGAACTCCGAGCTGCTCACCCGGACCCCGCCCATGACCAGCTCCGGATGGGTGCGGCGGGCACCGGCCACGACCTCGTCGGGCAGCCACCGCCGGTCGTAGAGGCACAGCGCCGTCAGCGGTGCCGTGGCGAGCAGGGCGTTGGCGGCCGACTCGTAGCGCTCGCCCTCGCGCCGGCTGCGGGCCGTGGTACCGAACTGCACCTCACCGAGGACGCGCAGCCGGCCCGAGCCGGTGGCGCGCGCCCGGTCCAGCAGCCGGCGGGTCACCACCATCGCGTCGGGTGTGCGGACACCGAGCAGGCAGATCCGCGCGTCCTCCTCCACCGCGCCGGCGCGCTCCCCGAGCGCGTCGCGGACCAGCGCGGCCGTCCGGGGGGACGCGGCGACGACGGGGAGGTCACCGTGGCGCAGCCCCTCCTCGAGGAAGGACGCGGCGACGGCGGTGGTCTCGTCGTCGGAGCGGACGAGGGCGGCGGTGTGCGAGTGGCGGACCACGGGCGCGGGCGACGGCGCGTCGTCCAGCTCCGCCTGCGTGGCGGAGACTCCCGTCCCAGGTTCCACTGGCCCCTCGACCGCCTCCGGTCCGGAACTGCTCCGGCCCATCTCCCCTGATTGTGGGACACGGTGCGGGGGGTCCGCTCGCGGGGTGCCCGGTACGCCCCCGTACGGGTGGGCCGGCGCCACTACGGCGCGGCCACCGGGACGGCGGGCACCCCGGCGAGGACGAGCACGCGGGCCGGCGCGGAGCCCTCCGCGGTGCGCACCTCGGGGACCGCGCGGCGCTGCTCGGCCAGCCGGAGCAGCTCGAGCACCAGCCCGACGCCGGCGCTGGCCAGGTAGGGCACCTGCCGCAGGTCCAGCACCACCCGTGTCCCGCCCGCGACGTCGCCGAGCGCCCGCAGCGCCTCGGCGCGCAGGGCCGGGGTGGCGGCCAGGTCGACGTCGCCGGCGAACTCCAGCCGCACGCCGCCGGGCCCCCGGTCCACGGTCAGGCGGGCCGGGCCCGCGTCGGTGCGGGCGGCGGCGCGCCGGGTCACCGGCTCGTCCCGCCCGGGGCCGGCCGGGACGAAGCGGAAGCGCACCGTGGTGCCCGCGCCCTCCGTGCCGCTCGCGTCGACCGAGCGGCCCACCTCGACGTCGTCGGCCAGCGCCGAGATCAGCTCCAGCCCCCGGCCGCGGTACCCCCGGTCGGCCGGCGCCGGGCGCCACACGCCCTCGTCCCGCACGCAGACGTCGACGCTGCCGTCGGCGGTCCGCTCGAGCCGGTACTCGCAGCGGCCCTCGCCGGCGGTGGTGGCGTAGGCGTGCTCGACGGCGTTGGCCAGCGCCTCGCCGAGAGCCAGCTGCAGGTCGTCGAGGGAGTCCCCGCCCATCCCGGCTGCCCGGGCCCAGGCGGTGACGGTGCGCCGCACCCCGCGCAGCCGGGACGGGTCGGCCGGCAGCACCTCGTGCAGCGGCGGGGGGACCAGCCGGGCCGCGATGACCGCGACGTCGTCGGGGAGGGCGTCGGCGTCGAGCACCTCCGCCAGCAGCGCGCGGGTCAGCCGGCAGGGCTCGACGTCGGACAGCCGGGCCGCGGCGTCGGCGACCCGGCGCAGGCCGGTGTCCAACGGCTCCCGGCGGCGCTCCACCAGGCCGTCGGTGTAGAGCAGCAGCGTCGTCCCGGGGGTGACCGGGGCGCTGCCCTCGGTGTAGGGCCGCCGGCCCGGGGCGCCGAGGACCGCGCCCGCGCCCTCCTCGAGGAAGGTCGCCGCGCCGTCGGCCACCAGCAGCGGCGGCGGGTGGCCGGCGCGGGCCCACCGCACGGTGCCGGCGGCCCAGTCGAGCACCAGGCAGGCCGCCGTCGAGGCCAGGGCGCCGGGCAGCCGCGCGGCGAACCGGTCCAGCAGCTCCAGCGCCTCGGCCGGGGAGCTGCCCTGCAGCAGCGCCGTGGACAGCGCGCTGCGCAGCTGCCCCATGACGGCGGCCGCCGCCGGGCCCTGCCCCACGACGTCGCCGACGGCGATCGCCACCCGGCCCCGGCCCAGCTCGACGACGTCGTACCAGTCGCCGCCGGCCGAGGTGCCTGCGGCGCCGGGCAGGTACTCCGCGGCTAGCGCCAGCCGCTCCAGCCGGGGCACCGCGGCGGGCAGCAGGCTGAGCTGGATCGTGGAGGAGATGTCCTGCTGGGCGCGGTAGAGCCGGGCCCGCTCCAGCGCCGAGGCGCACTGCTCGGCGACGGCCAGGAGCATGCCGCGCTCGACGGCCGGGAACCGCTGGGCGGCCGGCGCGCCCACGCCGACGACGCCGACGACGCGGCCGGCGACCAGCAGCGGCAGCGCGACCACCGCGCCGGGACCGCCGGGCGGGGGCGCGGTGTCCGGCGAGGCGGCGGTGTCCTCGATCCACACCGCCCGCCGCTCCGCGGCCGCCCGGGTGACCGCCAGCGACGCGCTGAGCGGGACCTCCGACCACTGCTGCGCGTCCTGGTCCGCGGCGTTGCTCCACAGCAGGCGCAGCGCCCGGCGGGCGTCGTCGATCTCGTAGACGCCCACGGAGCTGCCCCGGCCGGTCAGGACCTCGACGTGCCGGGCCGCCGCCTCGGCGACCTCCACCGGCGTGGTGGCGGCCGACAGCTCGGCGGTGACGCGCTGCAGCAGCCCCAGCCGGCGGGCGGTGGCCCGCTCGTCGGCCAGCAGCAGCGCGTTGTCCAGGGCCAGCGCGGACCGGGTGGCGATCTCCTCGGCCAGCGCGCGGTCGTCGTCGTGGAACGGCGGGGCGTCGTCGCGGCGGCCCATCGCCAGCACCGCGCGCACCCGGCCGCGGACGGTGAGCGGCACGACCAGCGCCGAGCGGAGGTCCAGCCGGACGCCGCCGTCCCCCACCCCGGACAGGCGCGGCCGCAGCACCGGCTCCCCGGTCTCGAGCACCTCGCGGCCCAGGCCGCCGTGCGGCTCCAGCCCGGCGAGCTCCACGCGGACGTCGCCGTCGACGCCGGCGCGCCCGGCGTAGCGCAACCGCCCGTCCTCGCCGACCACGCGGACGGTGCAGACGTCGGCCAGGCGCCGGTCGACCAGCAGCCGCGCGAGGCCCGCCAGCTGCCGCTCGGCCTCGGTCTCGCGGTCCAGCGCCGTGCCGACCTCGGCGAGCAGGGTCTGCCGCTCGGTCTCCCGGTACCGGGCGTTGATGTCGGTGCAGCTGCCCACCCAGCCGCCGGCGGTGCCGCCGATCGGCACGGCGCGCTCGAGCAGCCAGTGGTAGGCGCCGTCGGCGCGGCGGAGCCGGAACTCGACCTCCCAGCCCTCCCCGGCGGCGACCGCGGCGGCCACGGTGCCGGCGTACCGCTGCGCGTCCTGCGGGTGCAGCCCGGACCGCCAGCCCTCGCCGAGCTCCTCCTCGACCGCACGGCCGGTGAACGCCGTCCACCCGGCGTTGAGGAACTGCCGCCGGCCGTCGTCGCCGGCGACCCAGATCAGCGCCGGCGCGAGGTCGGCCATCGTGGTGAACCGCTCCTCCGCCTCCCGGCGGGCGCGGCCGAGCTGCAGGTGGGCGTCGACGCGGGCGAGCAGCTCCTGCGCGGAGAACGGCTTGACCAGGTAGTCGTCGGCGCCGGCGGCCAGGCCCTCGACGGCGGCCTCCTGTCCGGCGCGGGCGGAGAGCAGGACCACCGGCACGCGGGAGGTGCGGGCGTCGGCGCGCAGCGCGGCCAGCAGCTGCATGCCGTCCAGCCGCGGCATCATCACGTCGCTGACGACGAGGTCCGGCGGGTCGGCCAGGGCCGCCTCCAGCGCCGCCTGCCCGTCGCCGACCGCGCGGACCTCGTGCAGCGGCGCGAGCAGCCGCACGACGTAGTCGCGCATGTCGGCGTTGTCGTCGGCGACCAGGACCCGCCCGGCGCGGCCGCCCTGCGCGCCGGGTGCCGCCGCGGGGGCGTCGTCGGACTCCCCCGGCAGCCAGCGCAGCGCCTCGGCGACGAACGGGGTGGCGCCGGGCGAGATCGCCGGCGCCTCGGCCACCGCGGGGGCGAGGCGGTCGGCGGGCAGGTGCGCGGTGCCCAGCGGCACGCGGACGGTGAAGACGGTGCCGACGTCGGGCGCGCTCTCCACCTCGATCGACCCGCCGTGCAGGCCGACCAGCTCGCGGACCATCGCCAGCCCGATGCCGCTGCCCTCCCCGGACCGGCTGCGCGCCCCGGAGACGCGGGAGAACCGCTCGAACAGCCGCGGCAGCTCCGCGGCGGGGATGCCGGTGCCGGTGTCGGCGACGGTGAGGACGGCGGTGCCGTCGTCCTCCCGCAGCCGCACGGTGATGCCGCCCGCGAAGGTGAACTTCAGCGCGTTGGAGAGCAGGTTGAGGACGACCTTCTCCCACATGTCCCGGTCCACGTGCACCGGCTGGGACAGCGGCGGGGTGTCGACGGTGAGCCGCAGGCCGGCCCGGTCGACGGCGGAGCGGAAGACGCTGGCCAGCTCCGCGGTGGTCGCGGCGAGGTCGACCGGCTCGAACCGGGCGTCGATGCGGCCGGCCTGGATGCGGGAGAAGTCGAGCAGGGTGTTGACCAGCTTCTGCAGCCGCAGCGCGTTGCGCTCCACGACCTCGAGCTCCTCGGCGACCCGCGGGTCGGCCGTGAGCACCGGGGAGGACCGCAGCTCGGCGACCGGGCCCATGATCAGCGTCAGCGGCGTGCGGAACTCGTGGCTGACGTTGCTGAAGAAGTCGGTCTTGGCGCGGTCCAGCTCGGCGAGGGCCTCCGCGCGCCGCCGCTCGGCCGCGTGGCTGCCCGCGTTGGCCAGGCCCGAGGCGATCTGGCCGGCGACCAGCTCGAGGAAGCCGGTGTAGGCCCCGTCGAGGACGCGGTGCGGGTTGAGGCCGACGACCAGGAAGCCGG
Organism: Geodermatophilus sp. SYSU D00867; assembly: GCF_054050315.1. Lineage (NCBI taxonomy): Bacteria > Bacillati > Actinomycetota > Actinomycetes > Geodermatophilales > Geodermatophilaceae > Geodermatophilus > Geodermatophilus sp. SYSU D00867. The sequence continues at coordinate 105,193 of NZ_JBJGZC010000010.1, read as the reverse complement.
CGACGCCGGCGGCGTCGGGCAGCGGGGAGGAGATCGGCACGGCCAGCGCCTGCACCGGCGGGCGGTCCCAGGCGCCGGTCGGCAGGCCGGGGAGGCGGTCCAGGCCGTCGACGACGACCTGCTCGCCCGCGCGCAGCCGGGACAGCGGCCACACCGCGTCGTCGGCGAGCGTCCCCGGCGCCGCGGCCGAGCCCGGCGTCAGCCCGGTGGCGGTGCCCAGGCGGGCGGTGCCGTCCTCGTCGACCAGGTAGGTGGCGGAGAAGGGCAGGTCGGCGTCGTTGCGGGCGAGCTGCTCCCCGACGGCGGCCAGCACGTCGGCCTCGGTGCGCGTGACGGCCACCGCCGTCGCGAGGTCGCGCAGGCTGGCCATCCGCCGCTCGGCCAGCACCCGGTCGGTGTTCTCGGTGACGACGCAGAGCATCCCGGCCGTGCGGCCGTCGTCGTCGGCGACCGGGCTGTAGGAGAAGGTGTGATAGGTCTCCTCCCGGTAGCCGCTGCGCTCGAGGAACAGCAACAGGTCCTCGTCCCAGGTGGCGATCCCGGTCTCGAGGACCGACCCGATCCGGGGGCCGATGTCGTCCCAGATCTCCGCCCACACCTCGGACGCCGGGCGGCCCAGCGCCCACGGGTGCTTCCCCTGCAGGGTGTCCCGCTGGTAGGCGTCGTTGTAGAGGAACGAGAGCTCGGGACCCCAGGCGGCCCACATGGAGAACCGCGACGTGAGGACGATCCGCACGAGGTTGCGCAGCGACGACGGCCACCGCTCGGGCGGTCCGAACGGCGTGCCGGACCAGTCGCGAGCGGCCATCTCCCGGCCCACCTCGCCACCACCGGAGAAGAGCGAGGCGAGCGCGTCCTCGGTCACCGCGCCACCACGGAGGGCAGCCTAGGCGCTGCTCCCGGGACCCGCCGCGCCCCGCCCGGCCAGGGTGTCGAGGGCGGCGCGGTCCAGCCCCGTCGCGGCGGCGGCCTCGGCCGGGTCGACGGCGCCGCAGTCCAGGCCGCGCAGCACCACGCCGGCCAGCGCGCGGGCGGTGGCCGGCTCGTCGAGGACCCCGCCGTCGACCCGCTCGACGTAGGCCGTCAGCCGCGCGGCCGCGGCCGGCAGGGCGCCGCGGAAGAAGGCGTAGGTGGCCGCGTACCGGGTGACCAGCTGCGCGGGGTGCAGGTCCCAGCCCTGGTGGAGGCCGCGCTCCAGCGCCCGGCGGACCAGCCCGGCGTGCACCCGCCAGCCGGCGTGGACCTGCTCGCGGGAGCCGACGGGGAGGACGTTGGTGGAGCCGTCGACCGCCCGGGCGCCGGTCCCGGCGACGGCGACCTGCATGAGCTGCTTGGCGAGGTCGAGCGCCGGGTGGTCGGAGGACTGGTGCGCCGCCGCGATGCCCAGCGCCGCGCTGTAGTCGTAGGTGCCGTGGTGCAGGCCGGTCAGCCGCGGGCCGGCGGCGTGCACCATCCGCGCGAGGGTCACCGCGCCGTCGGCGCCGAGCACCGCCTGTGGGGTCTCCACCTGCAGCTCGAGGTCCAGGGCGACGCCGTGCGCGGCCCCCAGCGCGTCGAGGACGGGCAGGAAGGCCCGCACCTGCTCGACGTCGGTCACCTTCGGGAGGGTGACGGTGGCCCGCGGAGCGCTGACGGCGGAGAGGAACAGGTCGAGGGAGCGGACGCCGCGGCGGCGGGTGGGTCCCTCCAGCGACTTGGCCCGGATGCCCACCGACGGCGGCGCCGTCCCGGCGTCGAGGTCGCCGGCCACGGCCTCGGCCGCGCGCAGGACGTCGCCGTCCTCGGCGTCGGGCCGGCCGCGGTAACCGTCCTCGGCGTCGACCCGCAGGTCCTCGACCGGCTCGGCGACGAGCTTGGCGCGCACCCGGGGCAGCACCTGCTCGAGCAGCGCGGCGTCGTAACCGAGGTCGGGCAGGCCGTGCTCGTCGAGCGCGGCCAGCGCCGCGGCGCCCCAGGCGGCGGCCAGGCCCGGGACGACGGCGTCGGCGGGCACGTAGCAGGTGTGCACCGGCTGCCTCCCCGGCCGCTCGCCGGGGTACGCGGCCGTGCGGGCGGCGTCGACGGGTGCCAGGCGGCGGTCCAGCTCGGCGTAGACGTCCTCGCCCAGGGTCACGGCGCAGCTCGGATCGGTTCGGCCCCCGTGCAGGGGCCCGTCGCGAGCTCGCGAGTGTCGGGGGGCACGGGGGTCTTCAATCGATGAGCTCGTAGGCGGGGAGGGTGAGGAAGTCGGGGAACTCGTCGGCCAGCGCGACCTGCTCGAACAGCCGCCGCGCGTCGTCGAGGCGCGGCAGCTCGCCGATCCCCTCGACCTCCTCGGCGACGACGCGGCGCACCAGCTCCCCGGTCACCGTCTCGCCGGTGTCGAGCTCCACCCCGGCGTGCACCCACTGCCACACCTGCGAGCGGCTGATCTCGGCGGTGGCGGCGTCCTCCATGAGCCCGTGGATGCCGACGGCGCCGTTGCCGCCCAGCCACGCGGCCAGGTAGCGGATCGCCACCTCGACGTCGGCCCGCAGCCCGGCCATCGTGCGCCCGCCGGGGACGCCGGCGACGTCGAGCAGCTGCGCCGCGGTCACCGACACCTCGGGGCGCTGCCGGTCGAGCTGGTTCGGGCGGTCGCCGAGGACGGCGTCGAAGGCCTCGCGGCAGACCGGCACCAGGTCGGGGTGGGCCACCCAGGACCCGTCGAAGCCGTCGCCGGCCTCGCGGGTCTTGTCCTCGCGGACCTTCGCCAGCGCCCGCTCGTTGGCCTCGGCGTCGCGCCGCGAGGGGATGGCCGCGGCCATGCCACCGATGGCCACGGCGCCGCGGCGGTGGCAGACGGCGACGAGCTGGTCGGTGTAGGCGCGCATCATCGGCGCGGTCATGGTGACGGCGCCCCGGTCGGGCAGCACGAAGTCCGGACCGGCCTCCCGGAAGACCTTGATGACGCTGAACAGGTAGTCCCAGCGCCCGGCGTTGAGGCCGGTGGCGTGACTGCCCAGCGCGTGCAGCATCTCCTCCATCTCGAAGGCCGCCGGGATGGTCTCGATCAGCATCGTGGCGCGGATCGAGCCCTCGGGGATCCCGAGCACCTGCTCGGCGTGGTCGAACACGAGCCTCCACAGCCCGGCCTCGAGCCGGCCCTCCATCTTCGGGAGGTAGAGGTACGGCCCGCTGCCGCGGGACAGCTGCTCGGCGGCGTTGTGGAACAGGTACAGCCCGGCGTCGACCAGCGCGCCGACGGCGGGCTGCCCGTCGACGAGCAGGTGCCGCTCGGGCAGGTGCCAGCCGCGCGGGCGGGGCACGATCGTCGGCAGGTCGCCGTCCTCGCGCAGCCGGTACTCCCGGCCCTCGGGCGTGGTGAACGCCAGCTGCCGGCGGACGGCGTCGCGGAGCACCAGCTGGCCGCCGACGACGTTGCGCCAGTGCGGGGTGTTGGCGTCCTCGAGGTCGGCCAGCCACACGTTCGCGCCGCAGTTGAGCGCGTTGACCGCCATCTTCGGCTCGGTCGGGCCGGTGATCTCGACGCGGCGGTCGACCAGGCCGGGCGGCGGCGGGGGCACCCGCCAGTCGCCGTCGCGGATCTCCGCGGTCTCCGGGCGGAAGTCCAGCCAGCGGGCGGCGGCGATCTCGGCGCGGCGGGTGGCGCGGGCGGCGAGCAGCGCGTCGCGCTGCGGGCCGAACCGGCGCTGGAGGTCGGCGACGAACTCCAGCGCCTCGGGTGTCAGCACCTCCCCGGACCGCTCGACGTCGGGGCCCTCCACGCGCACTCCGCTGGTGTCGAGGCTCACCGCTGGTCCCCTCTGCCGGCCGGGATGGGCTGCCATCCTGTCACCGTGTCCTGCCTCGACGAGTTCAACAGCGAGCCCGCCGACGCCGCCGTCGAGCAGCTGCGCGGCTGCAACGCCGCGCCGCGCTTCGCCGCCGAGCTGGTCGCCGGCCGCCCGTTCCCCGACGCCGACACCCTCGTCCGCCGGGCCGGGGAGGTGGCCCGGTCGCTGCCGTGGGACGAGGTGCAGCTGGCGCTGGCCGCGCACCCGCGCATCGGCGACCGGGTGGAGGGCTCCTCGGCCGAGGCGGCGGCCTCCCGCCGGGAGCAGGGCTCGATGGGCGGGGCCGACGACGACACCCGCGCGGCGATCGTCGAGGGCAACCGCGCCTACGAGGAGCGGTTCGGGCACGTCTACCTGATCCGCGCGGCCGGGCGCTCGCCGGAGGAGATGCTCGGCGAACTGCGCCGCCGGCTCGGCAACGACGACGACGCCGAGCAGGCCGAGGTGGTCGAGCAGCTCGCCCAGATCACCGAGCTGCGGGTGCGGGAGCTCGTGTCGTGAGCGTCTCCACCCACGTGCTCGACGCCGTCGCCGGGCGGCCGGCCGCCGGCGTCGCCGTCTGGCTGTTCGCGGGCGACGACCTGCTCGCCGAGGGCACCACGGACGCCGACGGCCGCTGCCGGCTCACCGAGGACGCCACCGTCGCCGGCCCGCACCGGCTGGTGTTCGCCACCGGCCCCTGGTTCGCCGGGCGCGGGGTGGACGCCTTCTGGCCGGAGGTGACGCTGACCTTCGCCGTCACCGCGCCCGCCGAGCACCACCACGTGCCGCTGCTGCTCTCGCCGTTCGCCTACTCCACCTACCGGGGCAGCTGAGGCGCGCCGGTTCCACGTGCAACACCGGCGCAGTGCAACACCGGCGCAGTGCAACACCGGCGCAGTGCAACACCGGCGCAGTGCAACACCGGCGCAGTGCAACACCGGCGCAGTGCAACACCGGCGCAACGGGTGTGCGGCAGGCTGCGCGCATGGCGATCGTGCTCGGACCCAACCAGTACGGGAAGGCGGAGGTCCGCGTCGTCGCGGTCGACCGCAGCTCCCCCCGGCACGAGCTCGTCGACCTCAACGTGAGCACCAGCCTGCGCGGGGACTTCACCGCCGCGCACACGCGGGGCGACAACGCGCACGTGCTGACCACCGACACGCAGAAGAACACCGTCTTCGCCTTCGCCCGCGACGGCGTCGGCTCCCCGGAGGCGTTCGGGCTGCGGCTGGCCCGCCACCTGGCCGGGTCCTACGACTGGATCACCGGCGCCCGCGTGGCCGTGGAGTCCTACGGCTGGGAGCGGATCGCCGTCGGCGGGCAGCCGCACGACCACGCCTTCCGCCGGCCCGGCGGCGAGGTCCGGACGGCGGTGGTCACCGTGGACGGCGACGACGTGCACGTGCTGGCCGGCCTGTCCGACCTCGTCGTCCTCAAGACCACCGGCTCGGAGTTCTGGGGCTTCCCCCGCGACCGGTACACGACGCTGGCCGAGACCCGTGACCGCGTCCTCGCCACCGCGGTCACCGCGCGCTGGCGGTACACCCCGGCCGACGGCGCACTCGACGGCAGGGACTGGTCGGGCCTGTACGCCGGCGTCCGGACGGTGCTGCTCGAGGCGTTCGCCGCCACGCACTCCCTCGCGCTGCAGCAGACGCTGTACCGGATGGGCGAGGCGGTGCTCGAGTCCTCCCCCGACGTCGCCGAGGTGCGGCTGTCGATGCCCAACAGGCACCACTTCCTGCAGGACCTCTCGGCGTACGGCCTGGACAACACCCCCGGCTCGGACCACCCCGTCGTCTACCACGCCGACGACCGCCCCTACGGGCTCATCGAGGGCACCGTGCTCCGCGACGACGTCCCGCCGGCCGAGGTCGCGTGGCTGGGCACGCCGGGCTTCTGCTGAGGTGGAGGCCGTGAGCGACGAGCGCGAGGTCCTGACCTACGAGCTGTTCGGCACCGCGGCGCGGGAGCTGGCGCAGCAGGTCGCCGACGACGGCTTCGAGCCCGACCTGGTCCTGTCGATCGCCCGCGGCGGGCTGTTCCTCGGCGGGGCGCTGGGCTACGCGCTCGACGTCAAGAACCTGTTCGTGATGAACGTGGAGTTCTACACCGGCGTCGACGAGCGGCTGGACCTGCCGGTGGTGCTCCCGCCGACGCTGGACGCCGTCGACCTGACCGGCGCGAACGTGCTGGTCGCCGACGACGTGGCGGACACGGGCAAGACGCTGGAGCTGGTCCGCGACTTCTGCGCGGGCTACGTCTCCGACGTGCGGACGGCGGTCGTCTACGAGAAGCCGCGCTCGGTGGTCAGCTGCGACTACGTGTGGAAGCGCACCGACCGGTGGATCGACTTCCCGTGGTCGTCGCTGCCGCCGGTGCGCACCCGCAGCACCCGCCCGCCGCACTGACGGCCGTCGAGCCCGGACCGCTCACGCCGGAGAACGTGCGGGCGGTGTGCGAGCTCCTGGTCCTGGCGCTCTGACGAGCCCGGCGGTCAGCGCCGGGTGGAGACGGTGACGGTGAACCGGCGGTCGTGCGCGGCCGCCCGGGTCGGGCCGACCAGCCGCCGCAGCGCCGCCCGGTGCGGCAGCCGGTTGTTGTAGACCGCCCACAGCTCCCCGCCCGGCCGCAGCACCCGCGCCGCGGCGGCGAACAGGCGGTCGGCGGCGGCGGTGACGACGGCGGCGCCGAGGTGGAACGGCGGGTTGCAGACGACGAGGTCCACGCTCGCGTCGGGCACGGTCGCGGCGGCGTCGTCGCGCAGGACCCGCACCCGCTCCAGCCCGGCGCGGGCGAGCGTGGCCCGCGCGGAGGCGACCGCGGCGGCCGACTGGTCGGTGGCGGTCACCTCCAGGTCCGGCCGGGAGCGGGCGAGGACGGCGGCCAGCACGCCGGTGCCGCAGCCGAGGTCCAGGGCGGTGCGCGCGTCCGGGGCGGCGGCGTCGAGCGCGGCGACGAGCAGCCGGGTGCCCTCGTCGACCCGGGCCCCGGCGAACGCGGCGCCGTGCGCGCAGACGTCGAGGTCCAGGGCGTCGTCGTGCCGGCAGCGGGGGAAGGACGGCGCGACGCCGGGTCGCGGCCCGCGGGCGACCAGCACCCGCGACTTCTGCCGGGCGAGGGTGGCCGAGACCTCGGCGAACCCGGTGCGCAGCACGTCGTTCATGCCGAGCGTCATGTGCTTGACCCGCCCGCCGACCAGCACGGTGACGTCCCGGGCGGCCGCCGCCGCGGCCAGCTCGGTCAGCTCCCGCAGCGCGTCGAAGGCCTTGGGCGCGCGGGCCAGCACGAGCGTCGCGCCGTCGAACAGGGCGGCGTCCAGGCTCCCCGGGCGGTGCGTGCCGGTCAGGCCGGTGCGCTCGGCGTTGAGGGCCAGGGCCCGCTCGCCGACCAGCAGGTCCTGGGCCACCCGGACGTCGCGCGCTCCGGCCGCGACCGCGCCGAGGGTGAGCGCGCCGTACGCGTCGTCGACGACGACCACCCGCTGCCCGGTCAGGTCCCCGGCGGTGTCGAGCAGCAGCCGGTCGGTGGCGTCGACGGCGACCAGGTCCGGCGCCTCGACGTCGGGCTCCCGCCGCAGCTGCGCGAGCACCTCGTCGGGGGTCACGTGGCGGCGACGAAGGAGGCGACGACGCGGCCCAGCTCCGGGCCGACGTCCTCCTGGAGGAAGTGCCCGCCGCCGCGCAGGGTCGTGTGCGGCACGCCCCGGGCGCCGGGCACCAGCCGCTGGAAGACGCGGTCGCCGCCGCCGGTGATCGGGTCGGAGTCGGAGAAGGCGGTGAGCAGCGGTTTCTCCCAGCGGGTGAGGACCTCCCACGCGGCCCGGTTGGCGGCCGCGGCGGGGTCGTCGGGCGCCGTCGGCACGAGGCTCGGGAAGACGCGGGCGCCGGCCTTGGACGCCTCGTCGGGGAACGGCGCGTCGTAGGCGGCGACCACCTCGGGCGGCAGGTCGGTGACCGTGCCGTTGGCGACGACCCGGCCGACGTCGAACGCCCGCGCGGTGGCGGCGAACCGCTGCCAGGCGAGGAAGGCCTCGCTCATCGGGGCGTCGCCGGTGGGCAGGCCGGTGTTGGCGACGACGACCCGCGCGAACCGGTCGGGGTGCTCCGCCACCAGGCGCAGGCCGACCAGCCCGCCCCAGTCCTGGCCGACCAGCGTGACGCCGGCCAGGCCGAGACCCTCGAACAGCGTCTGCCGCATCCACTCGACGTGCGCCGCGTAGCTGTAGGCGGCCGGGTCGGTGGGCTTGTCGGAGCGGCCGAAGCCGACCAGGTCGGGGGCGACGACGCGCAGGCCGGCGGCCGTGAGCTCCGGGATGACGTGCCGCCAGAGGAAGGACCAGGACGGCTCGCCGTGCAGCAGGACGACGACCTCGCCGGAGGCCGGGCCGACGTCGACCACCGCGACCCGCAGCGGCGTGCCGTCCCCGCCGTCGACGGTGACGTACGTGGGCGGGTACGGGAAGTCCGGCAGCGCGGCGAACCGCTCCTCCGGCGTGCGGACGACGTCCACGTGACCCTCCGGGGCTCAGACGCCGGGGAGGCCGACCGGGCAGCTCACGCCGGTCGAGTGCACCGGGCAGTACCCGTTCGGCACCTTGTGCAGGTACTGCTGGTGGTGGTCCTCCGCGTAGAAGAAGTCGCCGAGCGGGGCGATCTCGGTGGTGATGTCGCCGTAGCCGGCCTCGTGCAGCCGGGCCTGGAACCGGTCGCGGCTGGCGCGGGCGGCGGCCTCCTGCTCCGGCGTCGCGACGTAGACCGCCGAGCGGTACTGCGTGCCGACGTCGTTGCCCTGCCGCATGCCCTGGGTGGGGTCGTGGTCCTCCCAGAACACCGTGAGCAGCTGCTCGTAGCTGACGACGGCGGGGTCGAACACGACGAGCACGACCTCGGTGTGGCCGGTCCGCGCGGAGCAGACCTCCTCGTAGGTCGGGTTGTGCGTGTAGCCGCCCGCGTAGCCCGCGGCCGTGGACCAGACGCCCGGCACCTGCCAGAAGACCTTCTCGACGCCCCAGAAGCAGCCCGCGCCGAAGACGGCGGTCCGCATCCCCCCGGGGAACGGCGGCCGGATGCGGTTGCCGTTCACCGCGTGGGTCTCCGGGACGTGCGGCAGCGGGTCGGGACGACCCGGCAGCGCGTCCTCCGGCGACACCGGCTGGGTCTTGTACCGGGAGAACGACATGATCCGAGCCTAGGACCGCCGCACCACCCGGCGGCGCGACCGCGTCCCGACGGCGGCAGGATCAGCCGCGGACCCGGATCGACGACGCAGGGAGCGACCGTGCCGATCACCGCCCGCGAGTGGCACCTGGCCGCCCGTCCCCACGGCGAGCCCACCCCCGACGACTTCCGGCTGGTCGAGGTCGAGCACCCGGACCCGGCCGAGGGCCAGGTGGTGGTGCGGATGGTCGCCATGTCGGTGGACCCGTACATGCGCGGGCGGATGCGGCTGGGCCCCTCGTACGCGGCGCCGTGGGAGGTCGGCGAGGTGATGAAGGGCGGCGCCGTCGGCCGCGTCGTCGAGTCCCGCTCCCCCGACGTGCCCGAGGGCGCGCTGGTGCTCACCGACGCCGCCTGGCGCGACGTCGCCGTCCTCGACGCCCGCGCGGTCCGGCAGCTGCCGGCCACCGAGGACCTGCCCCTGACCTACTCCCTCGGCGTCCTCGGGATGCCGGGGCTGACCGCCTGGGCCGGGCTGTTCCGGGTGGCCGCCTTCCGGGAGGGCGACGCCGTGTTCGTCTCCGGCGCGGCCGGGGCGGTGGGCAGCGCGGTCGGGCAGTTCGCGAGGCTGCGTGGCGCCTCGGCGGTGGTCGGCAGCGCGGGCAGCCCGGACAAGGTGGCCTGGCTGCGCGAGATCGGCTTCACCGCCGCCTTCGACTACCACGACGGGCGGGTGAAGGACCTGCTCGCGCAGGCCGCGCCCGACGGCGTCGACGTCTACTTCGACAACGTCGGCGGCGAGCACCTCGACGCCGCGCTGGGTGCGCTGCACGTGCACGGCCGGGTGGCGATCTGCGGCGCCATCTCGGGCTACAACGCCACCGAGTCGGTGCCCGGGCCGAAGAACTTCAGCTCGCTGATGATCGCCAAGCGGCTCGCGGTCACCGGGCTGCTCGTCGGCGACCACACCGACCTGCACGGCGAGTTCACCGAGACGGTGTCCGGCTGGATCCGGTCGGGACAGCTCGCCGTCCGCGAGACCGTCTACGAGGGCCTGGAGAACGCCGTGCCCGCCTTCCTCGACCTGCTCAAGGGGGCCAACACCGGGAAGATGGTCGTCCGGCTGGCGCCCGACCCGGATTGAGGCGGGACGGCACCGGGAAGGGGCCGGACATGTGGCTGCTCCTCACCCGCCGGCTGCGGGTCTGGTTCATCGTGACCGTCCTCGTCCCGCTGGGCACCGGGCTGCTCCGGCGTGCCGGGCTCGCCCTCGAGCGGCGGACCGGGCCGACCCAGCTCAGCCGCGGGCTGCTGCGGGCCGGCGACCTCGGCGACCGGGCGCGGGCGCGGCTGCGCGGCGGTGGCCGACGGCGCCGGTGACCACCGCGGAGCGGGTCCCGGCACTCGACCACCTGCCGGCGACCGCGCCCACCCGCGCGGTCGCCGTCTTCGCGCACGGGGGCACGGTGGCCAGCATCGAGCCGCCGCGGGAGCGCGCGCTGTCCCTGGTGCGGATGCGGGCGATCCAGGAGGCGGTGTCCCGCGCCGCGGCCGGGCGGGGCGTGGAGACCTACCTGGTCCGCTACCGCGTGGCGGGCTGGAACGGAGCCGCCGCCGACGCGCACGCCGACGTCCGCTGGGCGCTGGACCGCGTGCGTGAGCGGCACGGCGACGTCCCGGTGGTGCTGGTGGGGCACTCGATGGGCGGCCGGGCGGTGCTGCGCGCCGGCGACGACCCGTCGGTGACCGCGGTCTGCGGGCTCGCGCCGTGGACGCCGCCGGGGGAGCCGGTCGGCCACCTGCGCGGCCGCACCGTCGTCCTCGCCCACGGCCGCGGCGACCGCTGGGTGCCGGCGCGGCTGTCGGCGGACTTCGCCGTGCGCGCGCACCGGGCCGGCGCGCGGGTCGCGCGGTTCACCCTGCCCGGGGGGCACGGCATGGTGCGCCGGGTCGGCCGGTGGCACGCGCTGGTCCGCGACGTCGTCCTGGCCGGGGCCGGTCTGGCCCCGTGGCGCGCCGACCTGGAGGACGCGCTGGGCGCCCCGGACGGGGAGGGGCTCGCCGTCCCGCTGTGAGACCCGCGGCGGCACCGGGTAGGGGCCGCCGGTGGAGGAAGTGCTGGCCGACGTCGTCGGCGTCATGGTCGCCGTCGTCGAGGCGTGCGGGGCCGTGGTCATCGTCGTCGGCGCGCTGTGGGCCTTCGCCCGCTTCCTGTGGGTGGGGCTGCGCCGCGGCGGGTCGTCGGCCTTCGTGCCGGTCCGTCTCACCCTGGGCCGGTTCCTCGCCCTGGGCCTGGAGTTCCAGCTGGCCAGCGACGTGCTGCGGACGGCGGTCGCGCCGAGCTTCCGCGAGCTCGGGCAGCTGGCGGCGGTCGCGGCGATCCGCACGGCGCTGAACTGGTTCCTGTCGAAGGAGATCGCCGAGGAGCGGCGGCAGGTGGCCGAGGAGACCGGTGCGCCGGCGCCCGACCCGGCGTCGGCGGAGCACCGCGGGCGCGGGGTGTGACCTCGCTCGGCCCCGTTCCCGGGCTGCTGGCCCTCGGCGTCAGCGGGCTCGCCCTGGTCGCGGGGGTGGTGGCGCTCGCGAGCACCCGGCGCCCGCGCCTCGCCCTCGCGGTGTTCCTGGACCTGCTGCTCGCGGCGGGGCTGCTGCGCCTGGCCACCGAGCCGACGTGGTCGTCGGTGGGCACCGCGGCCGCCGTCGTCGCGCTGCGCCGGGTGATCGGCGCGGGCCTGGGGGCGGGCGGCCGGGCCCTGTCCCCGCCCCCGTCCCGCACGACCCCGGACAGGACCCGATGACCCATCCCCTCGGCGCCGGGCTGCGCCGCGTGCACCGCCCACCACACCGGCGAGGACGCCGGCGCCGTCCCGGTGCTGGCCCGGCGGTTCCCGGAGCTGCAGCCGGTGCTCGACGAGATGGCCGAGGACCACGTGGGGATCTCCGGCGTCCTCGCCCGCGTCGAGGAGCTGGCCGGCGAGCTGGCCGCGACCGGCTCCCCGGATCGGCGGCCGGCCTCCTGGGGGACCGGCCGCCGTCTCCTCAGGAGAACAGCGCGCTGTAGCCGTTGAGCGCGGGCTGGCCGCCGAGGTGGGCGTAGAGCACGGTCGACGACGGGTCGATCTCGCGGCGGCCGACCAGGTCGAGCAGCGCGGCCATCGACTTCCCCTCGTACACGGGGTCGGTGACCATGCCCTCGGTGCGAGCGGCGGTCTCCATGGCGCGGATCGTCGCCGCGTCGGGGATGCCGTAGACGCCGCCGTGGTAGCGCTCGTCGAGCTCGACGTCGTCGAGGGTCAGCTCGCGCTGCACGCCGATCGCCCGCGCCGTCCGCTGGGCGATGCGCAGCACCTGGTCGCGGGTCTCGGCGGGCTTGGCGGAGGCGTCGACGCCGAGCACCCGCCGCGGCCGGCCGCCCTGCTCCTCGAGCAGCGCGAACCCGGCGACCATCCCGGCCTGCGTGGACCCGGTGACCGAGCAGACGACGACGGTGTCGAAGAAGACGCCGAGCTCGGCCTCCTGCTGCGCCACCTCCAGCGCCCAGTTGGCGAACCCGTGCCCGCCGAGCGGGTGGTCGCTGGCGCCGGCCGGGATGGCGTAGGGCCTGCCGCCGCGCGCCTCGATCTCGGCGAGCGCGGCCTCCCAGCTCTCCTTGAACCCGATGCCGAACCCGGCCCTGACCAGCCGCACGTCCGCCCCGGCGAGCCGGCTGACCAGGATGTTGCCGACCTTGTCGTACACGGCGTCGGGCCAGTCGACCCAGCTCTCCTGCACCAGCACGCACGACAGCCCGGCGTGCGCGGCGACGGCGGCCACCTGCCGGGTGTGGTTGCTCTGCACGCCGCCGATCGAGACGAGGGTGTCGCAGCCCCGGGCGAGCGCGTCGGCGACGAGGTACTCGAGCTTGCGGGTCTTGTTGCCGCCGTAGGCGATGCCGGAGTTGCAGTCCTCCCGCTTGGCCCAGACCCCGGCGCCGCCGAGGTGCGCGGTGAGCCGGTCCAGCCGGTGCACCGGCGAGGGGCCGAACAGCAGCGGGGTGCGGGGGAAGTCAGCGAGGGTCGTCATGGGGGTCCTCCAGTTCGGACAGCAGGGCCGTCCAGATCTCGGTGGTGGTGGCGACGGCGGCGTCGACGTCGGCGGCCTCGCAGGCGGCGATCAGGCGCTCGTGCAGGGCGACGGACCCGCGGCCGTGCGCCGCGGCGAACCGGGCCCGCTCCAGGCGGCGGACGGCGGGGGTGAGCCGCTCGACGGTCGCGGTCAGCGCGGTGTTGCCGGCCCGGTCGAGCAGCACGCCGTGCAGCTCGTCGTCGGCGGCCAGCGCCGCGTCGAGGTCCCCGGCGTCCACGGCCGCGGCGAAGCGCTCGTTGGCCGCGCGCATCGCGGCGACGTCGTCGCCGGTCACCCGGCTGGCCGCCTCCCGGGCGGCCAGCTCGTGCATCGCCCGGACGACGACGGCGGCGTCGTGCACCTGCCGCGGCCGCAGCGGGGTGACCCGCGTGTGGCTCTGCGGCTTGGCCTCGACCAGCCCCTCGTCGACGAGCTTGGCCAGCGCGGCACGCACCGGCGCCACCGACAGGCCGAGGCGGGTGGCCAGCTCGGTGTCCTTGACGACGGCGCCGGGCGCGAGGTCGCCGCTGACGATCGCGGACCGGATGCGGGCCAGCGCCTGGTCGCGCAGCAGCACCCGTCCGACGGGCACGAGCGGAGCGGTCACAACTGACATCTCAGATGTCAGATGTCGTGGCGTCAACCCCCGGGCGCCTTCCGCGCGCGGAAGGCGGGAAACCGGCGCCCGGTGGCAGGCGCGGGCCTCGTCGGGGCGGGGGCCGGGCCGCACGATCCCGGACATGGACTGGAACACCGAACCCGCCGACGCGGCTGCGCACTTCGCCCGCCGGCTGACCGTGGAGACCGACGTGTCCGACGTCCACGCCGCGCTGCGCTCGGGTGAGCCGGGCTTCGTGCTGCTGGACAGCCGCAGCGGGGAGGCGTGGGACCAGGGGCACGTGCCCGGCGCCGTCCACCTGCCCGGCCGCGAGGTCGCCGCGCGCGCGGAGGCCGAACTGGACCGGTCCGTCCCGGTGGTCACCTACTGCTGGGGCCCCGGCTGCAACGGGGCCACCCGCGCGGCGCTGGCGCTGGCGCTGCTCGGCTACCGGGTGCGGGAGATGATCGGCGGCTTCGAGTACTGGGCGCGGGAGGGGCTGCCGGTCGAGACCGCGGACGGCCTCACCCGCCCGGACGTCGACCCGCTGACCGCGCCGGTCAGCTGCGGGTGCTGAGGTCGGGGACGTCGTCGTCGGCCAGGCGGGCCCACAGCAGCTCGTCGTGCTTGACGCCGTCGCCGTAGCGGAACGAGCGGCGCAGCCGGCCCTCGAAGGTGAACCCGGCCTTCTCCGCCACCCGGCCCGACGCCGGGTTCTCCACCGCGTGCACCAGCTCGACCCGGTCGACCGGCAGCGCGGCGAAGCCCCAGCGCAGCGCGGCGTCGACGGCGCGGGGGGCCACCCCGCGGCCGCGCGCCGCCGGCACCGTCCAGTAGCCCACCTCGGCGTCGCCCTGGTCGAGGTCGATCGAGTGCAGGTTGACCGAGCCGAGCAGCTCGCCGCCGGCGGCGTCGACGACGGCCCAGGCGGCGATCCGCCCGCTGCTCCAGTCGGCGCGGCGGGCCACCCAGATCCGCGCGTCCTCGAGCGTGGCCACCCGGCCCGGGTTGCTCCACACGGTCGTGGCCGGGTCGGTGAGGGCGGCGTGGACGGTCCCGGCGTCGCCGGCCCGCCACGGGCGCAGGCGCAGCGGGCCGGCGGGCACCTCGACGGGGGCGGGGACGACGTCGGTCACGCCCCCGATCGTGCCGGAGGGCTCAGTCCTCCCCGGAGCCCGGCTCGGCCATCTTCCGGTTGAGCTTGGCCGCCACGTTGCCCGGCGTGATCGCCGACAGCCGGCCCATCGCCTTGCTGGCCAGCGACCCGGCGAACACCGACGCCTCGCCCTTCATCAGGCCCTCGAAGCCCTGCCGGGCGACCTGCGCCGGGTCGTCCTTGGCGTCGGTGGCGCCCAGCCGGGTGTCGGTGAGGTCGCCGCGGTCGAAGAACTCGGTGTCGGTGGGCCCGGGCAGCAGGGCGGTCACGCTGACGCCGCGGTCGGACAGCTCCTCGCGCAGCGACAGCGCCAGGTGCTGGGTGAACGCCTTGCTGGCCCCGTAGACGGCCTGGAAGGGCTGGGGCGCCTGCGAGGCCACCGACGAGGTGATGAGGATCCGGCCCTCACCACGGGCGGCCATGTCCTGCGCGACGGCCTTGCCGACGTGCACCGTCGACCCGCAGTTGAGCGCGACGATCTCCAGCTCCCGCGACAGGTCGGTGTCGGTGAACGCCCCGCCGACGCCGACCCCGGCGTTCAGCGCGGCGGCGGCCAGCGGACGACCGGCGCCGCGGACGGCCGCCACCAGCAGCTCGCAGCCCTCGTACCGCGACAGGTCGGCGCGGACCGGCGAGACGTGCGCCCCCAGGCCGCGCAGCGTCTCGGCGGCGGCGTCCAGCTCGTCGTCCTCGGCCGCGACGATCAGGTCGAAGCCGTTCTCGGCGAACTGTCTGGCCAGCTCCAGGCCGATGCCGCTGGAGGCTCCGGTGACGAGGGCGAGGGGGCGGTCGGTGGGCAGGGTCACGGGGACTCCCGGGGGTCGGTCGCGGGCTGCGGTCGCCCCGGTCATGCCCGGTCCGGCGGGGACCGACCCATCCGCTCAGACCGCGACGGAGACCCCGATCCCGCCGGGGGTGTCGGCGCCGTGGCGGGCGATCTCGGCGTCGAGGTCCAGCGGGCGGGTCGTCATGGCCTGCGCGCGGACGTCGTCGGTGACCCGGTCGGCGGGGAGCAGCCAGGAGACCTCGAACTCCAGGCCGTCGGGGTCCTGGGCGTAGAGGGCCTTGGTGGTGGCGTGGTCGGAGGCGCCGACCAGGGCCCCGGCGGCGGCCAGGGCGTCGCGGACCCGGGCCAGCTCGGCGAGCGTGTCCACCTCCCAGGCCAGGTGGTACAGCCCGACGGTCGAGCGGCCGGCCTGCGACGGCCCGGCGCCGGCCCCGGCGGCGAACAGGCCGAGGTCGTGGTCGTTGGTCGACGCCTCGGCCTGCAGGAACACCGCCCGGCCGGGGATCTCCGCCTTGACCCGGAAGCCGAGCACGTCGCGGTAGAAGGCGGTGCTGCGCTCGACGTCGCGGACGTGGAGGACGGCGTGGTTGAGGCGCTGGACCGGCATCGCGGGCTCCTGGTGCGGGGAGGACGGGTGCACCTCCGCGGAGGTGCGCACCCAGTGTGCGCGGGGATCAATGAACGTTCAAGCAGTTGCGCGGCGGGACGACGGGGTAGGGGGCCCGGCATGGACCACTCACGCGCACCCGTCCTCGAGGCCCTGCAGGAGTTCCGCCGCCGCGGCGACGTCGTCTACGGCCCGCCGGGGCACAAGCAGGGCCGCGGCGTGGACCCGCGGGTGCTGGAGGTCGTCGGTGCCGACGTCTTCCGCAGCGACGTCCTGTCGCTCAACGGGCTCGACGACCGGCGGGAGTCGCAGGGTGTGGTCACCCAGGCCGAGGACCTCATGGCCGACGCCGTCGACGCCGACCGGGCGTTCTTCTCCACCTGCGGCAGCTCGCTGTCGGTCAAGAGCGCGATGATCTCCGTGGCCGGGCCGGGCGAGACCATGCTGGTCAGCCGCAACGCGCACAAGTCGGTGGTCGCGGGGCTGATCATCAGCGGCATCCGGCCGGTGTGGGTGCACCCGCACTTCGACGCCGAGCGGCAGCTGGCCCACCCGCCGGAGCCCGAGGACGTCCGGCGCGCGCTCGACGCCCACCCCGAGGCCAAGGGCATGCTGCTGATCACCCCGACCGACTGGGGCACCTGCGCCGACGTCGCCGGCGTCGCCGAGGTGCTGCACGGGCGCGACCTGCCGCTGATCGTGGACGAGGCGTGGGGCGCCCACCTGCCCTTCCACCCCGACCTGCCGGCCTGGGGCATGGACGCCGGCGCCGACGTCGTGGTCACGAGCGTGCACAAGATGGGTGGGGCGGTCGAGCAGTCGTCGGTCTTCCACCTCCGCGGCGACCGGGTGGACCCCGACGTGCTCAAGCAGCGCGAGGACCTGCTGGGGACGACGAGCTCCTCGGCGCTGGTCTACCTGACCCTCGACGGCTGGCGGCGGCAGATGGTCGAGCACGGCCACGAGCTGCTGGGCGCGGCGATCGAGCGGGCCGGCCGGGTCGCGGAGGCGGTCCGGGGCACGGCGGGCCTCCGCCTCATGGGCCGCGAGGTCGTCGGCCCCGGGATGGCCTTCGACCTCGACCCACTGGTGCTCACGATCGACGTCCGGGAGCTGGGGATCACCGGCTACCAGGCCGGGGACTGGCTGCGCGCCGAGCGGCACGTCGACGTCGGCTCGGCCGACGCCTGCCGGATCAGCGCCCGCCTCACCCACGCCGACGACGACGCGACGGAGGCGACGCTGGTCGAGGCGCTGCGCGCGCTCGTCGACGGCGCGGGCTCGATGGAGCGCCCGCCGCGGGTCGACCTGCCCGAGCCGCGCGCCCTGGAGCTGGAGAACGCCATGACCCCGCGGGACGCCTTCTTCGGCCGCGTCGAGCAGGTGCCGATCGCGGAGGCGGCCGGCCGCGTCGTCGCGGAGATGATCAGCCCCTACCCGCCGGGCGTGCCGGTGCTCGCACCGGGCGAGCGGGTCAGCCAGGAGGCGCTGGACTACCTGACCAGCGGGGTCGAGGCCGGGATGCTCGTCCCCGACGCGGCCGACCCGACGATGAAGAGCCTGCGGGTCGTCATCGAGTGAGTGGGCGCCGCAGCGGGCGCCGGCGAGCGAGGAGCGGAGCGAACGGGCCGCGGAGCGGCGGGATGAGCACCGAGTGAGTGAGCATCGCAGCGAGCGCCGGCGAGCGAGGAGCGGAGCAAACGGGCCGCGGAGCGGCGGGATGAGCACCGAGTGAGTGAGCATCGCAGCGGGCGCCGGCGAGCGAGGAGCGGAGCGAACGGGCCGCGGAGCGGCGGGATGAGCACCGAGTGACGGTCACGGTCGCGGTCGACGACGCCCTGCGCCCGCTGCTGCCGGCGCGGGACCGGGCGTCGGGCCGGCGGGTGCTCACCGCCGACCCCGACGCGACCGCGGGCCACCTGGTGCAGGCCGCCGGCGTCCCGCTGACCGAGGTGGGCGAGCTGCTCGTCGACGGCGTCCCCCTGTCCCGGGACGCGCGGCCGCCGCCGGGCGCGACCGTCGTCGTCCGTCCCGTCCCCCGGCCCCAGCCGGTGCCGCCCGGGGGCTTCCTGCTCGACGTCGGGCTGGGCGCCCTGGCCCGGCGGATGCGGCTGCTGGGCCTGGACGCCGCGTGGTCGCCGGAGGCCCGCGCCCCGGACGCCGACGACGCCGAGCTGGTCGCGGCCGCCGTCGCCGAGGACCGGGTGCTGCTCACCCAGGACCGCGGGCTGCTCATGCGCCGCGCGCTGGCGGCGGGCGCCTGGGTGCGCGGCGCGGCGCCCGACGAGCAGCTCGCCGACGTCCTCGACCGCTTCCGCCCGCCGCTCGCGCCGCTCACCCGCTGCCCGGCCTGCAACGGCGTGCCGGTCGCCGTCGACGCCGCCGCGGTGGCCGGCGAGCTGGAGCCGGGCACCCGGCGCACCGCGACCGACTTCTCCCGCTGCCCGGGCTGCGGCCGCGTCTACTGGCGCGGAGCGCACGCCCGCCGGATCGACGCCCTCGTCGAGCGCGCGCGGCGGCTCACCGGCGGCTGACCCAGGACAGCCTCACCTCGGCCCGCGGGGGCCACGTCCTGGCCCCACCGTGACACCCGGGGCGGGCAGAACGGGGGGCAGGAACCCCCGTCCCGTCCCCTGCGAGGCCCCCGTGTACCTGTCGAAGACCGAGGCCGCCGTCCTGCCGACGACGCTCGTCGGCACCCCCAGGACGCCCCCGCCGGCCGCCACCGGGCGCCGGCGCGTCTGGCCGCTGCTCGGCCCGGCCTTCGTCGCCGCCGTCGCCTACGTCGACCC
Source organism: Geodermatophilus sp. SYSU D00867 (assembly GCF_054050315.1). Classification (NCBI taxonomy): domain Bacteria; kingdom Bacillati; phylum Actinomycetota; class Actinomycetes; order Geodermatophilales; family Geodermatophilaceae; genus Geodermatophilus; species Geodermatophilus sp. SYSU D00867. The sequence goes on along the minus strand of NZ_JBJGZC010000010.1, from coordinate 86,193 downwards.
GGGCAACTTCGCCACCAACTTCTCCGGCGGCGCCTCGTTCGGCTACACGCTGCTGTGGGTGATCGTCGCGGCCAACCTCATGGCGATGCTCATCCAGAGCCTCACCGCCAAGCTGGGCCTGGCCACCGGCCGCGACCTCGCCACCAACTGCCGGGAGCGGCTGCCGAGGCCGGTCACCTGGGGGCTGTGGCTGCAGGCCGAGGCGGTCGCCATCGCCACCGACCTCGCCGAGATCGTCGGCGGCGCGGTGGCGCTGAACCTGCTGTTCGGCGTGCCGCTGCCGATCGGCGGGGTCATCACCGCCGTCGTCGCCTTCGTCCTGCTCGGCGCCCAGTCGCGGGGGCACCGGCCGTTCGAGCGGGTCATCACCGGGCTGCTGCTGGTCATCGGCGCCGGGTTCGCCTACACGCTGGTCGGGTCGGGGATCGACGTCGGCGGGCTGGCCGGCGGCATGGTGCCCTCCTTCGACGGCCCGGAGAGCCTGGTGCTGGCCGCGGGCATCCTCGGCGCCACGGTCATGCCGCACGTCATCTACGTGCACTCCGCGCTGACCCCGGGCCGCTACGGCGACGTCGTCACCGCGGGCCGGACCGAGCAGGGACGGCGCCGGCTGCTGCGGGCCCAGCGGATCGACGTCCTGGTGGCCATGGGGCTGGCCGGGCTGGTCAACGCGGCGATGCTGGTCATCGCCGCGCAGCTGTTCACCGCCGACGACGGCATCGCGTCGCTGGAGAGCGTGCACGCGGGCCTGGGCGACCAGCTCGGCGCCGGCGCGGCGCTGGCCTTCGCCGTCGCGCTGCTGGCCAGCGGGTTCGCCTCCTCCTCGGTCGGCACGCACGCCGGGCAGGTCGTGATGGCCGGGTTCCTCAAGCGGCACGTCCCGGTGCTCGTCCGCCGGCTGGTCACCCTCGCCCCGGCGCTGGCCGTGCTCGTCCTCGGCGGCGACCCCACCACCGCGCTGGTCTGGTCGCAGGTCGTGCTCAGCTTCGGGATCCCGTTCGCGCTGGTGCCGCTGCTGTGGCTGACCAGCCGCCGCGACCTCATGGGCGGCTGGGTGAACCGGCGCGTGACCACGGTGGCGGGTTCGGTGGTCGCCCTGCTGATCATCGGCCTCAACGCCCACCTGCTGGTGGGCCTGGTCCTCTGAGCCGGCCGCGGGCCTCAGGCGGGTTCCGGGACCCCGCCGGGGTCACCGCCGGGATCGTCCGGCGTCGGCTCGACCGGCGCCGGCGGCAGGGGCTCCGGCGCGTCGGGGAGCAGCTCGCCCGGGTCGTCGGGGACCGGCTCCGTCGGGTCGATGACCGGGTCCGGTTCTGGGATCGGCGAGACCATCCGCCGAGTCAACCAGCGGGTCCGGTCAGGCGCGACGGGTCAGGAGCGGGCGGCGGCGAGGTCGGCGGTGGCCCGGACGTCGTCGGCGGTCGAGGACGCCCTGGCCGTCGTCGGCTACCGGCTGGACCGGCTGTCCGGCCCGCGCGGCGGGGACTGATCAGGCGACCGCCGTCCCCAGCACGTGCGGGCTGGCCGGCACGCGGACGCGCGCGGGCGGGAAGTCGAAGCGCCGCACCCGCCGCACCGTGAAGCCTGCGCGCTCGATGTCGGCGACCTGGTCGGTGGCGGTGTGGCAGCCCCCCGCGAACAGCGGCCAGACGGTGGCGTCGACCAGGCGCTGCACCCGCCGCAGCCGCCGGTCCTCGGCGACGGTGTGCTCGAGGAACCGCAGCTCCCCGCCGGCACCCAGCACCCGGCGCAGCTCGCCGAGCGCCCCCGCCCGCTCCCGGATGCTGCACAGCACCAGGCACAGCACCGCGGCATCGGCCGCGCCGTCGGGCAGCGGCAGCGCGTCGGCCGTGCCGGCGTGCACCTCGACGGCGACACCGGCCGTCCCCGCCGCCCGCTCGGCCGCGGCCCGCAGCCGCGGCTCGGGCTCCACCGCGACGACGCGGGTGACCGCCGGCGGGTAGTGGCGGAAGTTCAGCCCGTTGCCGCACCCGACCTCGACCACCACGCCGGTCAGCCCGGCGAGCAGCTCGCGGCGCAGGTCGGCCATGCCGGCCTCCTCGAGGCGCCGGCTCACCCGGTCGTAGCAGCGGCTGAAGACGGGGCGGGGGCGATCGGTCGCCATGCGGCACGGTCCCGGCGACGCCGGGACCGCGTCAAGCGGGCAGGCGCGTCGACCAGGTGGACAGCCCGCCGGCGCGCACGAAGCCGAGCGCCTCGTTGACTGCGACCATCGGCCGGTTGGTGTCGGAGTTGTACGTGCTGATCCGCCGGACCTCGGGCAGCGTCGCGGCGAGCTCGCGCAGGACCGCGGTCTTCACGCGGGCGCCGAGGCGGTGGCCGCGGTGCTCGCGCAGGACCAGGGTGGCGCCTTGGTGGGCGCGCTCGGGCTGCGCGAGCGGCACGTGCAGCTCGGTGAAGGCGACCAGCCGGCCGTCCCGAACCGCGCCGGCGGACAGGACGGTGCGGCCGCGGTCCAGGACGACGGTCTCCTGCTCCCGGACCCGGGCGGCGTCCCAGTCCTCCTCGCCGACCGGCACGTCCCCGCTCGGTGCGTCCGTCGACATCCGGCGGCCGAGCAGCGCCCGGTCCTCGAGCAGCCTGTCCGGCGTCCGGTCCCGCCAGGTGAGCACCTCGTAGCCGGCGCTCGCGGCGGCCGCCCCGGCCTCCAGGGCCGCCAGCCGGTCCTCGTCCACGGGCAGCAGCAGGTCGCGGCGGGTCTCCTGCAGGCCGCAGGTCCACCCGTGCGCCTGCGCGAAGGCGCGGCCGGCCGTGCCCGGCCCGGGCTCGTCGACCTCGGCCACCAGCGACGAGCGCCCGGCCGCCGCGGCCAGCCGCGCCGCCTCCGCCAGCAGCGCGGTGCCGACGCCGCGCCGGCGGGCGGCGGGATGCACGGCGACGTCGACGTACGCCACCGAGGTGTTGTCGCGCACCGGCAGCAGCAGGCGCAGGGCGCCGACGACGGCGCCGTCGGCGACCGCGGCCCGGTGGGTGCCCCGCAGCGCGCCGCCCGGGGTGGTCAGCCGCCGGCCCAGCGCGACGTGGTCGCTCGCCGGCCGCGGGGCCTCGCCGGGACGGTCGGCGCGCTGCGCCGCCGCCCAGACCCCGCACCAGGCGGCGAACCGGGCGTCGTCGGGGCCGGTCCGCACGATCTCCACCCGTCCGTCCTATCGGGGGGCGCAACGGGATTCCCGCGGGCGGCGGGGCTCAGGCGGGCCAGGTACCGGCGAAGTGGTGCACCGGGCCGTGGCCGGAGCCGATGCCCAGCGACTCCCCCGCCTGCAGCGCCCGCTGCAGGAAGTCGCGGGCCTGCTCGACCACCGGCTCCCAGCGCCCCGGCCCGCCGACGCCGCGGGCCACCAGCGCCGCGATCGCCGAGGACAGCGTGCAGCCGGTGCCGTGGGTGGCGGTGGTGTCGACCCGCGGCCGCCGGGTGACGACGACGCCGTCGGCGGTGGCCAGGACGTCGACGCTCTCCGCCCCGCCGAGGTGCCCGCCCTTGGCCAGCACCGCGCCGGGCCCGAGCTCCAGCAGCGCCTCCGCCTGGGCGGCGAGCTCGTCGACCGAGGTCGCGGGCGCGGTGTCCAGCAGCGCGGCCGCCTCGGGCACGTTCGGGGTGACCAGCTCGGCCACCGGCAGCAGCTCCGTGCGGACGGCGGCGATCGCGTCGTCGTCGACCAGCCGGTCGCCGCTGGTGGCGACCATGACCGGGTCGACGACGAGCGGCCCGGCGGCGCGACCGGCCAGGGCCGCGGCGACCGCCCGGACGACGTCGGCGGTGCCGAGCATGCCGGTCTTGGCCGCGTGCACGGTCACGTCGTCGAGCAGGGTGCGGACCTGCTCGCCCACGAACGCGCCGGGCACGGGGTGCACGCCGGTGACGCCGCGGGTGTTCTGCGCGGTCAGCGCGGTGAGGACGGCGGTGCCGTAGACGCCGAGCGCGCTGAACGTCTTGAGGTCGGCCTGGATGCCGGCGCCGCCGCTGGGGTCGCTGCCGGCGACGGTCAGCGCCACGGGCACCCCCGCCCGGCCGGTCACCGGGCCGCCCGCAGGGCCCGCGCCGCGGCGGCCGGGTCGGGCGCGGCGCACACCGCCGAGACGACGCAGATCCCGTCGACGCCGGTGACCAGCGGCGCCCGCTCGACGTCGATGCCGCCGATCGCCACCGACCGCAGCCCGCCGGCCGCCGCCTCCGCCGCCAGCGCCGCCACCCGCTCCGGCCCCAGGCCGGTGCCCGCGTCCGGCTTGGTGGGGGTGGACCACACCGGCCCGATGCCGACGACGTCGACGGTCCCCGGCGGCAGCGCCAGCGCGACGGCGAGCTCCTCGTCGGACCCGGCCGAGAGCCCGAGCAGCCGGTCGGGGCCGATCCGCGCGCGGACCTCGGCGGCCGGCGTGTCGTCCTGCCCGACGTGCACGCCGTCGGCGCCGGCCATCAGCGCGACCTCGACGTCGTCGTTGACGAACAGCGCCACGCCCGTGCCGGCCAGGACCTCCTTGACCGACAGCGTCAGCGCGTACAGCTGCCGGCACGACGCCGTCTTGTCCCGGACCTGCACCGCGGTCACCCCGCCGGCCACCGCCGCCCGGACGACGTCGGGCACGCTCCGGGGCCCGGCCAGCGCCGTGTCGGTGACCAGGTAGAGCGTGGGGTCGAACGCCGGCCTCACGGGTCCACCCGCGCGGCGGACAGGTCGGTGACCGCGTCGAGCGCGTCGAGCCACAGCGGCGCGAAGGTCCCCGGCCCGCCGGCGACGGCGGCCGCGGCCTCGGCGGCGAGCGCCACGTGCGCGTGCCCGGCGACCGCGCCGGTCAGCGGGTCGCCGGTCGCCGCGACGTAGGCGGCGACCACCGCGCCCAGCGCGCAGCCGGCGCCGGTGGTGCGGGTGAGCAGCACCGAGCCGCCGCCCACCCGGACGGTGCGGGTCCCGTCGGTGACGACGTCGACCTCGCCGCTGACGGCGACCACTCCCCCGGTGCGCCCGGCCAGCGCGACGGCGGCGTCGAGCGCCTCGTCGGCCTCGTTCGTGGAGTCGACGCCGCGGCCGCCGGTCCCGGCGCCGGCCAGCGCCATGACCTCGGAAGCGTTGCCGCGGACGACGGCCGGGCGCGCCTCCAGCAGCTCGGCGGCGAGCTCGGTGCGGTAGGGCAGCGCGCCGACGGCGACCGGGTCGAGCACCCACGGCGTGCCGGCGGCCGCGGCCGAGCGGGCGGCCAGCCGCATCGCCTGCGCGGTGCGCTGGTTGACGGTGCCGACGTTCACCAGCACCGCCGAGGCCACCGCGGCGAAGCCCTCGGCCTCCAGCGGCTCGTCGACCATCGCCGGGGCCGCGCCGACGGCGAGCAGCGCGTTCGCCGTCAGCGTCTGCACGACGGTGTTGGTCAGGCAGTGCACCAGCGGTGCGGCGCCCGTCAGGGCCTGACGGGCAGCGGTCAGAGCAGCGGCATCCACGCCGTGACATCCCTTCGCCAGCATGACCTGGACAGGTTCGACGGGTGTGTTCTCAGCCCGCCGGACGGCGGACACCCCGAGTCACTGCCCGCCGACGCTACCCCCGGGCCGCCAGGCGCTGTCGAAGAAGGCCACCTCGAGCTCCATCGCCCGCCGGTAGGCCCGGCGCACGGCCGGGGTGCCGGCGGCCAGCCGGTCCAGCAGCGCCTCGAGCGTGGCGGCGAGCTCCTCGAAGCCGGGGTCGGCGTAGGTGTCGACCCACTCCCGGTACGGCCCTGTTGCACGTGGAACCAGCGCCTGGCCGAGGTGCGCGTAGAGCCGCATGCACGGCGTCATCGCCGCAGCCACCTCGCCGACGTCGCCGAGCGCGGCCGTGGCCAGCAGGAACTCGGTGTAGGCGAGCGTCGCCGGGGCGGGCCGCACGGCGGCCAGGTCGATGCCCCAGCGGGCGGCGTAGCCGTCGTGCAGCCGCAGCTCCTCGCGGACGCCGGCCAGCAGGTCGGCGAAGGACTCCAGCGTCGCCCGGTCGCGGCTGTGCGCCACCCCGAGCGCGTACGCGCGGGCGAAGGCCTCGAGGAAGAACGCGTCCTGGGCGACGTACCCGGCGAACCGCTCGCGCGGCAGCGTGCCGTCGGCGATCCCGGTGACGAACGGGTGCTCCCGCGCGGCGGCGGCGAGGTCGGCGCTGCCCGCCCAGAGGTCCGCCGCGAGGGTCACGCGTCCAGCGCCATCTGCCAGAACGCGGTCTCCGCCGCGACCACCTCGAGGAAGACGGAGTCGGGCGCCCCGCCGGCCACCGCCTCCAGCCCGGCCACGTACTCGGCGAAGCCCGGCGCCGTCCAGTGCTCGACGAACTCCCGGTACGGCTCCGCGCCGGGCCGGGCGGCCGACCACGCGTCGAGGTAGGTCCGCTCGACGGTCCACAGCGCGGTGAGCGCGGTGGGCAGGTCGGCGGCGTCGAGCCGGTACAGCAGGTCCCCGTAGGCGATGGTGGCCGGCAGCTGCGGGGCGTCGAGGTCCAGCCCGCGGGCGGTGGCCTGCTCGCCGAACCAGTCCAGCTCCGCGACCAGCGCGACGCAACCGGCGGCGAGCACCCCCTGCGCCGCGCGGGGCGCCCGGGCGAGCAGCCGCGCCTGGAAGCGCAGCAGGTCGGCGACGAAGTACGCGTCCTGCACCAGCCAGGTGTCGAAGGCGGCGGGTGGCAGCGTGCCGTCGCGGACGGCGTCGAGGAACGGGTGGCGGGTGGCTCGGCCCCAGGCGTCGGCGTGGCGGACGAGCAGGTCGGCGACCGGCACGGCGCCCGACCCTACGGGGTGGCTATGGTGGCGCCGCCATGTGCGGGAGCTCGGGGCAACCGGGCTGAGAGGGCGGCTGAGCGCGCCGCCGACCGCTGGAACCTGACCGGGTAATGCCGGCGTAGGGAGCGGCCGTGAGCACCTCGGACCCTGTCCGTACCGACGCTGTCCGTACCTCGGACGCACCCCTGACCCTCGACCAGGCGCCGCCGCGCACGCTGGGCCCGGCCGCCAACCTCGGCCTGTGGGCGAACCTCGGCGTCAGCCTGCTGCTGCCGGTGGCGGCGGTGTTCGTCGTCCTGCCGGGGCGGTCGCTGGCGGTCACGCTCGCCGCGGTCGTCGTCGGCGCGGTGCTCGGGTCGGCGCTGCTCGGGCTGGTGGCTGCCGCCGGCGCGCGGGAGGGCGTGCCCGGGATGGTGTTGCTGCGCGGGCTGCTCGGCCGGCGCACCTCCTGGCTGCCGACGGCGTTCAACCTCGTGCAGTGCGTCGGCTGGGCGACGTTCGAGATCGTGGTCATCGCCGAGGCCGCCGCTCGGGTGCTGGACGCGCCGCGCTGGCCGTTCGTCGTCGCCGCCGGGGTGCTGGCCACCGCGATGGCGCTGCGGCCCCTCGGTGTCGTGCGGGTGCTCGCCCGGTACGCCGTCTGGGCCGCGCTGGCCGCCGTCGCCTACCTGTTCGTCCAGGTGCTGGCCGAGCCGCTGCCGCCGCTGGAGGGCGGCGGGGCGACGTCGTTCTGGACCGCCGCGGACATCGTCATCGCGCTGCCGGTGTCCTGGCTGCCGCTGGCCGCCGACTACACCCGCCACGCCCGCAGCGCCCGCGCCGCCGGTGTCGGGTCGGCGGTGGGCTACGGCGCCGCCACCGTCGTCATGTTCACCCTCGGCGTGCTGGCGCTGGCCGCCTACGGCAGCGCGGGCATCGACGTCATCGGCGCGCTGCTGGCCGTCCCGCTGGGCGCCGTCGCGGTGCTCGTGCTGGTCGCGGTCGAGCTCGACGAGGCGTTCGCCAACCTCTACTCGACGGCGGTGTCGGCGCAGAACGTCGTCGCGCGGCTGGACCGGCGGGTGCTCGCCGTCGCCGTGGGTGCGGTCGCGACGCTGCTCGCGCTGACCTTCGACGTCGCCGCCTACGAGCCGTTCCTCTTCCTCATCGGCGCGGTGTTCGTGCCGCTGGCCGGGGTGCTGATCGTGGCCTACTGGCTCACCCCGCGCGGGCGCTGGGACACCTCCGACACCGCGCCCGCCCGGCCGCTGTTCCTGCTGCCGTGGGCCGCGGGGTTCGTCGCCTACCAGCTGACCCTGCCCACGTACTTCCCCGGCCCGGGGGCGGGCTGGACGGCGTGGTGGAGCGCGCGGCAGGCCGACCTCGGCATCGACCCGGCCAACGGCTGGTCGGCGTCGCTGGTCGGGCTCGCCGTGGCCGTCGTCCTCACCGCGCCGCTCGTCCTGGTGGGCCGCCGGCGGTGACCGACGTCGCCGTCGCGGGAGGCGGCCTGGTCGGGCTCGCGGTGGCCTGGCGGGCCGCCCGCCGCGGGCTGTCGGTGACCGTCGTCGACGACGCCCCGGGCACCGGCGCCTCCGCCGCGGCGGCCGGGATGCTCGCGCCGGTCACCGAGGCCGGCTACCGCGAGGAGCCGCTGCTGCGGCTGGGCCTGGACTCCCTCGCCCGCTGGCCGGCGTTCGCCGCGGAGCTCGAGGCCGCCGCCGGGACGCCGGTCGGGCTGCGCACCGCCGGCACGCTGGTGGTCGGGTTCGACGAGGACGACGTCCGCGAGCTCGACGCGCTGCACGCCTTCCAGGACGAGCTCGGCCTGGCCGCGCGGCGGCTGACCCCGCGCGAGGCCCGCCGCCGCGAGCCGGCGCTGGCGACCCGCGTGCGCGGCGGGCTGCTGGTCGAGGGCGACCACTCGGTGGACGGGCGGGCGGTGCACGCCGCGCTGCTGGCCGCGGCGGCGTCGGCCGGGGTGACCCTGCTGCGCGACCGGGTGGCGGCGGTCGTCGTCGACGGCGGACGGGCGGCCGGCCTGCGGCTGGCGACGGGGGACCTGCTGGCCGCCGGCGCCACGGTGCTCGCGCTCGGCGCGCGCAGCGGGCAGGTCCCGGGCGTCCCGCCGCTGCCGGTCCGCCCGGTCAAGGGCCAGGTCCTGCGGCTGGCCGGCGCGGCCGGGCTGCTCGAGGGCACCGTGCGCGCCCTGGTCCGCGGCCGGCCCGTCTACCTCGTCCCCTACGCCGGCGACCGGCTGGTCGTGGGCGCCACCAGCGAGGACCGCGGGTTCGACGCCCGGGTCACCGCCGGCGGCGTGCACGACCTGCTGCACGACGCGATCGACGTCGTCCCGGAGGTCTCGGAGCTGGAGCTCACCGAGACGCTGGCCCGCTGGCGGCCGGGGACGCCGGACAACGCGCCGCTGCTCGGCCCGTCGTCGCTGCCCGGGCTGGTGCTGGCCACCGGGCACCACCGCAACGGCGTCCTGCTCACCCCGGTGACCGCCGAGGCCACCGCCGAGCTGCTGGTCACCGGCGCCCTGCCCGCGGTGGCTGCCCCGTTCACCGCCGACCGCTTCCGGAGGGACTGACGTGCAGCTGACCGTCAACGGCGCCCCGGCCGACCTGGCCGACGACGCCACCGTGGCCGACCTCGTGGCCCAGCGCGCCGCGGGTCACGACCGCGTGGCCGTCGCCCGCAACGGCGACGTCGTGCCCCGCAGCAGCTGGGCGGCGACCCGGCTGGCCCCCGGCGACGCCGTCGAGGTGCTCGCCCCGACCGCAGGAGGATGAGTGAAGGACCCCCTTCCCCCGCACCACTCGCAGGCTCGCGGCGGGACCCTGCACGGGGGCCCGGACGACGCCGCCGACCCGTTCGAGCTGGGCGGTGAGACGTTCGGCTCCCGGCTGCTGCTCGGCACCGGCGGGGTGCCCAGCCTGGAGGCGCTCGAGGCCGCGGTGCGCGCCTCGGGCACCCAGGTCGTGACCGTGGCGCTGCGGCGGGTCGAGGCGGTCGCCGGGGCAGGAGGGGCGGCCGGCTCGATGGTGCAGGTGCTCGACCGGGCCGGCGTCCGGCTGCTGCCCAACACCGCCGGCTGCAGGACCGCCCGCGAGGCGGTGCGCACCGCCCGGCTGGGCCGCGAGGCGTTCGGCACCGACTGGGTGAAGCTCGAGGTCATCGGCGACGACGTCACCCTGCTCCCCGACGCCGTCGAGCTGCTGGACGCCGCCGAGCAGCTGGTCGCCGAGGGCTTCACCGTGCTCGCCTACACGACCGACGACCCGGTGCTGGGCCGCCGCCTGGCCGACGCCGGCTGCGCCGCGGTCATGCCGCTGGGCTCGCCGATCGGCAGCGGCCTGGGCATCCGCAACCCGCACGCCATCGCGCTGCTGCGGGAGGCCGTCGACGTGCCGCTGGTCCTCGACGCCGGCATCGGCACCGCCTCGGACGCCGCGCTGGCCATGGAGCTGGGCTGCGACGCGGTGCTGCTGGCCACCGCGGTCACCCGCGCCCGCGACCCCGAGCGGATGGCGCTGGCGATGCGGCAGGCGGTGGAGGCCGGCCGGCTGGCGAAGCTGGCCGGGCGCATCCCGCGCCGCTGGCACGCCGAGGCGTCGACGCCGTTCGAGGGGCTGCCCGCGCTGTGACCGTCCCCCGCCTGCTCGTCGTCACCGACCGGACGCAGGCGCGCGGCCCGCTCCCCGAGGTGGTCGCGGACGCCGTGGCGGCCGGTGCCCGGGCGGTGCTGCTGCGGGACAAGGACCTGCCACTGCCCGAGCGGGCGGAGCTGGCCCGCGAGCTGCGGGCGGTGCTCGACCCGGTGGGCGGGCTGCTCGTGTGGGGCGGCGCGACCGGGGCGCCGGCGGGGGTGGCGGTGCACCTGTCCGCCGCCGACCCGGTCCCCGCCGCCCGCCCGCCGCTGCTGGGCCGCTCCTGCCACTCGGCGGCGGAGCTCAGGCGGGCGGCGGCCGAGGGCTGCGACTGGGTGACCCTGTCCCCCGTCGCGCCCACCGCCTCCAAGCCCGGCTACGGGCCGGCGCTGGGCACCGCCGGCCTCGCGGCGCTGGCCCCCGGCGCCCCGCCGGTGCTGGCGCTGGGCGGCGTGCGCCCCGGCGACGTGGCGGGCTGCCTCGCCGCCGGGGCGTGCGGCGTGGCGGTGATGGGGCCGGTGATGCGCGACCCCGCCGTCGTCGCCGCCTACTGCGCCGCGCTCGCCGCCGCCTGACGTGCCCCCGGCCGGCCGGGGAGCACCGACGGCCCCGACGACGATGCCCGAGTCGAACAGCGCGCCCACTGCCCGGTGACCCGGTCCAGCGCCCCGGCACCGAGGCGATGCCGCGGCCGAGCGCGAGCGACAGCGCGACCACGAGCAGCGAGCGGGTGTCCAGGCCGTCCCTGGCCAGCATCTGGACGCCGATCGCGCAGACCATGCCGAACAGGACGAGCACCCCGCCGCCGAGCACCGCGGGCGGGATGGCGGCGAGGACGCCGGCGACCTGCGGCAGCAGCGAGAGGCCGACCAGCACCAGCGCCAGGTTCGAGGTGGACATGGCCAGGACGTGCTGCAGTCCCAGCGGGACGGCGACGTTCCACGGCGGCCGGCCGTCGGGGTCGGTGGGGTCCTGCGCGGGGGGGGGGGGGGGGGGGGGGGGGCCGGGGGGGGGGGGGGGGGGGGGGGGGGGGGGGGGGGGGGGGGGGGGGGGGGGGGGCCCCCCCCCCAGGGAGGGGAGGGCCATCCGGGTGCTCCTCGGCCGGGTTCGTCGGTACGCCGGGGGGACTCCCGGCCCCGTGTTCCGGAGCCGTGTCGGCGACGTGGCGGTGCCGTTCCGCACTCCGCGCCTGTGACGCTGGTCGCAGCCGGGTTTACGGGACCGTCGCGCGAGCCATACGCAGGTGTTCGACTTCGCGTCCACGACCGGGCGCCGACACGAGGAGCGCACGGGGTGACACGCGGAACGGCCGGTCCTGCCTGGCCGTCGGCGTCACCCCCGCCCGCCGGGGACGGCCTGTCCTGGGAGCTGTCCGACGTCGCCGAGCTGCCCCGGGTGCGCGACGAGCTGCGGCGGTCGCACGTCGCGCCCGGCTCCCCGGACGTGCGCGACCGGCTGGTCCTCGTGCTCGACGAGATGGCCTCCAACGCGCTGCGCCACGGCGGCGGCGCGGTCGAGGCGGTGGTGCGCCACACCGGGGACGCCTTCCTGGTCGCGGTGTCCGACGGCGCCGCCGGCACCCCGCCCACCCCGGCGGTCGACCGCGACCCCTCCGAGGGCGGCCTGGGGCTCTACCTCATCGCCGAGCTGTCGACGGCGCACGGCTGGTACGCGGACGACGGCACCAAGACCGTCTGGGCGGTGCTCCCTCCCCGGTGAGGTGACGGAACGGCCCTCCTGCAGGGGCCCGCCGCGGGCCTGCGAGCGGTGGGGGCAGGAGGGTCCTCCTACTGGGGGTGCAGGCGCATGGCGACCAGGGCGACGTCGTCCTGGAGGCCCTCCGGGCGCAGCCGGGCGACCAGCGCGTCGCCGAGCCGCTCGAGCGGGAGGTCGGCGAGGCGGGCCAGCGCGGTCCCCAGCAGGCCGATCCCGTCGTCGAGCAGCAGGTCGCGGCCCTCGACCAGCCCGTCGGTGTAGAGCAGCAGCGTCGAACCGCGGGGGACCTCCACCGCGGCCGAGCTGCGCCGGGCGCCCGGGTCGACGCCGAGCATGAGCTGGCCGCGCTCGGTGCCCAGGGTGTGCACCTCGCCGTCGGGGGTGAGCAGCAGCGGCGGCGGGTGCCCGGCGTTGGACCAGCGCAGCGTCGTCGTCCCGGCGGCGCGCTGCTCCGGTGTCTGCTCGACGCGGGCGACCACCGCGGTGGCCATCGTCCGCATGCCCAGCGCGTCGACGGCGGCGTCGAGCTCGGCCAGGACGGCGTCGGGCGGGACGTCGCCGCGGTAGGCGATGCCGCGCAGCATGCCGCGCAGCTGGCCCATCGTCGCCGCGGCCTCGGTGTCGTGCCCGACGACGTCGCCGATGACCAGCACGGTCGCCCCGTCGGGCTGGAGGAACGCGTCGTACCAGTCGCCGCCGACCTGGGCGGCCTCCACCGCCGGCTGGTAGCGGACGACGATCTCGGCGTGGTCGGGCTGCGGCGGCGCGGTGAGCATGCTGCGCTGCAGGGCCTCGGCCAGCCGCCGCTGCTGGTCGAACAGCCGGGCGTTGTCCAGCGCCAGGGCGACGCGGTCGGCGACCTCGCGGGCGGCGGCGACCTCCTCGGCGCTGGCGGCCGGCCGGTCGGCGCCGCGGTAGACGCTCAGCGCGCCGAGCGTGCGCCCGCGGGCCAGCAGCGGCAGGGTGACCGCCGTCCGCGGGGCGAGCGCGTCGAAGACCTCGCGCACCTCGCCCTCGGGCAGCGTGGGGCGGATGGCCGCCGGGACGTCGTCGACGGTGAGCAGCCGGCCGGAGTGCAGCGCCCGCAGCACGGGCGCATCGGGGGGGATCGACGCCAGCCGCAGGTCGGCGTAGGCCGACGCGGCCGCCCGCAGCGCCGGGTCGCGGTGCCAGCTCGCCACGTCGCGCATCCGGCCGTCATCGCCGGCGGACAGCGTGAGGATCGCCCAGTCGCCGAGCACGGGGACGACGGCCTCGGCGACCCGCTGCAGCGCCGGCTCCTCGGCGCCGCCGGAGCCCAGCCACGCCGACATGAGCGCGCTGACCTCGGCGACCAGCGACAGCCGGGCGGCGCTGTCCCGGGCCCGCTGCTCGGCGGCGCGGCGCTCGGTGACGTCGAGGAAGTAGACCGACAGCCCGTCGGGACCGGGCCAGGCACGGACCTCGTACCAGGCGTCCAGTGGCGGCGGGTAGTAGGCCTCGAAGACCCGCTCCTCGCCACCCTCCATGGCCGCCCGGTAGTTGACCTCGAAGTCGCTGCCGACGGCGGCGGGGAACAGCTCCCAGATGTCCCCGCCGAGGAGCTCGTCGCGGCCGCGGTGCAGCACCCGCTCGGCCTCGGCGTTGACGTAGGTGAAGCGCCACTCGCGGTCGAGGGCGAAGAACGCCGACCGCATCGTCTCGAGGACCCGGGACACCCGGGCGTCGCCCTCGTGCCGGTCGGTGGTGTCGATGCCGGCGCCGAGCAGCCGCACCGCCCGCCCGCGGTCGTCGGCCAGCGCGCGGCCGCGGCCCTGCACCCACCGGGTCCCCCCGGAGGGCAGCACGACGCGGAACTCGGCGTCGTAGGCGCCGACGGTGTCGATCGCCTCCTGCAGCGCGGCGAGGGTGCGGTCCCGGTCGTCGGGGTGCAGGCGCTCGGCGAAGGACTCGATCGTCCCGCCGAAGCCGTCGGCCTCGAGGCCGAAGATCGCCACCAGCTGGTCGTCCCAGGCGAGCCGGCCGGTCTCGAGGTCCCAGTCGAAGCTGCCGATGCCGGCGGCGTCGATGGCCAGCTCGAAGCGCAGCCGGGCGAAGTCGGGGTCGTCGGGCAGCACGGACAGCGGGCGGTCTGTCGCTCCCGATGGCCCCGGACGCTGCTCGGGGACGGTCACGGGAAGCGGGAGTCCATTCGGTGCGGGAGCGGTGGTCCGCCGTCCTTTCTCCCATGCCGGGGCGGGGAGGACAACCGGTGTGCCCCAGTCGACACCGCGTGCCGACGCGCGGGACGGGCGCTCCCGGCGGCGCGGGCCGGCGGCGGTGCCGGTCCGGGCCGCCCGGGAGCGCCCGTCGTGTCGTCTCGTCGCGGCGCGCCCCGGAGCGGGGCTGCGTCCGCCGTCCTCCTCGCGGCGCCGGGCCGTGACCGTGGCCGGGTCCCGCGGGCGTCCACCTCCTCCGGCGGGCCGGGCGCCTGCCTGGCCGGGTCGCGCTCGGTCAGAGACCCGGGGGGACGACGGGGCGGGTCGTCCCCCACCGGGTACCGGCGGGACCCGGTCCTCCCGCCGCGGCGACCGTCGCCGGACAGGCCGCGCCGCGCTCGTCCGGGCCTCCCGGGAGGGTCCGCGCGCTGCACCGGGTCGGTGGGTCGGCGGGCGGTCGAGGCCGGATCGTCGTGCGGGAGCGTCTGTCGGGCGGCGGGTGGACTCCCGCTGCCGGGCGCCGCTCGCGGTGCGGTCCGGGGCCTCCCTGGAGGGTCCGCGCGCTGCACCCGGTGGGTGAGTCGGCGGGGGGTCGAGGCCGGATCGTCGTGCGGAGGGGTCTGCCCGGCGGCGGGGTGCCGCGGTGGAGGCCAGGGGCGGCCGTGGTCGGCCGGGGGTGGATCTGCTCGGGGAGCGGGCCGGCGGTCCGGCCACCCGCGGGGGGGAAGGGGGCGGCCGGGCCCGTCGAGCACGTCGACGAGGGGCGGACGCGCGTCCCCGGGGAGGGGGCGCGCTGCGGATCAGCCGGGAGCCGGTGGGGGTGGCCGGGGCGAACCCCGCGCCGGGTGCCCGCCCGGGTCGCCCCGGGTGCGCACCGCACCGGCGGTGCGCGGCGGGTCGGGCGCCCGCGCCGTCGGCCGCCCGGTGGCGGGCCGCGCCGGCCAGCCGGCCGGGGCCAGCGCCGGACCCGCGGAGCGGGGGGCGGCGGGACGGGGCGGGACCGGCCGGCCGGCGCCGGCCGGGAGCGACGCCGCGGCGGGGGAAGACGCCGCGGGCCGGATCGTGGGGGTGCTCGGCAGCTCGGTGAGCACCACGGGACCGTCCGGGACGCGAGGCCGCGGGACGGCCGGGACGGCCGGGCGGGGCCGGCCCCAGGCCAGGTGCGCGCCGTCGGGGCCGGCGCCCCAGAGCGCCAGCCGCCGGACCAGGCCGGGACCGGCCGGCGGGACGACGACGGGCGCGGTCGGCCAGGCGGCGTGGGCGCCGTCCGGGCCGGCACCCCACATGGCCAGCCGCCGGACCGAGGCCCGCAGCCGCGCGCGCCAGCGGGGGCCGGCCGCGGGGGCCGGGGTCACCGGGGCCGGGGTCACCGGGGCCGGGGTCACCAGGGCCGGGGCCGCCTCGGCCGCCTGGGCCGCGGCCGGCGGGACGGGACGCGGCCGGGGCACGGGCACCGGGCGGGCCACCGGCAGCGGGCGCAGCGCGCGGGGGGCGCCCGGCGAGCGGGTCGTCACCGCGCGGCGCGGCCGGGACCGCCGCGGCAGCTCGTGCGCCCGGTCGAGCAGGCCGAACAGGCCGGCCAGGGACAGGTCGTCCGGCAGGGTCGCCGACGACGGGGCGGGTGCCCGGTCGATCGCCATGCCGTCCTCCTGAGGGTCTTGGTCCGCAGCCGGGGAAGGTGCTGCGGACAGGGAGAACCGTAGGGACGGCGGGCCTCGCGGACGGCTCGTCGGGACACGTCCTGGAGACCCCGTGACGCAACCGTTGTGACGCCCTGACCAGCGCGTTGGTCACCCGGCGCTGCCGACGATCACTTGTCGACCCGTCGACGGCCCGCGAGCGTGGAGAGCCCCTGCGGGGCCTCCGGTCACGCCGGGACACGCCCCGGCGCGCCCGGCGTGTCGGGGCGTGTCCCCGGCCCGTCCCCCGCGTCCCCGGACGGTGTGGTCCGGTTGCCGGTGGGGTGCGGCCCTGCCGAGACTCGACCGGTGAGCGAGCGGGCCGCGACGGCGGCACCCGACCGGACGCCGGGCAGCACGGACGAGCCGGACACGAGGCTGCGCCGCGCCGTCACCGGGCCGCTGCTCTACCTGTTCATCCTCGGGGACGTCCTGGGCGCCGGTGTCTACGCGCTGGTCGGCGAGGTGTCCGCGGAGGTCGGCGGCGCGATCTGGGTGCCGCTGCTGGTCGCCCTGCTGCTGGCACTGCTCACCGCGGGGTCCTACGCCGAGCTGGTCACGAAGTACCCGCGGGCCGGCGGCTCGGCGGTGTTCGCGGAGCGGGCGTTCCGCTCCCCGGTGGTCGCCTTCCTCGTCGGCTTCTGCATGCTCGCCGCCGGCGTCACCAGCGCCGCGGGCCTGGCGCTGGCCTTCGCCGGTGACTACCTGACCGTCTTCCTCGACGTGCCCGCCGCCCCGGCCGCCCTGGTGTTCCTGCTGGTGGTGGCGCTGCTCAACGCCCGCGGCATCCGGGAGTCCCTGCGCGCCAACCTGGTCATGACGCTGGTGGAGACCTCGGGCCTGGTCCTCGTCGTCGTCCTCGGGGCGGTGGTCCTCGGGCGCGGCGACGGCGACCCGGGCCGGGTCGTGGAGTTCCCGCCCGGGGTGTCGGCGGCGACGGCGGTGCTGTCGGCGGCGCTGCTCGCCTACTACTCGTTCGTCGGGTTCGAGACGTCGGCCAACGTCGCCGAGGAGGTCCGCGACGTGCGGCGGGTCTACCCGCGGGCGCTGTTCGGGGCGCTGCTCACCGCGGGCGTCGTCTACGTGCTGGTCGGGCTGGCCGCCGCGGTCGTCCTCCCGCCCGCGGAGCTCGCCGGCTCCACCGGGCCGCTGCTCGAGGTGGTCCGCGCCGCCGACGCCGGCATCCCCGACGAGCTGTTCAGCGTCGTCGCCCTGGTCGCCGTCGCCAACGGCGCCCTGCTCACGATGATCATGGCCAGCCGGATGGCCTACGGGCTGGCCGAGCAGCGCCTGCTGCCGGCGGTCCTCGGCCGGGTGCTGCCGCGCCGCCGGACGCCGTGGGTGGCCATCGCCGTCACCACGCTGGTGGCCATGGGCCTGAGCCTGGCCGGGGACCTGGCCACGCTGGCCAACACGGTGGTGCTCCTGCTGCTGTTCGTCTTCGTCAGCACCAACGCCGCGGTGCTCGTGCTGCGCCGCGACCGGGTCGACGCCCCGCACTTCCGGGTGCCGCTGGTGGTGCCGGTGCTCGGCATCGCCTCGTGCCTGGTGCTGCTGTGGCGCCAGGAGGCCCGGACCTGGGCGTTCGCCGGCGTCCTGCTCGCCGTCGGGGTGGTGCTGTACCTGGTGACCGCGCTGCCGCGGCGCCGGGCCGGGAGCTGACCGCGGCGCAGGCGCACCCGGGCCCGGTTGCGAGGATGGCCGGGTGGCTCCTCCCGCACCGCGGCCCCTGGTGATCGACACCGACCCCGGCATCGACGACGCGCTGGCGATCCTGCTGGCGCTGGCCAGCCCCGAGGTCGACCTCCGCCTGGTCACCACCACGCACGGCAACGTGTCCCTCGCGCAGACCACCGAGAACGCGCTGCGGGTGCTGCACCTGGCCGGCCGCTCCGACGTCCCCGTGGCCGCGGGCGCCACCGACTCGCTGGTGTTCCCCCAGCCCGAGCGCGCCGGGCACGTCCACGGCGCCACGGGCCTCGGCGGCGTCGACCTCCCGCCCTCCCCGGCCGCCGTCGACCCCCGCCCGGCCGTCGTCGCGCTCGCCGAGCTGCTCCTGGCGTCGGAGGAGCCGGTGACGGTGGCCGCGATCGGGCCGTGGACCAACGTCGCGCTGCTGCTGGCCACCTACCCCGAGGCGGCGGAGCGGATCGACCGGCTGGTGCTCATGGGCGGCTCGGCCGCCCGCGGCGGCAACGTCACCGCCGCCGCGGAGTTCAACGTGTGGTCCGACCCGGAGGCCGCGGCGCGGGTGCTCGGCTCGACGGTGCCCACCGTGCTCGTCGGCCTCGACGTCACGCTGCCCACGGTCCTCGACGAGGACGGCGTCGCCCGGTTCGCTTCGGCCGGGCCGGTCGGGAAGACGGCGGCGGCGATCCTGCAGCAGTACCTGGACCACGCCCGCACCTCCTACGGCACGACCGGCGTGGTGGTGCACGACGCGCTGGCGCTCACCGAGGCGATCGTGCCGGGCACGCTGGGCACCGTCCGCCGCGACGTCGTCGTCGACACCACCCTGGGGCCGGCCCGCGGGCAGACGCTGGTCGACCGCAGGACGGTGTCGGACTCCCCCACCGCGGTCGACGTCGCCGAGACCGTGGACAGCCCGGCCGCCGTGGAGTTCCTGGTCAGCCGGCTGGCCGACCTGGCGACGCGGGTGGGCTGAGCCGCGCCGGCGGGCCGGTCCGCCTCAGCGCCGGTCCTGCGTGGAGGCCACGATCCCGGTGGCGATGTCGCGCAGCTTGCGGTTGTAGCGCTGGGACGCCTCGCGCAGCAGCTCGAAGGCGGCGTCGGCGTCGACGTGCCGCTGCGCCATGAGCACGCCCTTGGCCTGCTCGATGACCGCGCGGGACTGCATCGCCAGCTCCATGTTGCGGGCGTGCTCGCCGAGCTGGGCGTGCGCGTCGGCGTTGGCGACGGCGACGGCGACCGCCTCCGCGACCTGGCGGGCCGCCTCGACGGACCCGTCGGAGGCGAACGCGGCGGGCCGCGTCGAGTAGATGTTCAGCGCCCCGATCGTGGTGGCCTGGTAGGGCAGCGGCATCGACAGCGAGCTGCGGACCCCGACCTCCACCACCCGGGCCACGTACTCCGGCCAGCGCGTCTCGGTGCGGGTGTCGTCGATCCGCAGGACGACCCCGGCGCGCCCGGCGTCCATGCACGGGCCGTAGCCCCGTTCGTACTGCAGCTCGTCGGCAGCCAGCGCCATGTCGCCGTGGTGGGCGGCGGTGGTGGCCACGTCCCCGCGGATCAGCGTGATCGACGTCGACTCGGCGCCGGGGACGTTCTCGGCGGCGATCCGGGTGACCTCGTCGAGCGCGTCGTCCAGGGCCCGGTCGGCGAGCCGCAGTCGGCTCAGCGCGCGCCAGAGGTCCTCCACGGGGCCCATCCTGCCCGCAACGGCCGCTGCCGGGGACCCGGCCGATCACCGTGGGCGGGGACCGTACGGGCCCGCCGCTGCGGGCCAGGGCGCTTTCGGTCAGGATGGACGCCGGTCGGCGGAGCAGACGCGAGGGGTGGGACATGGGCCAGGAGGCGTGGCCGTGCACTCCGGTGCCCTCCGTGGCCGGCGACGTCTGGCACTGGCAGCTGGAGGCCATGCACGTCGTCTCCCGGGTGCGCGCGGACCTGCGGGCCCGGATCGCCCACCCGTCGGTGAGCACGTCGTCGACCGAGGACGCCCGCGACGGGCTGCTGCTGGTGTTCGAGGAGCTGGCCTCCAACGCCCTGCGGCACGGCGGCGGCGACGTCCGCGCGCTGGTGGTGGCCAGCCCCGCCGGCTGGCTGCTCGACCTCAGCGACGAGGCGCCCGAGCGCCCGCCGGTGCCCGCCGTCGACCGCGACCCGTCCCTGGGCGGGATGGGCCTGCACCTGGTGGCACAGCTGTCGGTCGACTACGGCTGGGAGAGGCGCCCCGGCCGCAAGCACGTGTGGGCGCGGCTGCCCTCCGGGCTGGAGCCGGTCGAGGGGTTCGGCAGCCAGGTGCCCGAGCCGCGCGCGCCGGAGATCCCGCGGGACTGAGCCCGGGGGTTCAGGCCGAGTCGGCCACCGCCGCGCCGTCGTGCTCGGCGCGGGCGCAGTGCGCGCAGCAGTAGAACTGCCCCTCCACGACGACGCCGTGGCCCACCACCTTGACGCCGCAGTGCTCGCAGATGGGCGCCATGCGGTGGATGGCGCACTCGAAGCTGTCGAAGGTGTGCCGGGCCCCCTGGGCCACCACCTCGAAGCTCATGTCGTAGTCGTTGCCGCAGACCTCGCAGACCGCCATGGCCCCCTCCCTTCCCCGGACGGGGCCGGGGGACACGAGGGTGGCTCAGCTGCTGCGGCGGGCGGTCCAGTTCGAGACGAAGTCCCGCAGGCTGCGGGTGGGCCGCAGCCACGCGCCGTCCGGCGGCAGGGCGTCGAGCCGGACGCGGTCCAGCGGCGCGGCGAAGGCGCCGGGGACGTCCTCGATGTCGATGAACTCCAGCAGGTCCGAACCGATGGCGTAGCCCGCGACCTCGCTGAACGCCACGACGACGACCTGGGTGCCGGTCCGCGCGAGCTCCTCGAGCGGCTCGGCGAAGTTGCGCCCGTCGCCGGAGAACACGACCAGCCGCCGCAGCCGGTGGCTGTGCGCGCGGACCTCGATGTGGTCGAGCATCGCCTGGTCGATGTCGTCGTCGGGCTGGCTCTTGGGCCGGGCGAAGACGGCGTAGCCGAAGCCGCGCAGCGCCTCCACCCAGCGCTGCAGCGAGCCGACGACCGGCGGGATGTTGGCGAAGACGCAGGCCTCGACCTCGGGCGCGTCCGGCGCGGCGGGGTCGCCGGCGCCGTCGACGAACCAGGCGGCGATCGCGTCGAAGCGCGGCCGGGAGGCGGCGGTGGGGCGGGCGCCGATGACCGTCGACAGGGTCATGTCGATGTTCGGCGCGTCCCAGATCAGCAGGTCCAGCGCGGGC
This sequence comes from Geodermatophilus sp. SYSU D00867, assembly GCF_054050315.1. Classification (NCBI taxonomy): domain Bacteria; kingdom Bacillati; phylum Actinomycetota; class Actinomycetes; order Geodermatophilales; family Geodermatophilaceae; genus Geodermatophilus; species Geodermatophilus sp. SYSU D00867. Next base: position 65,299 of record NZ_JBJGZC010000010.1, on the reverse strand, counting down.
CGCCCCCGGCCGCCGTCGGCCCGGGGCTCGGCGAGGGGCGTCTCTTCGCTGGTCGCGGTCACGGGGGCAGTCTGCCCGGTCGCCGCCGCGTCCGTGCCGGTGCCGTCCGGGGTGTCCGGGGTGTCCGGGGTGTCCGGGGTGTCCGGCACCGGCGGGACGACGACGGGCGGGACGGCGGGCGGTGCGACGACCGGCGGCGGGCCGGCCGGGGCGGTCGCCCGGCGGACGGCGCGCCGGCGGAGGGGACCGGTCACCGCCGGTCCCCTCCCCCCTGTCCGCTCAGGGCAGCCCCCTCAGCGCAGCCGGCCGGCGAGGGCCAGCGCGCAGGAGTCGCCGCCGCCGGCCCGCACCCGGTCCGCCCAGCGCTCGACGTCCTCGGCGCTCATGGGGTGGGCGAGCAGGTAGCCCTGGGCGGAGTCGCAGCCGGCCTCGCGGACCATCCGCAGGTGCTCGGCGGTCTCCACGCCCTCGGCCACCGACCGGATGCCCAGGGTGTGCGCGAGCTCGACGATCGCCCCGAGGACCGCGCCGGTGCCGCCGGAGGCCAGCCGCTCGGCGGCGGTGATCAGCGACCGGTCGATCTTGAGCGTCCCGATGGGCAGCGCCATGAGCTGGGCCAGGGAGGACCAGCCGGTGCCGAAGTCGTCGATGGCCACCCGCACGCCGAAGCCGCGCAGGACGGCGAGCTGGTCCTCGGCGCGGGTGGGGTCCTCGGCGACGCTGGTCTCGGTCAGCTCGAGCATCAGCTGCTCGGGCGCCAGGCCCGACTCGTGCAGCGCCGTCCGGACGTCGCGGACCAGCGTCTCGGCGGAGAAGTGGCGGGCGCTGATGTTGACCGCCATCCGCAGCGACAGGCCCTGCGCGGCCCACTCGGCGGCCTGGCGGGTGGTCTCGTGCAGCAGCCACCGGGTGATCGGGATCAGCTGCCCGGTCTCCTCGGCCACGGAGAGGAAGGCGTCGGGCGAGAGCAGGCCGCGCTCGGGGTGCTGCCAGCGCAGCAGCGCCTCGACGCCCTCGACCTCGCCGGTGTCCAGGCGCACCACCGGTTGGTAGTGGACGACGAACTGGTCGAGCGCGCCGTCGCGCAGCCGGGTGGCGACGTCCATGCGCCAGCGGGCGGCGTCGCGCAGCCCCGGGGAGAACAGGTGGACGCGGTCGCGGCCGGCCGCCTTCGCGGCGTAGCTCGCGGCGTCGGCGTCGCTGAGCAGCTGGTGGGCGTGCCGCAGCCCGGGCTGGGCGACGGCGACCCCGATGCTGGCCGACACCGGCACCGAGACCCCCAGCGCGATGAACGGGCGGGCGAAGGAGCGCTGCAGCCGGAAGGCCAGCGACGCCGCCTCCGGGGTGTCGCAGGAGCGGGCCAGGACGACGAACTGGTCCCCACCCAGGCGGCCGACGGCGTCGCCGGGACGGATCTGGGCGGCCAGCCGGGCGCCCACCTGGCGCAGCAGCTCGTCGCCGACCTCGGAGCCGAGCGAGTCGTTGATGGTCTTGAAGCCGTCGATGTCGAGGAACAGCAGCGCGGTGCGGGTGCGCTCGTCGGCCAGCGCCTCGCCCACGAGCTCGAGCAGCCGGGCGCGGTTGGCCAGGCCGGTGAGGTCGTCGTGGTGGGCCTGCCAGGCCAGCCGCTCCTGGTCGCGGACCCGCTCGGTGATGTCGATGTGGGTGGCGACGAGCTGGCCGTCCTCCTCCACCCGCGCCGCCTGCATGCGCCACCATGTGCGACCGCTGGAGGACTCGATGGAGTACTCGCAGGAGAAGGTGCGCGTCGGTCCTCCGGGCGGCGCCGCCCGCAGCTCGGCGAGCCCGCCGGCGATGCGGGCCAGGTCGTCCGGGGTCAGGCCCTGACCTATCCGCGCGAGGTAGTCGTCGCCCACCTCGGCGGGCTCCCAGCCCCCTGCGCGCACGACGTCCGCGGTGTCGGCCCAGCTGCGGTTGACGCTGCGGACCCGGCCGCCGCGGTCGACCAGCACGGTCGGGGTGGGGTACGCGTCGAGGACGGCGGTGGTCTGCCGGAGGGCGTGCGCCTGGGCGGCGTGCGCGCGGTGCCGCGAGTCGACGTCGCGGATGAACACGACCAGGCCGGTGCTGTCGGCGGAGGCGCGGACCTCGAACCAGCGGTCCCGCGGCCTGTGCAGGTACTCGAACACGCGGGGGTGGCCGTCGTCGAGGGCGCCCCTGAGCTCCGCCACGAACTCGGTGTCGCGCAGGTCCGGGATGCAGTCGAGGACCTTCTGGCCCAGCAGGGTGTCGGCCGGCCGCCCGAGCAGGTCCTCCAGGGCGGCGTTGAGCCAGGTGAAGCGCCACTCCCGGTCGATGTGGCAGGCCGCGTCGGGGACGCTGGCCAGCAGGTTCGGCGGTGCCGCCGCGCCCGCACGGTCGGATGGGTGCACGCGTTCTCTCTCCCCCTGCCGCACGCCGGACCCCGTCGAGCGGGTCACCGGTACCGGACCGGGACAGGATGGGAAGTCGGTCCGTGCGCGACGCGTACCCGAGGGTAGTGGAGCCGCGGGCTCTCAGGCAGGGGCAACGGTCGACCGCTCCACGATGCGCGCGGCGGGCACGGCGGACGGCAGCGTGCCCAGCACCGACCCCCAGTCCCCGCCGAGGCGGGTGGCGCAGAACGCGTCGGCGACCTCGGGCGGGGCGTACCGCAGCAGCAGCGAGCCCTGCAGGCACTGGGCGAGCAGGCCGGCGATCCGGCGGGCGCGCAGCGGCAGCGCGTCCGGGTCGCCGAGCTCGGCGGCCAGCCGCTTCACGGCGTCGTCGAAGCGGGCGTCGACGCCGCGGGCGAGCTCGATCTCGTCGGTGACGGCGGCCAGCGACTCGCTGCTGCGGCCCAGGGCCCGCAGCACGTCGAGCGCGATGACGTTGCCGGAGCCCTCCCAGATGCTGTTGAGCGGCGCCTGCCGGTAGAGCCGGGGCATGCCCGACTCCTCGACGTAGCCGTTGCCGCCGAGCACCTCGAGCGCCTCGCCGACGACGCCCGGCGTCCGCTTGCAGACGAGGAACTTGGCGGCGGCACCGGCCAGCCGCAGGAACGCCTTCTCGCCGGCGTCGACCGCGGCGGCCAGCCGGATCGCCAGCGCGGTGGCTGCCTCGCTCTCGACGGCGAGGTCGGCCAGCACGTTCTGCATGAGCGGCTGGTCGACCAGGAGCGCGCCGAAGGCGGAGCGGTGCCGGGCGTGGTGGACCGCCTGGGTGAGCGCCGCCCGCACCGTCGCGGCCGATCCGATGACGCAGTCCAGCCGGGTCGTGTTGACCATCTCGATGATCGTCGGGACGCCGCGGCCGGGGGCGCCGACCAGCCAGCCGGTGGTGCCGTCGAACTCGACCTCGCTGGAGGCGTTGGCGCGGTCGCCGAGCTTGTCCTTGAGGCGCTGCAGGCGGAAGACGTTGCGGCTGCCGTCCGGGAGCACCCGCGGGACGAGGAAGCAGGACACGCCCTCGTCGAGCTGGGCCAGCACGAGGAACAGGTCGCTCATCGGGGCGCTCGTGAACCACTTGTGCCCGGTGAGCGCGTAGCTGCCGTCGGCGTTCGCGACCGCACGCGTGGTGTTGGCCCGGACGTCGGAGCCGCCCTGCTTCTCGGTCATGCCCATGCCCGCGACCAGGCCCGGCTTGGCGACGGGGTCGGTCAGGCCGAACCGGTAGCCGGTCGCGGTCAGGCCGGGCTCGTAGCGGGCGGCGAGGTCGGGCGCCGCCCGCAGCGCCGGCACGGCCGCGTAGGTCATGGTGACGGGGCAGCCGTGGCCGGCCTCGACCTGCGTCCAGCCGAGGTAGCCGACGGCGCGGCGTACGTGGGCGTGCCGGTAACCGGCGTCGGCCGCGGCCCACGGCGCGCCGGCCAGACCGTGCTCGAACGCCGTCCGCATGAGCTCGTGCCAGGCCGGGTGGAACTCCACCTCGTCGACGCGGTGGCCGTACCGGTCGTGGGTGCGCAGCACCGGGCGGTTCTCGTCGGCCAGCCGGCCCCACTCGCGGGCCTGCTCGCTGCCGGCCAGCGCGCCGAGCTCGGCCAGCGAGGCGAGCGTCGCCTCGTCGGCGTGCCGGAGACAGGCCTCCCGCAGCGCCGCGTCCCCGGCGATCGGGTCGTACCCGACCAGCGGCGGGGCCTGGTTCAGGACCTCGTGCGTCGCAGCCACGCCGCGCACCGTACGACCTCGCTGTCACCGCGGTCACACCCCTGGTCCGCCGGCGAGTTCCACGTGGAACGACGGGACGGCGGCACTCAGAAGGGCGGCGGGTCGTCGGCCGGGTCGGCCGGTGACGGTGGTCCGGGATGGTCCGGCGGTGAGTCGGGTTCGGCCGGTGGTGGTCGCAGCCCCGGTGGCCGGGTCGTCCGCGTGATCGCCGACGGGGTGGTGACGGTGAGGGTCCCGTCGGCGCTCATGTGGAAGCGCCAGCCGCGGGCGAAGGTCTTCAGGCGGTGGTGGCTGCGGCACAGGCAGCACTGGTTGGCGCAGTCGGTGGCGCCGCCGGTGGCGTGGGGGACGACGTGGTCGGTGTCGGCCTAGCCGACCCGCTGGCCGCAGGTGGGGAAGCGGCAGGTGCGGTCGCGGGTGTGCACGAACGCCTGCTGCTGGGCCGACGGCGCGTAGGCGTCCGTCGCGTCCGGGCGGTCCAGCAGCGCACAGTCGCAGTCGGCGTCGGCCGGGTGGTCGGCGCAGCCGGTGCGGGCGAGCCGACGCAACTGATCGAGGGTGGTGGCGCGCAGCGTGCCGTCGTCGTCGACCAGCGCCAGGGTGACCGCCCCGCCCTCCGGGGTGCGCAGGCCGAGGGCGTCGAGCTGGGTGAGCAGCTCACGCAGATGGGCGGCGGTGATCGGCAGCCCGTTCACCGCACCCGCCTCGTCGCTGCGGCCGGCCAGCGCGGCGAGGGTGGCGATGACCTGCAGGTGGGCGCTCACCGGCGGGCGGCCGGTCTCCCACGGGCGCTGCAGCAGATCGGCCAGGACCAGCGTGCGCAGCTGCCCGATCGGCCGCTGGTCCCCGTCGGCCTTCAGCATCCGCGCCAGCTCATCCACCAGCGCATGACTGGCGGCGGCGACATCTGCCGGGAGGTCGGCGGCGAGGGTGGCCATGCCGTCGAACGGGCAGTCGTACAGCCGCACGTCGGCGTGCCGCTGCGCGATCACCCTCCGCTGGTCGATGGCCTCGGCGTCGGCCGCGAGCAGCAGCGCCAGCGCGCGGTCCTTGAGCTTGCGCACCGTCAGGGACGTGGCCTCCGGCAGCAGCCGGGCCTCGATCGTCCGGGCGGTGGCCGCGCTCGTGTGCTCCAGCACGTCGACCAGCGCCTTGGCACGGGCCTCGTCCAGCCGCCCGGCGGCCAGCGCCGCCCAGGTGCCGGGCAGGTGGGAGCGGTACGTCCACGCCCGGTGGGCCAGGTGGGAGGCGGTGCCCCGGCCGACGTTGAGCACGAGCGCCAGCTCGGCGGTGAAGAACTCCGACACCCCGGGCAGCTCGGCATCCGGCGCCCAGGAGCCCGTCCGGGCGCCGGGGGCGCCCGGCGCGGGATCGAGATCGGCCGGGGAGTCGTCGGCCAGGCCCAGGACCAGCTCCGCCTCGTAGGCGGCGGTCATCGCCTTGAGCGCGGCCACCCGCTGCAGCTCGGCGGCCTTCTGCTCCCGCGACAGCAGCGCCACCGGCAGCCGGCGAAAGGGTGCGGGCAGCTCGATCACCGCGTCGAGCAACGCCTGCTCGACCGGCGACCGGTACTCCGCGACCTCCTCCACACCCCGCACGCTACGGCCGGGGTACGACAGTTCCCGCAGGTCAGACCGGTTGTCCGGCACTCCGCTGGTCGAGCGGACGGACCAACCGGCCGATCGCCAGCTGCGCCAGCGGGGCGTAGCCGACCACGACCGGCGCCGGGCCGGAGATGCGCAGGCCGGTGGTGCTGCCGCCGTCGGGACCGTCGGCGACCCAGTGCAGCAGGTGCAGCCGGACCGGGCCGGCGCTCACCGTCCACGCCCACTGCCGTGCCGCCTCGTCCACCGACTCGACGACGAACGGGAGCGTCACCCCCACCGGCCCGCGCACCCGCCCGCTCACCCCGGCGGCGAGCCGGGGCCCCGGCACCTCGACGCCGGTGATCTGCGGCGCCCACTGCGGCCACCGGGCGGGCCGGGCGTAGCGCTCCCACGCCTCCGCGGGTGACACCGGGCCGGTGGCGTGCAGGGTCACGGTCGTCATGCCGCCCTCCCTGCCCGCGACGGACCCGCCGCACGCACCGCGGACGGCGGCACGGTCAGGCCGGCGGGCCGCCGAGCAGCAGCTGGCGCAGCATGTGCATCGCGAGGACGACGGAGCGCTCGCGCACCGCCGTCCGCGAGCCGCGCAGCCGCACCGACCGCGCCTGCTGGCCCACCGGGCCGACGGCGCACAGGTGCACGGTGCCCACGGGCTTGTCCGGCGTCCCGCCGCCGGGCCCGGCGATGCCGGTGACCCCGACGCCGACGTCGGCCCCGAACCGTGCCCGCGCCCCCTCGGCCAGCGCCAGCGCCACCTGCGGGCTCACCGCGCCGTACTCGGCGAGCACCTCCCCCGGCACCCCGACCAGCTGCTCCTTCGCCGAGTTCGCGTACGAGGTGATCCCGCCGAGCACGTAGGCCGAGGACCCGGCCCGCTCGATGAGCCGGGCGACCAGCAGCCCGCCGGTGCAGGACTCGGCGGTGGCGATCGTCAGGCCCTGGTCGGCGAGCGCACCGGCCACCAGCTCGTCGAGGGTGGGCCCGGTCGAGAACAGCGTCGCGGCGAACGTCTCGGTCAGCACGGCGGCCAGCCGGTCGTACGCGGGCTGCGCCTCGGGCGCGAAGCGCGTGACGATCTCCAGCTCGCCCTCGCGCAGGCAGGTGGTGACCTCCAGCCCGCCGAGCTCGTGCTCGTGCTCCCGGAGGGTGGCGGCCAGCTGCGCCTCCAGCGTCCCCCAGAGCCGGATCGTCTCCTGGCGGAGCTCCCTCGCCCCGGCCAGCACCTCCTGCACCGGCCCGGCCGCCAGCGCCGCCGGCCACATCCCCTGCAGCTCCGACGGCGGCCCGGGCAGGACGACGACGACCGGCCCGGTGCGGCCGTCGGCGGGCGGGACGACGAGGCCCGGCGCCGTCCCCACCGGCTCCAGCACGGTGGCGCCGGCGGGCACCATCGCCTGCTTGCGGACGCCGGCCGCGGTCGCCTCGGGGTCCGACCGCCAGCCGCGGCGGGCCATCAGCCGCTCGACGACGGCGGCGACGCGCTGCTCCAGCTCCGGGTCGACGTCCAGCGGCCTGCCCTGCACCTCGCCCACGACGGCGGCGGTGAGGTCGTCGGCGGTGGGCCCGAGGCCGCCCGTCGTGATCACCAGCTCGACGCCGGAGGAGGCGAACCAGGCCAGCGCGCCGCGCACGTCGTCGGGCCGGTCGCCCACGACGAGGACCGAGCCCACGTCGACGCCGGCCTGCCGCAGCTGCTCGGCGAGCCACGGCCCGTTGCGGTCGGCGACCCGGCCGGTCAGGACCTCGGTGCCGGTGACGACGATGCCCGCGCGCGTGCCCACCCGCCCGACCCTAGGAGGACGACGTCCTCCCCGCCGGGTGCGAGGCGGACCGCCGGACCCGCCGTCGCACCTCCCCGGGCCGGGCGCGGACCGCCGCTAGCGTGCGGGGAGGACCGGTCCCACCCCGTGCGGGACCGGTCGCCCGCGTCCCAGGAGGAGAGAGCACCCGTGACCACCTCGCCCCCGCCGGCCGGCCCGCGCACGCAGCAGATCCCCACCACCGGGGAGGGTGCGACGGCCGCGGGTCTCGCCGGACACCCGGGCGCGCCCGCCGTGCCGCCGTCGGTCCTGCCGGCGCCCGCGTACCCGGTGACCACGCCCCAGCCGGCAGCGACGCCGGAGCCCGCCCACCACCAGCCGTCCCACCACGCGCCGTCCCACCACGCGCCGTCCCACCACGCGCCGCTCCACCACGAGCCGGTGCACCACACACCGGCCCATCACGAGCCCGTCCACCACGAGCCCGTCCACCACGCGCCCGCCGGCTACCAGCCGACCGGGCCGCAGCCCACGGGCCCCCTGGACTCGCTGCTCGGCGCCCCGCCGGTGCCCCCGCCGGCGGCCGCCGGCCCGCAGGAGGCCCCGGCCGCCCGGCCCGGGAAGCCGGCGCGCCCCCGGGCGCCGCGCCGGTCCCGCGACCGCGCCGCGCTGGTCGGCGCCGGCCTGGCGGGGCTCGGCCTCGTGCTGCTCGAGCTCGGGCTCGCGCTGCGCCTGGACGGCCCGCCGCTGTGGGGTCAGGTCCCGGCGTGGGCGGCGTTCGCCACCGTCTGCGCGCTGCTCGGCGGCGCGGCCGCGCTGTCGCGGCTGGTGCCGGCGCTGCGGCTGGGCCCCCTCACCGCGGAGCGGCTGGCGCTCGGCGGGGCCGCCGGCCTGGCGGTCTTCTGGGTGCTCGTCGTCCTCCCCCACGCCGACACCGACCGCGGCTTCCTGCTCACCGCCGCACTGGGGGCCGTGGCCCTCGCCGCCTGGCTGGTGCCCGGCCGCCGTCGCTGACCGACGCCGGCGGCTCAGCGGACGCGGCCCCGTCCGTTGCCCCGTCCGTTGCCGCCGGCGTTCCCGTTCCCCCCGCCGTCGCCGTCCACCTCGCCGTCGCCGTCCCCCTCGCCGGGGTCCTGGGCGTCCGCCTCGTCCCCGGCCGCCGGCGGCGGGACGGGGTCCGGCTCCGGCGCGGCGGGCGTCACCGGCTCGGCCACCTCCGTGACCGGGGCGGAGTCCACCGCCCAGGACGGCACGGAGGGCCACGGCGACGAGGGCGGCGGCGACGGCGGCGACGACGACGGTGGCGACGACGACGGTGGCGGGGACCACGGCCCGGACTCGGGCCGGGACACCGCCGCGGCCACCGTCAGCGTGACCGTCTCCCCCGGCGTCAGCCGCCCGACCGGGGTCGCCCCGGTGACGACGCCCGGGGCCGCGTCGGCGGTCTCCACCACCACCCGGCGCACCCTCAGCCCGGCCGCGACCAGCTGCTCCTCCACCTCGTCGGCGGACCGGCCGACCAGGTCCACCCGCCGCACGTCGGTGCCCGCGTCCGCCGGGGACCCCGCCTCGGCCGCCGGCACCGGCGAGGACCCCGGCGCGGTCACCTCCAGCACGCCGACCCCGAGGGCGGCGCCGACCGCGAGGGTCGCCATGCCGGTGAGGACCCGCCCGGCCCTGCGGCGCGGTGCGGGAGCGGCGGCCACGGCCGGCGGGGACACGGCCCGCGGGGACACCACGGGCGGCAGCGGCGCGGTGACCGGTGGCGGCGCCGGCGGCAGCGGGCGGCCGGCGCGGACGGTCTCCACCGCCCGGCACACCGCCGCGCCGTCGGCGAGCCGGCCGGCGGGGTCCTTGGCCAGCATCCGCGCCACCAGCTCCCGCACCGGCTCCGGCACGTCACGGGGCAGCGGGTCCGGCTCGTCGCGGATCTGCCGCAGCGCGATCTGCACCGGGTGCTCGCCGTCGAAGGCCCGCCGCCCGGCCAGGCACTCGTAGGCGACCATCCCGAGTGCGTAGACGTCGCTGGTGGGCCCCGCCTTGCCGCCGGCCGCCTGCTCGGGCGAGAGGTAGTGGGCGGTGCCGACCACCTGGCCGGTGCGCGTCAGCGGGGCGCTGCCCGCCGACCAGGCGATGCCGAAGTCGGTGATCCGGACGACGCCGTCGTAGCCGACCAGCACGTTGCCCGGCTTGACGTCGCGGTGCACCACGCCGGCGGCGTGCGCGGCGGCCAGGGCGGCGGCGGTCTGCCCCACCAGGTCCAGCACCCGTTCCGCCGGCAGCCGCCCCTCGCGGGCGAGCAGCGCCGACAGCGGCTCGCCGTCGACGAGCTCCATCACCAGGTGGGCGCAGACCTCGCCGTCCTCGGTCACCACCTCGCCGTAGTCGTGCAGCGCGGCGATGTTGCGGTGCAGCAGCCGGCCGGCCAGGCGCGCCTCGGTGCGGAACCGGGTGCGGACGGTCTCGTCCTCGACGTACTCGCTGCGCAGCAGCTTGACCGCGACCGGCCGGTCCAGCAGGGCGTCCCGGGCGCGCCAGACCTGGCCCATGCCGCCGGTGGCGAGGAGGCCCAGCAGCTCGTAGCGGCCGGCGACGACGCGACGTGCAGGCCTGCCGTGCATCGCACCTCCTCGGTTCCGGATCAGCGGCTGGTGGAGTCTCCCGCGGCGGAGGTGGTCCCGCTCGTCGTCCCGGCGGTGCCGGTCACCGGCGACGACGACGTGGGGGTGCTCGAGCTCGTGGCGGTGGTGCCGGTGGGCGTCGCCGGCGTGGTGGTCGTCGTGTCCGACGGGGAGCCGGTCGCGGACGAGCCGGGCGCGGTGGTCGTGGTCGGGGTGGCGGCCTCGGTCGGCTCCGGGACCGCCGTCCCCGGAGCCGGGTCCGTCGCGGGCGGGACCGGCTCGACCACCGTGCCGGGCGTGCTGTCGCCGGTCACGGCCGAGACGCCGCCGTCGCCACCCTGCCCCGTGGGCGCCGGCCGGGAGCCGCGGCCACCGGCCGGCGCGACGGCGAAGGTGACGACGACGTCGTCGCCGGGCTCGAGGCGCACGCCCTCGGGCGAGACGCCGAGCACCCGGCCCGGGACCGCGGACCCGGTCACCTGCTCGCGCCGCTCCACGCCCAGGCCCAGCGCGGACAGCTGGGTGGCGACGTCGTCGATCGGCCGGCCGACGTAGTCACCGGCCTCGAGCACCACGCCGTCCTCGCTGTCGCGGGTCTGCGCGGCGACGACGGTCGGGGAGCCGGGGTCGTCGCCCAGGGCGGTGAAGACGACGCCGGCCAGCCCGGCGCCCAGCAGCAGCGCCAGCAGCGGGACCAGGACCGCCGCGACGCGGTGGCGGGGCGGTGGCGGGGGGCTGCTGCGCCGCTGCCCGCCCGGGCCGGGGAGCACGCCGGACGGGCCGGGGGCGGCCTGGGTGGGCGGGCCGGCGTCGACGGCGACCGGGACGGCGGCGACCGGGACGGCGGCGACCGCCACCCCGGCCGGCGCGGCGGCCGGGACGGGCGCGGGCGCCGGTGCCGGTGGCTCGAGGTCCGGCAGCCGCCCGGCGCGGGCGTCCTCGACCGCGGCGACGAACGCGGCGCCGTCAGGCATGCGGGCGGCCGGGTCCTTGGCCAGCGCGCGGCGGATGAGGGTGCGGACGTCGCGGGGCAGCGTGTCCGGCAGCGGCTCGGGGTCCGAGCGCAGCTGCTTGAGCGCGATGGTGACCGCGTTGTCGCCGTCGAAGGCGGGGTGCCCGGTGAGGCACTCGTAGCCGACCAGGCCGAGGGCGTAGACGTCGCTGGCCGGGGTGGCCAGGTGCCCCTCGGCCTGCTCCGGCGAGAGGTACTGCGGCGTGCCGATGACCTGGCCGGTCTGGGTGAGCGGGACGCTGCCGGCCGACCAGGCGATGCCGAAGTCGGTGATCTTCACGCTGCCGTCGGCGCGGACGAGGATGTTGCCGGGCTTGACGTCGCGGTGCACCAGCCCGGCGCGGTGCGCCTCGGACAGCGCGGCGGCGGTCTGGCCGAGCACCGACAGGGTGGTGGAGGTGTCCAGCCGGCCCTCGCGGCGCAGCAGCGCCGACAGCGGCTGACCCTCGACCAGCTCCATGACCAGGTAGGCGAGTGTCTCGCCGGTGTCCCCGGCCTCGGTCTCGCCGTAGTCGTAGACCGCGGCGATGTTCGGGTGGTTCAGCGCCGCGGCGTGCTGGGCCTCGGCGCGGAAGCGGGCGAGGAACGTCGGGTCGCCGGTGTACTCGCTGCGCAGGACCTTGACCGCGACCGGGCGGTGCAGCAGCACGTCGGTGCCGCGCCAGACCTGGCCCATGCCACCGGCGGCGATGAGCCGGGAGAGTTCGTAGCGGTCACCGAGCATCCGGCGACCCGGTTCCACCACGGGACCTCTCCCATCCCTGCCGGCCCTGCTGCCGACGCCGTCCGTCCCGGCGTACCGGTCCTCGTCCGCGGAGGTGCCCGGTCCTTCCGAGACCACACATCCTCCCAGCAGTCCCACCCGTCCGGGGAGTCCCGTGCGTCACGGCTCGGCATCGACACGGCGACGCGCCGACGACGCCCCGGTGACACGCCGGTGGCCGGCCGGCTCAGGCGGACTCGAAGAGGGCGCGGCCCCACCAGTCGGCGTCGTCGCGGACGCCGGGCGGGCAGGCGAACACCGCCGACGACGTGTGCCGGACGTACTCGTTCATCGCGTCCGTCCGCAGGTTGCGCTGCACCTGCACGAAGCCGGTCTCCGGGTTCCGCTGGAAGGCGATGAAGAACAGCCCGGCGTCGAGCCGGCCCAGGCCGTCGGAGCCGTCGACGAAGCTGTAGCCGCGCCGCAGGATCGCCGTCCCGGAGTTGGTCGGGTGGGCGAGGAAGACGTGGCTGGTCTCGGGGATCGCGAACTCGCCGTCGACCTGCTTGGTGAAGTCGACCGGGTCGAACTCCGCGCGCTGGCCGAGCGGTGCCCCGCTCCCCTTGGTACGGCCGATGGTGCGCTGCTGCTCGTCCAGCGAGGAGCTGTCCCACGGCTCGACCAGCATCCGGATCCGCCGCGTGACCAGGTAGGAGCCGCCGCGCAGCCAGTCCGCCCGGCCCCCCTCGCCGTCGTCGTCGCCGACCCACACGAACCGGTCCAGCGCGCTGCCGTTCTCGGCCTTGAGGTTGGCGGTGCCGTCCTTGAACCCGAACAGATTGCGCGGGGTGGCCTGGCCGGTGCTGGTCGACGACGTCCGGCCGAAGCCCAGCTGCGACCAGCGCACGCTGACCACCCCGGCGCCGATGCGCACCAGGTTGCGGACGGCGTGGACGGCGACCTGCGGGTCGTTGGCGCAGGCCTGGAGGCACAGGTCACCGCCGCTGATCGCGGGGTCGACCTGGTCGCCGGGGAACGACGGCAGCTCGACCAGCGGCGCGGGCCCGCGGGCGGCGAGGCCGAAGCGGTCGCGGCTGTCGGCGGTGGTGAACAGCGTGGGCCCGAAGCCGACGGTGATCGTCAGCCCGGACGGCGGCAGGCCGATCGCCTCGCCGGTGTCGTCCGGCGGGGCGTACCGCTCGCCGTCGACGGCGCCGACCGGTCCGGCGTCCCGGCCCGCGGTCATGCGCCGCGCGGCCTCGGTCCAGTCCCGCAGCAGCGCGACGAGGTCGTCGCGGCTGTCGGTGGTGACGTCGAGGGCGACGAAGTGCAGCCGGTCCTGGGCGGGCGTGACGATCCCCGCCTGGTGCTCGCCGTGGAAGGGCACCGCGTCGGTCGGGGCCGGTCCGGCCGCCTGGGCTCCGCCCGCCGGGCCCTCGGCGGTCGCCCGGCCGACGACGCCGCCGGCCGCGCCCGCGGCGAGGACACCGGCGGTGCCGACGCCGAGGGTGCCCAGCAGGCGGCGGCGGGACAGACCCGGCCGCTGCGGCGCGGCCGGCTGGTCGGCGGTGGGCTCCGTCATGGCTTCCTCGGGACGGGGACGGTCTCGCAGGGCGCAACGTCCCGCGCACACCGGCGCGTCCCCGGCGCCGGTGTGCCGCGGGTCACTGGTCCGCGACGACCGCCGCGACCTGGCTGACCGACTCCGACAGCGCGGTGATGCTGTCGGACAGGCCGCGGAGCTGCTCCTCGGTGAGCTGGTCGTGCAGCGTCCAGCCGCCCTCGGTGCGGTACTGCCCGAGCTCGGCCTCGGTGGCGGCGAACCGCTCGTCGATCTCCGCGACCAGGTCGGGGTCGGCCTCCTCGAGGTAGGGGCGCAGCGCCTGGACGGCGGCCTCGGAGCCCTCGAGGTTGGCGGCGAAGTCCCACAGGTCGGTGTGCGAGTAGCGGTCCTCCTCGCCGGTGATCTTGCCGGTGGCGATCTCGTCGAGGAGGGCCTTGGCGCCGTTGGCCAGCTGCAGCGGCTCCAGCGTCGTGTCGTCGGCGAGCTCGACGACCTCCTGCACGTTCGCGAGCAGCTGGTCGGCGTAGGGGGTCATGCCCTCGGTCGTGCCGCCGACCCACAGCGCCTGCTCGATGCGGTGGAAGCCGGTGAAGTCCTCGCCCTCGGCCTGGTCGCCCTCGCGGCCGTCGATGAGCGGGTCGAGGTCGCCGAAGACCTCGGCCACCGGCTCGATCCGCTCCCAGTAGGTGCGCGCGACCGGGTACAGCGCCTTGGCGCCCTCGACGTCGCCCGCCTCCACCGCGTCCACGAAGGCGGTGGTCTGCTCGAGCAGCGCGCCGGTCTGGCTCTGCACGTAGCGCTGGTAGTCCGCGCTCGCCTGGGCGAGGGTCTCGTCCTCCGACAGCGACCGGGCCTCGCCGGTGACGGTGAGGTCGCCGCGGATGCCGTCGCCGACCATGCCCGGCTTGCAGGCGGTCTCGTAGCTGCCGGCGGGCAGCTCGACGAGCAGCTCGCGGGTCAGGCCCGGCGCGATGTTCTCCACCTCGCCCATGACCCGGTCGCCCTCGGCGTAGACGTAGAACTCGGTCACCTGGTCGCCGGAGTTGGTCACCGCGAAGCTGTGCGTCCCGGCCGGCAGCTCGCTGCTGGCGACGTCGCAGGCGTCGTCGGTGGCGGCGACGGCGACGGTGTCGGCCGCCTGCCCGCCGGCGGACGCGGCGCCGGAGCCGCCGTCGGCCGACGAGCAGGCGGCGGTGGTCAGCGCGGCCAGCAGGCCGGCGGTGAGCAGGGGGAGGCGGCGGTCACGCACGGACATGCTGGGTGGTCTCCGACGGCTGGGTGGGGGTCCGGGCCGGGTCGGCGCCGGAGGGCTTCGGGGCGGCCGGCGTGCGGGCCGGCCAGAGGAAGGCGACGAGCACCGGCACCAGGTAGGCGACGTACGCGACCGTCTCGAGCACCGTGGGGGCCGCGGTGACGTTGAAGATCCCGGCGATCGCCGCGCCGTACCAGCTGTTCGGGTCCAGGACGCCCGAGATGTCGAAGGCGAGCACGTCCAGGCCCGGGAGCACCCCGGCCTCCTGGAAGTCGTGGACCCCGTACTTGAGGATCCCGGCCGCGACGAGGACCAGCAGCACCCCGCTGACGGTGAAGAACCGCGACAGGTCGATCCGGATGGCGCCCGCGTACAGGCCGATCCCGACGACGACGGCGGTGAGCACGCCCGCGGAGATGGCCACCAGCGGGGTCGCCGACGTCGTCGCGCCCTGGGCGGCCGCGTAGAACAGCAGCGTCGTCTCCAGGCCCTCGCGGACGACGGACAGGAAGGCGACGCCGGCGACGGCGAGCGTGCCCGTGCCCAGCGCGTGCTCGAGCTGCCCGGTGAGCTCCCCCTTGAGCTTCCGGGCGGTCCGGCGCATCCAGAAGACCATCCAGGTGACCAGCGCGACCGCCAGCACCGAGGTGATCGCCTCGAACAGCTCGCGGGAGCGGTAGTCGGCCAGCAGCGTCGTCCGCGTGTAGGTGAGCAGCGCGCCGAACAGGACCGACAGGGCGACGGCCGCGGCCACGCCCGCCCACAGCGGCAGCAGCTGGCGGCGGCGGCCGCTCTTGACCAGGTACGCGACGAGGATGCTGACCACCAGGGTGGCCTCGAGGCCCTCGCGGAGGCCGATGAGGTAGCTGGCGACGAACGCCTGGCCCATGGCTGACCCATCTGTCGGGGGTGGGGTGTCCCCCGTCACCGGACTGAGGGCAGGCACACCTTACTCGTCGTGCACGATCGTTCCGGCCCCCGTCCGCGGGAGGCCCCCTCGGCCGGGGGCGGGCGTGGCAGGGTGACCGGCATGTCGGAGACCACCGCCACCACGACCGTGACCCGCGAGGACGCCGGCGGCGTCGCGACCGTCACGCTGCAGCGGCCGGGGATCTCCCGGGCGATGCGGCGGGAGCTGCTCGAGGTGGTGCAGGGGATCGCCGGCGACGGGTCGGTGCGGGCGGTGCTGGTCACCGGCACCGGCCGGGCGTTCTGCGTGGGCCAGGACCTCGCCGAGCACGTCGAGTCGCTGCGCGGGGACGCCGGGAGCTCGCTGTCGGTCGTCGAGGACGAGTACAACCCGCTGGTCCTGGCGCTGGCCGGGCTGCGGGTGCCGGTCGTCGTCGGGATCAACGGCGCCTGCGCCGGCGCGGGGCTGGGGCTCGCGATGGCCGGCGACCTGCGGGTGGCCGCCGCGGGCGCGAAGTTCACGACCGCGTTCACCGGCATCGGGCTGTCCAGCGACTCGGCCCTGGCCGCGCGGCTGGTGCACAGCGTGGGCGTCGCCCGCGCCACCGAGCTGCTGCTGCTCCCCGACGCCTTCCCCGCCGAGACGGCGCTGCAGTGGGGTCTGGTGCACCGGGTCGTCGAGGCCGACCGCGTGGCGGACGAGGCCAGGGCGCTGGCCGAGCGGCTGGCCACGGGGCCGACGGCGGCCTACCGGGCGGTCAAGACGGTGCTGGCGAGCGCGCCCACCGACTCGCTGGAGGAGACGCTGGCGCTGGAGGCGCGGCTGCAGACCGAGCTCGGCGGCACCGCCGACCACGCCGAGGCGGTCGAGGCGTTCCTGGCCAAGCGCCCGCCGCGGTTCACCGGGCGCTGAGCCTCGCCGGCGGGCCGACGGCATCGCGGGGCCCGTCCCCGTTCACGGAGGGCTGCGGTGGGATCGCTGCCGGTACAGACACGGTGGGTCCCGTCCCGCCCGGCCGTTGCGGGACCCGGCGGTACCGCTGTGCGGTGACACCCTCCCCCCACGCGACGGGGAGGGGCAGCTCGTGGACGGGGCACGGACGGCGGGGACGACGGAGGCGGCTCCGGGGGAACGACCGCTCCCCCGCAGGCACGCCGGGGTCCCGCAGGGACGTCCGCTCCCCCCACGCCCTCCGCTCACGAGCTCGGTCGCGCTCCCGCTGACCCCGACCGTGCCGCCGCGCCCGCGCGCCGTCCGGGTCTCCGGCCTGCTGTGCTGGGCCGCGGCGCTGGCCGCCGTCGCCGGCGTGCTGGCGATGCTCCTCGACCGCGCGGCGCTCGACGCGCGGCTGACCGGGACCGCGGCCGCCGGTGACCTGGCCGCGTCGGCCGGGGAGGTCGCCGACGCCGTCGCGGCGACGATCGCGACGGTGGTCGGCGCCACCGGGCTGGTCACCGCCGTCATGGCGGCCGGGACGGCGCTCGCGCTGCGGCGCCGGGCGTGGGCCCGCTGGCTGCTGCTGGCGGCCCTGCTACCGACCCTGCTGGTCCTCGACGTGGCGCAGAGCACCGCGGCGGGGGACGCCGACCTCGACCGGGTCGCGCTGATCGCGGCGGCCGGGCTGTTCCTGCTGGTCCCGGTCCCGCTGTTCACCCGCTCCGCCCGGGCCTGGTCCCGCGCCCGCTGAGCCGGGCGCCGCGTCGAGGGCGGCCAGCACCCCCTCGACGGACCGGACGACGACGTCGGCGGCGTCCGCGGCCGCCCGGTCGGCCAGCGGGTCGGCCGCCGCCTCCCGCCAGCGCCGCAGCGCCTGCAGGGCCGCGGTGCGCAGCGCCGCCGGGGGCGTGTCCGCGGGCAGCCCGAGCCGCGCGGCCGGTGTGGTGTCCGTGGCGCCGAGCAGCCGCTCGCCCTCGGCGGCCAGCGCGGCCGGCAGGGGACCGCCGGGTGCGCGGGTGCGGGCCAGCAGCGCCAGCTCCGCGAGGTCGTCCCCGGCCAGGCGGATCCGCTCGACCTCCGCGCGCACGGCCTCCGCCCCGTCCACCGGGTGCTCCTCGAGCAGCGACTCGACCAGCCGCAGCGCGGCGGCGGCCCGCACCGGCCCACCGCGGGCGGTGAAGTGCACGTGCAGCAGCCGCTGCAGCTCGACCAGGCCGCTGCGGCGCAGCAGCTCGGCGGCCAGCGCGTCGGCGTCGCCGATCCCGGCGCGGACCAGGGCGACCGACAGGCGGACCCCGAACAGCCCCAGCCGGTCGAGCAGGCCGGCCCGGACCTCCGCCGACATCGGCACGGGCGTCTCCGGCCGCGAGAACCGGTCGGCGGTGAGCAGCATGCCGGTGACCGCGGCCGGGTCGGCGGCGGCCAGCGACCGCAGGGCGACCAGGTCACCGTGCCGCAGGGTCCGCCCGGCCAGCGCGAGCCGGCCGGCGACCGGCACGACCGCCGAGCTGACCGCCCGCAGCGCCGGGTCCGCGGACATCCGGCGGGCCGCCGCCTCGGCCGCGTGCAGCGCGTCGATGCGCCCCGCCCCGAGCTCGTCGGCCCGGGACAGCACGGTGATCGTCGTCGTCAGGGTCCCGGTGGCACCCGTGGCGGCCTGGAAGGCGCTGAGGACGGCCAGGTCGTCGGGCTGCGGCCGGCGGGTCAGGTGGACGATCGCGTCGGCGCCGGCGAGGCCCGCGTCGGTGCCGAGGAAGGCGTGCGTGCGGTCGCTGGTGCCCGTCGACAGCGACCCGGTGCCGGGGGTGTCGACGAGCGTGGCGGCCAGCAGGTCCGGCGACGGCCAGTCGACGACGAGCGTCGCGACGTCCTCGGGCGCGGTACCGGCCAGGTCCAGCCGCAGCCCCCCACCGTCCCGGCGCACCGGCAGGTCGCGGGCCGCGCCGTCCCGGCCGCGCAGCACGACGCGGGGCGTGGCGCCGTGCCGGTACTCGGTGACCACCCGGGTGCACTCGCCGGCGTCGGTCGGGGCCACCCGGGCACCCACGAGGGCGTTGAGCAGGGTCGACTTGCCGGCCTTGACCCGGCCGACGATCGCCACCCGCAGGGGCTCGTCGAGGCGCCGGCGGGCGGCGGCCAGGCGGCCGGCGGCGTCGGGCACGCCGCCCCAGCGGGTCAGCGCGTCGTCCAGGAGCGCCCGGACGTCGTCGAGGGCGGCGGGCCCCGTCACGGGGTGGGCACCGGGGTGCGGTCCAGCCGGGCGACCTCGCCGGCCAGCCGGTCCAGCCGGTCGAGGCGGGCGCGCAGGAGGCGGACGCGGGTGTCGTGGTCCGCGGTGGCCTCCTTGGCCGACCGCTGGGCGGCCCTGACCGCGTCGGCGAGGGTCCGGGCGGTCTCGTCGGTGGTGTCGGTGACCAGGTCCCGCAGCGTCCGCTGCACGGTGCGCAGCCGGTCCTTGAGGTGCTTGCCGACCTGGAAGACCACCTCGTCGAGGTGCCGCCGCACCACGGTCCGCGCCTCGGTCTCGCGCCGCTGCCGCCGCTGCCTGGCGTCGTCGTTGTACGCCTTGCGGCCCAGCACGACGCCGGCGGCCAGGGAGATCGGGTTGATGATGGCGAGCCCGGCCAGGCTGGTGACCAGGCCGGTCATGAGCACCCCGGTGTAGGAGCCGCGCAGCCCGATCAGCGTCCGCTCGCGCAGGGTCATGGAGCCGTCGTCGATGCCCGGGACGGCGACGAGGGCGTCCAGCGCGTCGCCCGCGGCGCCGACCTCCAGGGCCGGGACGGCACCGCCGCCGTCACGGGTCACCTGGTCCACCACCTGCTCGGCGAGCCACCGGGAGCGCTGCTCGGCCCAGACGTAGCTGTCGGCCACCGCCGCGGCGATCCGCTCGTCGAGCCACGCGGTGATCTCCGGCCAGGCCGGACCCGGGTCGCGGGCGGCGATGACCTCCTCCGCCTCGCGGACGACGACCCGGGAGCGGTCCCGCAGGTCGTGGTCGATGTCCGCCATGAGGTCGGTGACGCCGTCGTTGAGCACCTGCTGCCAGCGCGACGAGCGGCGCCGCTGCTCGTCGACCGCGGTGCGGGCCTCCTCCAGCTCGGCCAGCAGCGCCTCCCGCGACGCCGGGTCCTCCAGGCTGCGCAGCTCGCTCCGCAGGGCCAGGGACAGGTGGCCGGTCACCGCGGTGAGGTCGTGCACGAGGGAGCGGCGGGCCAGCGTCGCGGCCCGACCGGCCACCTCGTCCTGCAGGTGGCCGACCAGGGCGGCGATGCCGGACTCCTCGTGCAGCTCGCGGTCCCGGTGCTGCACCGCGAGCTGGGCCAGCGACGAGGAGACGGCGAACAGCGGCGCGTCGCACCCCCGGGCGGCGAGGTGCCCGCGGTCGATCTCGGCGATCCGCCGCCAGTCGGGGCAGGCGTCGGTCTTGGTCAGGACGCAGACGACCGTCGGGCACAGCGCGGAGGCCTGCTCGAGCAGGGCCATCTCCGGCGCGGTGAACTCCTGGCTGGCGTCGGAGACGAACAGGACGGCGTCGGCGGTGGGCAGCAGGTCGAGGGTGGTCAGCGCGTGCGCCACCACCCCGAGGCCGCCGACGCCGGCGGTGTCGACCAGCTCGAGACCGCCGGCGAGCAGTCGCCGGGGCAGCTCGACCTCGGCCTGGAGGATCCGCTCGGCACCGGGCCCGGTGACCCGCGCGGCGACGGTCTCGACCGGGACGGGCACCCGCTCGGTGACGACCTCGGCGCCCGGGGCGGGGGCCGGCCCCACCGCCCGCACCAGCGTGGCCCGCGGGGCGGCCCCGTTGCGCACGACCGTGGGGACGACGGTGGCGACGTCGTCGGCGACGGGACAGACCGGCACCCCGGTCAGCGCGTTCACCAGCGAGCTCTTGCCCTGCTTGGGCTCCCCCAGGACCAGGACGCGCACGCCCGGCGAGGCGTGCCTCCCCCGCGCCTGGGTGAGCCGCCGCTGCAGGTCGGGCCGCCCGCACTCCTCGGCGAGCGCCAGCACCCGGTCGACGAGCTGCTCTGGTGTGACCACTGCCACCTCCTCCGGAGCCCCGGTGATACCACTGCGGGCCCGACTGCGGACGGAAGGCAGCCCGGCCCCGGCGCGCTGGACGCCGGGGCCGGGCGCGTCCGGGTCAGTGACCGCCGGCGTCGACCTCGGCGACGACCACGACGTCGTCGTTGTCCTCGACGGTGTCGTTCAGCGAGCCGTTGAACGACCCGTTCCCGTCGTTGTCCTCGGAGAAGACGTCGTTGTCCTCGGAGTAGTCGTTGCCGACGTCGTCCAGGTCGACCGAGTTGTCCTCGGAGTAGTCGTTGCCCACGTCGTCCAGGTCGACCGAGGTCTCCTCGGAGTGGTCGTTGCCGACGTTCTCCAGGTCCACCGAGTTGTCGGTCTCCGAGTAGTCGTTGCCGACGTCGTCCAGGTCCACCGAGTTGTCGGTCTCGGAGTAGTCGTTGCCGACGTTGTCGAGGTCCACCGAGACGTCGTCCCCGACCTGGCCACCGTCGTTGGCGGTGGTGTTCGTGCCGCCGGAGTTCTCGCTGCCGACCTGGTCACCGCCGACGACGCTGCCGTCCCCGGTCTCGACCCCGGCCGAGTCCTCGACGATCGGGCTGTCGTCCCCGACGGTGACGTCGTTGCCGTTGAACGACCCGTTCACCGAGTCGTCCACGTGCACCGACTCGTCGGAGTTGTCGGTCGTGTTGCCGTGGCCGACGGAGTTGCCGTCACCGGAGACGTCGTAGCTGTTGCCGGAGTCGGAGACGTCGACGGTGGTCTCGCTGTTGTCGACCTCGACGTCCTCGACGTCGTCGCCGGCCGCCACGCCGTCGCCACCGACCACCACGTTGTCGTCACCGAAGATCGCCTGCGCGTCGCCGCTGACCCAGATGCTGTGCGAGGCGTCGATCTCGACGTCCACGTCGGTGTAGGTGACCGAGATGTTCTGCAGGTGCGTGATGACGACCGTCTCGCTGCCGGCGGCCGGGGCCGGCGCCGGGGCGTGCCCGCCGCCGCCCTGCCAGCCGCCGTGGTCCTCGTCCGTGTCGCAGGCGGCCTCGTCGTGGTCGTGGTCGCGGGCCGGGGCGGGGCTCGGCCGGTCGTCGTCGCCGCCGTGCGCCGGGGCGGGGCCCGGCTTGTCGTCGTCGCACCCGCCGGACCGGCCGTGGTGTGCGTCGTGGGAGTGGCCGTAGCCGTCGTCGTCGTGCCCGCGGCCGCCGTGACCTCCCCAGCTGACCGGCGCGTAGCCGGCCACCATCGGCATGAGGTCGTCGACCTCGGCCGGGGTGGCGTCGACGCCCGCGGCGGCGAGCGCGCCCGTCGGGTCGGCCGCGTAGGCCTCGGCGGCCTCGGGGTCGCGGAAGAGGTCGAGGATGAAGTCGAGCAGCGAACTGGCGACGTTCGTCATGGCAGGTCCTCCGGGTCCGTGAGCCGCCCGTCGTCGGCCGGCTGGCGACGGCAGTCCAGCCGCCCCCTCCGCGCCCGGGCAGCGGGTGGCGTCCCCCCACTTCCGACTCCGCGTTGGGGGGTGCGCGCTGACTCCCCGTTAGGGGACTCGGGGTGTCGCCCCCTACTTGCCGCCCGCCGGCACCACACACGGGAGGAAGCAGGGACAGGCGTGACGCAGGCGACATACGGTCCTGCGGCGTACCGGCTCAGGGAGCGGGCCGGCGGGCAGGGTGACGGGGGGACCTGTGCGCGACGGCGAGTACGGGCTGGGCATCGACATCGGCGACGGCACGGTCGCCGCGGCGGTCTGCGCCGAGGGCGCGGGAGCCGCCGAGCCCCTGCCCCTGGGGGGACCGGGGGACCCCCCGGTCGCACTCGCGGTCGACGACGACGGCGTCCGGCTCGGTGACCCCGTCCCCGGGCGGGCGGCGGGCGTCCTGGCGCGGGTGGGCGCCGCGACGCCGCTGCACCTGGGCTCCGGCCCGGTCCCCGCCGCCGCCGTGGTGGCCGGGGCGGTGCAGCTGGTCCGGGCCGCGGCCGCGGAGCGGCTGGGCCGGCCGGACGCCTGGACGGTCGTCACCGTGCCGCCGTCGTGGGCCGGCCACCGCCGGGCAGCGCTCGCCGCGGCCCTGCAGGAGGCGGGCGTCCCCCGCTTCACGCTGGTCTCCGCCGCGGTCGCCGCCGTCGCCCGCCACACCGGCACCGGCGAGCTGCCGGAGCGGCCGACCGTCGCCGTGTACGACCTCGGCGCCGCCACCCTGGACCTCGCCGTCGTGGGCCCCGACGCGGGGGATCCCGACGCCGGCCTGCCGCGGCACCTCGCGCCGCCGCCCGCGCCGCTCGGGTGGGGCGGCCGGGACGTCGACGACCTGCTGGTCGGCCACGTCCGCGGGTCCTCGGCCGGCGCCCCGGACCCGGAGGCGGCCGCGGCGCTGCGGCGCGCGTGCGTCGCGGCCAAGGAGGCGCTCTCGGAGGAGACCGCCACCCGGGTGGAGGTGGGTCCCGAGGCGGTCCGGCTCACCCGCGAGGAGCTCGACGAGCTGCTCGACGGCCCGGTCCGGGAGTCGGCCGCGCGGCTGCGGGCCGCCGTCGAGGCCGCCGGCGTGGACCCGGCCGCCCTGGACGCGGTCGTGCTCACCGGCGGCGGGGCCCGGATGCCGCTGGTCGCGGAGGTGCTCTCCGGGGAGCTCGGCCGGCCACTGGCCCTGGGGCCCGCACCGGAGCTCACCGCGGCCCTGGGCGCGGCGGGCCTGGCCGCGGAGGCGCTGGCCACGGAGGCGCTGGCCACGGAGGCGCTGGCCACGGAGGCGCTGGCCACGGAGGACCCGGCCGCAGGGGGGACGGCCGCCGACGGCGTCCCCACCCCCGCCGCCGTCGCCCTCCACGCGGCGCCGCCCCCGGCCGTCCCGGCCGGGGCCCGGCGTCCCGTGCCCGGCGCCCCGCCGCGGGGGCCGGGCGGGAGCCGGCACCCCGCAGCCGGTCCGGAGCGGACCCGCGCCCGGGCCCGTCGGGCGCAGCGCGGTGTGCTCGTCGGCGTCCTGCTGCTGTGCCTGCTCGTGCTGCCGCCCGCCGTGGCGGGCCTCCTCGGCACCAGCGGCACCGCCGCGCCCGGGGGCGAGGTCCCGGTGGCGCAGGCCGAGGACGGCGCCGTGCCCACCGGCGGGTCGCCCGGCGTCGCCGCACCGGGTGCCGCCCGACCGGCCGGCGCCGCTGCCCCCGCAGGCACGGCCCGGTCCGCGGGAGGCGTGCGGGCGACCGACGACCCGGCCGCGTCGGCCGGCGCCGTCACCGCGGTCCCGGCGGTCGACCCCCGGACGCCGGGGTCGACCGGCGCGGCGGGGAGCTCGACCGCCCCTCGCTCTCCGGCGGGGACGCCGGTCGCGGGCACCCCGACCGGCGGCACCACGGGCGGGGCCCCCACCGGGGGCACGGCGTCGGGCGGCGACCCGACCCCGGGGACCACCGCGCCACCGGCCGCCACCCCGTCGGGGACCGCCGGTCCCCCGTCCGGACCACCTCCGTCGGGGACATCGGACGAGACCCCCTCGGGGACCCCGTCGGAGACCCCGGACGAGACGCCCACCGAGACCCCCACCGAGACCCCGACCGAGACGCCGGGTGAGACCCCCACCGAGGACCCGGGGACCGGGGGACCGGCTCCGGACACCACGACGCCACCCGCCGAGGGGACGACGACGACCGACGATCCCGAGACGCCCGCCGCTGACCCCACCGGCCCGGCCGCGCCGTCCCCGGGTACCCCGTGACCGCCGTCGCCCATCCCCCCGTCGTGCACACCGCCGCCTCCCCCGCGGCCCGCGTCCCCGGACCCCGCCCCGCCCGGCTGGCCGGCAACGTGGCGGACGGCCCGGTGGCGCGGGCGGCGGCGGCACGTGCCGTCGTGGTCTGCGGTCCGGCGGGGACCGGCAAGACGCACCTGCTCGACGAGGTCGCCGCGCTGCACCGGCGCGCGGGACTGACGGTGCTCGACGCGCGCACCGAGGACCCCGACGCGGTGGCCGGGCCGTTCGTCCTCGTCGTCGACGACGCGCACCGCGCCACCGCGGAGGTCGCCGACCGGGTGCGCCGCGCGCTGCGGTCCCCCCGC
The DNA here is from genome assembly GCF_054050315.1 of Geodermatophilus sp. SYSU D00867. Taxonomy (NCBI): domain Bacteria; kingdom Bacillati; phylum Actinomycetota; class Actinomycetes; order Geodermatophilales; family Geodermatophilaceae; genus Geodermatophilus; species Geodermatophilus sp. SYSU D00867. The sequence goes on along the minus strand of NZ_JBJGZC010000010.1, from coordinate 40,718 downwards.
GCCCGGGTCGTCCTGGCCTCCCGGCCCTGGCCGCGCCCGGCCGCCCTCACCGCCCTGCTCGCCGACGTGGCCGCCGAGGTCCCCGACGACCGGCACTCCGTGGTGCTCGGCCACGTCGACCGGGCCCGGGTCGAGGAGTGGGCGCGGGCCTGCCTGGGACCGGCCGCCACGCCCGCGCTCGCGGACGCCGTCCACGCCCGGACCGGCGGCCTCCCCGCGCTGGTGCACGGCCTGCTGTCCGCCCTCGCGCGGCGGCCGGGCCGGGTGGACCTCCGCGTCGTCCCCGAGAAGATGCGGGCGCAGCTGAGCGCCGACCTCGACGCCCTCGACGAGCGGACCCGGGCGCTGGTGCACGCCGTCGCGGCCGGCGCCCCGCTGGACGACGACGTCCTCGGCGGGCTGCTCGACGTCCCCCTGGAGCAGGTGGCCGACCTCATCGCCGCGGCGCGGGCGACCGGCCTGGTGCTGGCCGACGGGCGGGTGGTCCCGGTGGCGCAGGAGGTGCTGCTCGCGACGACCCCCGCCGACGTCACCCGGCGCACCCGGCGCCGGCTGCTCGGCCTGCTGGTCGAGCGCGGCGAGGAGCCGGTGGGGCTGGCCCGCGGCCTGGCCGCGGACCGGGTGCGCGACCCGCGGGCCGCCGCGCTGCTGGAGCGGCACGCCGACGCCGCTCTCGGTGCGGACCCGGCGCTGGCCGGGGAGCTGCTGAGCGCGGCCGTCGACACCGGGGCGCCGGTCGCCTGCCTGTCCGCCCGGCGGGCCCAGGCCGCCGCCCTGACCGGCGACCTCGACGGCGCGGTGCGCTGGGCCGACGCCGCCCTCGCCGACCCCCTCGCCCCCGACCGGGCCCGGGCCGCCGGGGTGCTCGCGGCGGTGCTGGCCCGGCGCGGGCTGCTCGGCCGCGCCGCGGAGCTCTGCCGGTTGGCCGGCCCGGAGCACGCGGGCTCGGCGGCGCTGGCCCTGCTGGCCACCGGACACCCGGACGAGGCCGCCCGGCTGGTGGCGGCGGCGCGGGCCGGGACCTCCGGGGCGCCGACGATGCTGTCGGTCAGCGAGGACCTGATGGCGGAGGGCATCACGTGCTCGCTGCGGTCGGGGACGGACGCCGCCGATCCGGTGCCCGCGGCGCTGTCCACGCTCACCCGCGCCGCCGCGCTGCTGGAGCCGGTCGGCCGGACCGCGCTGCTCGTGGACACCCCCGCGGCGCTGTCGGCGCTGGTGGCGCTGCAGTGCGGTGAGCTGACCGTCGCCGAGTCGGTGCTGCAGCGGGCGGTCGACACCGACCTGGGCGGCCGACCGGCGCGTCCCCGGCACCTGCTGCTGCTGGCGTGGATCGCCATGCTGGCCGGCCGGATGGCCCGGGCCCGGGAGCTGATGGCGGAGGCGCAGGCCGTCGAGGGCGGCGCCCTCGAGCCGCGCGACGAGCTCTTCCTGCAGGCGCTGGAGGTGGGCCTGGCCCGCCGCAGCAGCGACGTCCCGGCGCTGGTGCGCGCGTGGGTGCGGGCGCGCGAGGCCGTCGTCCGGCACCCCGTGGACCTGTTCACCCTGCTGCCGCTCGGGGAGCTGGTCGTCGCCGCGGCGCGGCTGCGCGACGGTGACCGGCTGCGCTCCCACCTGACCGAGGCGCAGGCGCTGCTCGCCCGGCTGGGGGACCCGCAGCTGTGGGCGACGCCGCTGCACTGGAGCGGCGCGCAGGCGGCGATCATCACCGACGACCCCGCGGCGCTGCGGCCGCACGCGGCAGCGCTGGTGGCCGCGGCACGGACCAGCCCGCACGCCGCGACGCTGGCCGAGGCCGGGCGGACCTGGCTGCACGTCCTCACCGACGAGATCGACCCACCGGCGGTGGTGGCCGCGGCGGAGGCGCTCGGGGCGGCCGGGCTCGGCTGGGACGGCTCCCGGCTGGCGGGGCAGGCCGCGGCCCGGGTCACCGACGCACGGGCCCGCTCGATCCTGCTGGCCTGCGCGCGCACGCTGGTCGACCCCGCCGACGGGGACGCGCCCGGCGAGTCCGGGGAGGACGCCCCGCCGGCCGCCCCGGTGGCGACGGGCACGCTCAGCGAGCGGGAGCGGCAGGTGGCGCGGCTGGTGGTGGAGGGGCGGACCTACCGGGAGATCGGCGGGCGGCTGTACATCTCGGCGAAGACGGTGGAGCACCACGTCTCGCGCATGCGCCAGCGGCTGGGCGCCGGCACACGGTCGGACCTGCTGGCGCGGCTGCGCGCGGAGCTCGCGGAGGGCGCCTAGCGGCCGGAGCCGGCCAGGGCGGCGCAGGGGACGCAGACGTCGCGGGCCGACGTCGGCCAGTCCTCGTCGAGGGTGACGCGGGCGAGCGTGCCGCAGAGGGTGAGCTCGCAGGCGCCGTCGACCTCGGAGGACGGGCGGTGCAGCTCGACGGCGTGCCACAGGGCGGCGGTCGGGCCGTGGGCGCGGCTGCGGGCGGCGACGTAGGCGGTCGCGGCGAACGCGGTGGGGGCGGTCGAGGCGGCGGTGGGGGCCATGCAGGGAGGGTCGACAGGGTGCCCGGCCTCCGGGAGGCGGGCCGCCGCGGTGTCACCCACCCGGGTGAGACGGCGGGCCGGCGGGGGCGGCGGCAGGATGTCCCCGTGGAGCTGACCAAGCACGGGCACGCCTGCGTCGTGATCAGTGACGGCGACCGGCGGCTGGTCGTCGACCCCGGCGCCTGGACCGACCCCGCGGCGCTGGAGGGTGCGAGCGCGGTCCTGGTCACGCACGAGCACCCCGACCACTTCGTCGGCGACCGGCTGCGCGCGGCGCTGGAGGCCGACCCGGCGCTGGAGGTGTGGACGAACCCGTCCGTCGCGGAGCAGCTGGACGGGCCGGGGAGCCGGGTGCACGCGGTGGGCGACGGCGACGCGCAGACCGTCGCGGGCTTCGACGTGCAGGTCCACGGCGAGTGGCACGCGGTGGTCCACCCGGAGCTGCCCCGGGTGCGCAACGTCGGCTTCCTGGTCGGGGGCCAGGTGTTCCACCCCGGCGACGCGTTCACCGTGCCGGGGACCCCGGTGGCCACGCTGCTGGTGCCGCTGCACGCGCCGTGGTCGAAGGCGGCCGAGGTGATCGACTACGTGCGGGCGGTGGACGCCGACCAGGCCTTCGCCGTGCACGACGGCCTGCTCAACGACACCGGGCTGGGCCTGATGGCCGGCCTGCTGGGCGAGCGCGGCCCGGGCACACCCACCCCCTACGGCCGGCTGACCCCGGGGGAGGCGGTCGAGCTCTGAGGCCCGCCCCCTCCCCCGGGCGCGAGGTCAGCGGCGGACGGTGCGGCGGTTGCGTCCGGCGACGCTCTCGGCGACGCCGATCAGCAGGACGGCGGCGACGACGGCGAGGACGAAGCCCAGGACGTTGAGCTCCCAGATGCTGCCGGTGCCGAAGAACTGGGCGATGAGCCCGCCGATGAGGGAGCCGACCAGGCCCAGGGCCAGGGTGGCGAGGATGCCCAGGTGCTGCTTGCCCGGGACGATCAGGCGGGCCAGGGCCCCGATGATCAAACCGGCCACGAGGAAACCGATCACGACGAGTCCTCCGGGTGGGTGCGTGGCGCCCGGCCGGTCGCCGGGCGCGCCTGGGGCTCATCTACCCGCATGATCACCGCGCACACCCGGGCCGTTCGTCACTGGTCCGCGGGGACCTGCTCCACGTGCGCCGGGAGCTTGTCCAGCTCGTCGTCGACGGTGCGCTGCACGAACTGCTGCACGGCGCGGCGGGCCAGCCGGTCGGCCAGCCGGGGACGGCGCGGCTCGTGAGTGAGCGTGACGGTCACCCGGGTGGCGCCGTCGGCGGCGTCGTCGAGCTCGATGCGCGTCGTCCACGTCTCGGGGGTGAGCTCGAGCCGGGTGGTGACCACCCGCCCGGGCTCCCACTCGACGATCTCCCCGCGCGGGGCCCCCTCGCGCGGGGTCCGGTCGGCGGCGAGGCGGCCGGGGACGCAGACGAACCGGGCGCCCTTCCCGGACCGGCCCCCCTCGACGACGTAGGAGACGTCGCAGACGGCGCAGTAGGGCTCCAGCACGGCCAGCGCCCGCCACACCCGGCTGCGCGGGGCGGCCACCTCCCGGGTCCCGCTGGCCGTGGTCACGTCCCGACGGTAGACAGGGGCCCGCCCGGTCCCGGGGCGAGGTCGGCGAGCACGGCCCGGGCGACGGCCCAGCGCTCCTCCCCCACCCGGCGCGCCCAGTCCCGCTCGACGGCGGCCAGGCGCCGGCGCACCGCCTCGTCGACCTCCCGGCCCCGGTCGGTGAGCCGGACCAGCCGCGCCCGCCCGTCGGAGGGGTCGGGCAGCACCTCGACGTACCCGCCGGCCTGCAGCGGCGCGAGCGCCTGGGCCAGGGCCTGCTTGGTGTGCCCGCTGTCGGCGGCCAGCCGGCTCAGCCGCTCCCCCTGGGCCGGCAGCATCGCCAGCAGCCGGTAGTGCCGCATGCGCAGGCCCGGGTAGCGCGCGTCGCTGAGCGCGTAGAGGTCGTCCCGGATCAGGGTCATCGCCTGCTCGAGCAACGCGGTGACCAGGACGGGGCGTTCTCTGTTGACGGGATCGGACAAGCGGCTTCACCATCCATGCACCGTCAGACAAGCGGCTTGACCATCCTCCCACGGGAGCCCGTGATGACGACCCCTCCGTGCCTGGCGCTCTTCCGCCCCCTGCGCCCGCACCTCCCCCTCCGGTCCGCCCCGGTGCAGCCCGACCCCCCGTCCCCCGGGACGGCGGCCCCCCGGTGAGCGCACTGCCCGGCGGGACGACCGTCGCCGAGCTGCTCCCCGCCCTGCGCCGCTGGACCGGCCGTCCCGGGCTGACCGTCGACGCCGTCACCACCACGCCGGTCCCGCACCGCATCTCCGCGCCGACCACCCGCGCGCTCACCCGGGTGGCGGTCACCGCACGGGACGCCACCGGTCCGGTACGGCTCCCGCTGGTCGTCAAGGAGCTGCAGCGGGCGCGCGAGGGCCTGCCCCCGGAGATCCCCCCGCCGGTCCGCGAGTACATCGACTCGCAGATCCCGTGGCGCACGGAGGCGGACGTCTACGCCTCCGGCGTCGGGGACCGGCTGCCGCCGGGGCTGCGGGTGCCCGGGCTGGTGCTGGCGACGGAGGGTCCCGGTGACCGGGTCACGCTGTGGCTGGAGGACGTGGCCACGACCGAGCGGCCCTGGACCGCCGGCGACATCCGGGCGGCGGCCACCGCGCTCGGCCGCGCGGCGGCGCGCCGGCGGGAGGAGCCGCGGGTCCCGGTGCCCTGCGACACCTTCCTCGGCAACTACGTCGCCAACCGGCTGGGCCGCTACGCGCTGCCGCTGCTGGCCGCCGACGACACCTGGGCCCACCCGGCGATGCGGGCGCCCGAGGTCGCCGCGCTCCGCCCGGACCTCGGCGAGCTGGCCGGCCGGGTGCCCGCGCTCTGGGACGAGCTCGGCTGCGTGCCGGAGCTGCCCGCCCACGGGGACGCCACGCCCGCGAACCTGCTGCGCCCCCCGGACGAGCCGGGCACGTTCGTGCTGCTGGACTGGGGGACGGCCACACCGGCGCCGGCCGGGTTCGACGTCGTCCCGCTCGTCTTCGGCCGGGCCGAGGCCGGCACCGCGCCCGCCGGCGAGGTGCCCGCGCTGCTCGACGTCGCCGTGGCCGCCTACGCCGCGGGGCTGGCCGCCGAGGGGCTCGAGGTGCCGGCCGACCGGCTGTACCGGGCCGCGGTCGCCGCGGCCCTCATCCGGTACCCGTGCACCAGCCTGCCGCTGGACCACCTGGGCGCACCGGTCGGCGACGACCTCCTGGCGCACGCTGTCGAGCGCGCCGGGTTCGTGCGGATGGTGCTCGACCTGCAGCACCGGCCGGCGGCGCTCAGCGGCCGCTGACGGCGCCCTCAGAGCTGCAGGGTCGCCGCGGCCAGCAGGTAGGCCGCGGACACCGCCCCGGGGTCGTGCAGGTCCCCCGGGTCCTCCGCCGCGGCCCGGGAACGCGCGCGCACAGCGGCGCCGGGATCGTCGGTGACGAGGGCGAGGGACAGCCCGGCGACGACGGCGAGGGCGTCGTGCTCGTCCAGGTCGTCGAGGACGAGGCCGTCGTGGAGGAGGGTCGCCGCCTCGAGGAACACCTCGCGGGCCGTCCCGGCGTCCACCTCGGGCCGTGCCCGCGCGACCGCCTCCGCGGTCGCCAGGAACCGGTCGCGCAGCGCACCTGCGACGTCGAGCGGCACGCCGGGAGCATCCCAGCGGGCCCGTCCCCGGGTCGAGCGGGTTCGGCGGCCCGACGTCCGCCCGGTCAGCGGCCGGTGACCGACACCTCGAACTCGACCTGGCTCACGTCCGGCCGCAGCCGGGAGAAGCTGTGCACCAGCGGGTGCCCGGCGCTGTCGCGCACCGTGGTGCGGACGACCAGCAGCGGGGAGCCGGCGGCGATCCGCAGCAGGTCGGCCTCGTCCGGGGCGGCGGTGCCGACGTCGACGACGATGCGGGCGTGCGCGAGGTCGGCGCCGTACTCGCGGCGCAGGAAGTCGTACAGCGAGCCCTCGCTGAAGTCCTCCTCCGCGGCCCGCGGGTAGAGCGCGGCGGGCAGGAAGCTGTGCGCCACGTGGTTGGGCGCGCCGTCGACGCTGCGCAGCCGCTCCAGCTCGACGACGTCCTCGGCGACGTCGAGGGCGAGCTCGGCGGCCACCGGCGACGGCGCGGGCACGACCCGCTGGGTGAGCACCGTCGTCCCCACCTGGGCGCCCTGCTCGGCCATCACCGAGCTCCAGCCGGCGATGCGGTGGACGAAGCTCTCGCGGTACTCGTGCCGGATCGCCGGGCGGGTGACGTAGGTGCCCCGGCCCTGCTCGCGCACGAGGTGCCCGTCGGCGACCAACCCGTCGACGGCGCGGCGCAGGGTGATCCGGCTGACGCCGTACTCCGCGCACAGCGTGGGCTCCGGGGGCAGCAGGGCCCCCTCGGGCATCGCGGCGACCCGGCGCCGCAGGTGCTCACGGACCGAGAGGTACTTCGGTCCCGCAGTCGCCGCTGTCACGGACGCCAGATTATGCGGGAGAAGACGTCTGAGGACGTCATGTCGTATGAGACGTCTCTCGCTCGGGTGACGTCCACCTCTACGGTGCCCGGAGCTCGACGACGGTCACCTCGGGCCGCGCACCGATCCGCATGGGCGGTCCCCAGTAGCCGGCGCCGGTCGTGACGTACAGCTGCGTGTCGCCGTGCCGGGACCAGCCCTCGACCGCGGGCTGGTCGAGGCGGATGGCGTAGTCGAAGGGCCACAGCTGCCCGCCGTGCGTGTGCCCGGACAGCTGCAGGTCCACGCCGGCCGCCTGCGCCTGCTCGACCATGTACGGCTGGTGGGCGAGCAGCACGACCGGCGTCGCGTCGTCCCGGCCGTCGAGGGCGGCGTCGAGGTCCGCGCCGTGCCCGGGGACGCCGGAGCGGGCCGCGGTGCGGTCGTCGATGCCGGCCAGGTCGAACGACGTGCCGCCGCGGGTGATCGGCACCCGCTCGTTGCGCAGCACCTCGACGCCGAGGGTGGGCAGGTGCCGCAGCCAGGCCGTGGTGTCGACGAAGTACTCGTGGTTGCCGGTGACGAAGTACACGCCCTGCTCGCTGACCAGGTCGGCCAGCGGCGCGACCTCCTCGCGCAGCTCGTCGACCTCGCCGTCGACCAGGTCGCCGACGATGGCCACGACGTCGGGCCGCTGGGAGTTGACGATCTCGACCAGCCGCTCGAAGCGCCGTCCGCCGTAGGTGGCCGACAGGTGGCCGTCGGAGAAGGTGACGATCCGCAGGCCGTCGAGCGCCGGGTCCAGCCGCGGCAGGGTGACCGGCACCCGGCGGACGACGGGCGCGGAGTTGGCGAGGTACACGCCCGTGCCGGCGGTGCCCAGCGCCACCGCACCGGCGGTGACGGCGAGCGAGCGCGCGAGGAACAGCCGGCGGGAGGGATCCGCGACGACCGCGCGGTCCTCCGGCCGCGACTCCGGCTCCGGGCCCGGCTCCGGGTCCGGGCCGACGGCGGGCACCGGTGCCGGCGTGGCCGGGACGGCGGCGGGGGCGGGGGCGGTGGCGGTGGCGGGCCGGCGGGTCCAGCGGCGCAGCACCAGGCGGACCGGCTCGAGGACGAGCAGCGCGAGGAACGCGTAGAAGGCGACGCCGAGCCAGGTGTAGGCGACCCAGTCCAGCGGGGCGGCGGCGTCCAGGGGGAGCGTGCGGCGCAGCAGCACCGCGGTGGCGGGCAGCAGGGCGAGCACCACGGTGAGGGCGGTGAGCCGCCGCCGCGCCCGGCCGGGCCGGGTGGTGCTCCTGACCAGGCGCCACCAGAGGTAGCCGTGCAGGAGGAGCAGGGCGACGAGGACGACCGTCCCGAAGCCGAGCAGACCGATCAGGGACAGGACGGACCTCGCTTCGGCTGTGCGGGAGACACCACGGCAGGAGACGTGCGGGCGGCCCGGGACGTTCCCGTCCCGGGCCGCCGGTACGCGCGGTCAGGCCCTCGCGGCCGCCTTCACCGCGGCGCGCAGGGTGGGCTCGAGTGCCCAGAACCGCTGGTCGGCGTGCTCGGCGCGCAGCTCCTCCAGGGCGTGCAGCCGGCCGTAGGTGAAGGTGTCCTCCCCCGCCCCGACGGCGGCCGCGGCCAGCCGCAGGCACCACTGCCGGGCGACGACGGTGTCCTGGGCCTCGCCGAGCACGTCCTGCACCTCCTTCATGCAGGCGACCAGGGCCTCGGCGGGCGCCCCGAGCACCGGCGCGGCGACCTCCGCGGTGTAGCGGACCCGCTTGGCCGCCTTGCGCACCTCGTGGAGGGCGTGCTCGGTCTCGTCCTCGTGCGCGCCCGGGTCCCGGGCCTCGCGCTCGCGCGCCTCGGCGGTGCGGGCCCGCAGCCGCTTGCCCGTGCGCTTGACCGCGTCGGTGAGGACGGCGTGCGCGGGCTCGCCGGCCGCCTCGGCCAGCGGCGGGTCGGTGAGCAGCGCGTCGAGGGCGTCGAGCAGCGCCAGGTGCCGCCGGTCCGACAGCGCCCGGACCGCCGCCTTGCGCCCCCGCTCGACGTCGGCCACCTCGGTGGACCGCAGCCGGGCGGCCACCGGGCCGCGGACCAGCTCGACCGGCTGCGCCGCGACGACGGACCTGAGGTGCTCGAGGGCCACCTCGCCGTCGCGGGCGCCGGAGAGCGCGGCGCCGATCCACTGGAGCTCGTCGCGGACCGGGTCGGTGGCGGTGCGGTCGAGCACCGGCCGGAACGCGGCCAGGATGCTGCGCAGCCGGCGGCAGGCCACGCGCAGGTCGTGCACGCCCTCGGGGTCGCCGGTGCGGACGCCGATGTCGGCGGTCTGCAGCGCCTGGACCTGGGTCCCCAGCGCGCCCAGCACCACCTCGGCCGCCGTCGGCCCGTCCTCCTTCCGCGCCTTCTTCTTCGCCTTCCTCCCGTCGCCCCTCCCGTCGCCCCTCCCGTCGCCCCTCCCGTCGCCCCTCCCGTCGCCCTTCGCGTCGCCACCGTCCCCGTCGCCGGCCGCCGTGCGCGGCGGGGCGAGCGCCGCGAGCCGGTCGGCCAGCACGCGGGAGAGCTTGGACGGCAGGTCGGACGGCTCGATGCCCGCCGCGCCGAGCGCCGCGGTGACGCCGTCGAGCAGCGCCTGGTCGCCCTCGACCAGCTCCACCTCCAGCTCGCGCCAGGTCGTGACGGTCGCCGGGCTCTCGGGGTCGGGGGCCAGCGCGGTGCCGGTGACGGTGTCGGCGGCGACCTCGGCGAGCACGCGGCCGTCGTCGGCGAGCAGGTGCGTGACCTGCCGCGTCGTCTGCAGGGTGGCGACCGGTCCGAGCCTGGCGCCGCGGAGGACGGCGGTCACCGGCTCGGTCACCGCCCGCGGCACGACCGTGCGGCGGGTGCCCAGCGGGGCGTGCACCTCCCGGCGGGAGCCCGCGACGGCGGTGGGCAGCTTGAGGTGCCAGCCGGCGTCGGTGCCGCCGGTCCGCCGGCGCAGCGTGACCCGCGCGCGGGCCAGCCGCAGGTCCGGGGTGTCGAAGTAGGTGGCGTCCAGGTCGTGGGTGACCGGGTCCCCCATCGCCGCGACGCCGTCCACGGTCGTCAGGTCGGGGAGGACGACGTCCGGCCCCGTCTCGAACTTGCGCTCGACCTCGAGCTGTCCGCTGCCCACGTCGTCCTCCTCCTGGGTTCCCGTCGCACCCGACCGTAGGCGCAGGCGGGTGTCGGAACACACCCGTGCGGGCACTCCCCCGCGGAAACGACGCCAGCCGGGGTGTCGACGGAGGAGGCGAGCACCGTGTTGAGCGAGCGAGACCTGTCCGCGGCGATCGGGAGCACGGTGCAGGGCCCCGACGGCGAGAAGATCGGCACCGTCGAGAGCTTCTTCGTCGACGACCGCACCGGCGCGCCCACCTGGGTGGCCGTGAGCACCGGCCTGTTCGGCACCCGGCACTCGATCGTCCCGGCCACCCAGGCGACCTTCGACGACGGCGTGCTGAGCGTGCCCGTGCACAAGGACGCCGTCCGGTCCGCCCCGCACCTGGGCGGCGACCACCTCGGCCCGGAGGAGGAGGCCGCGCTGCGGCAGCACTACGGGCTGACGGCGGGCGCGGCGCCCGGCGTCGCGGCCGGGCAGCCCGGGGCGCCGTCGGGGACCGGCCCGGCCCCCGTGGGGGCCGGGCCCGCGACCGACGTGCCGGCTCCCGGCGGGACGGTCGCGGACACCCCCACCCGGCCGGTCCCCCCGCCGGCCACCGCGAGGCGGACCACCACCGAGCAGGCCGCCCCGCCCGCGCCGGCGGAGCCCGCCGCCCGGCACGCCGCGCCGCCCACCGACGGCGCGATGACCCGCAGCGAGGAGCAGCTGCGCGTGGGCACCGAGCAGGTGGCGGCCACGCGGGTGCGGCTGGTCAAGTACGTGGTCACCGAGGAGGTGCAGGTGACCGTGCCGATCCGGCGCGAGGAGATCCGCGTCGAGCACGTGCCCCTCGACGCCCCCGACCTCCCCGGCGAGTCGCTGCAGCCCGCCGACGGGACGGCGCCCGTCGCCGGCGCGCCGTCGGCCGGCACCGGGGGCCTGCCCGGGGAGATCGTGCTGCACGCCGAGCGGCCGGTCGTGTCGGTCGAGGTCGTGCCGGTCGAGCGGGTCCGGCTGACCACCGAGGTGGTGCAGGGCCAGGAGCGGGTCAGCGAGCAGGTGCGGCGGGAGCAGATCGTCGTCGACCAGACGCGCTCGCCGCAGCCGGGCCGTGCCGGGACGGCCCCGCTGCAGGGGCCCGCCGCGAGCTAGCCGGCGGTGGGGGGCAGCGGGGTCCTCCCACGGTCGGCGAGGAAGGCGAACCGCTTGCGGGTGGCGGTGACCTCGGCGGGGTCGACGTCGGCCAGCACGAGGGTCTCGCCACCCGCGGCGGCGGCCAGCACCTCGCCCATCGGGTCCACGACCCGGCTGTCCCCGGCGTGGTGCAGGCCGTCCCCGCCGGTGCCCACCCGGTTGCAGGCGACCACGTAGGCCTGGTTCTCGATGGCGCGCGCCTGCAGCAGCGTCGTCCAGTGGTGCCGGCGGGCCGAGGGCCAGTTCGCCGTCACGAGGTAGACGTCGGTGGTCTCGGCGGCGGCCCAGAACACGTCCGCGAAGCGCAGGTCGTAGCAGACGAACGGCGTGATCCGCAGGTCGCCGACGGTCACCGTCACCGGGCCGTCGCCGGCGCGGTAGCGGTCGGCCTCGCCGCCGTGGGTGAACGGGTGCAGCTTGCGGTAGCGGTGCACCGTGCCGTCGGGACCGGCCAGGACGAACGAGTTGTAGGGGAGGTCCGCGCCCGGGGCGACCTCCGGGCAGGTGCCGGCCACCCAGACGCCGTGCTCGGCGGCCTGCGCGCGCAGGAAGGACGCCGACGGCCCGTCCTCGGGCTCGCCGATGCCCGGCGTCATCGAGAAGCCGGTGGAGAACGTCTCGCCGAGCAGCACGAACTCCGCCCCGGCGGCCGCCGCGCGGGCGACCTGCGGCGCCAGCCGGGCGTAGTTGGCCTCCCGGTCCTCCCACACGATGTCGTGCTGGACGATCCCGAACCTCACGCTGCGCCTCCCCGGCCGGACCTCATGCGGACATCCTCGTCAGGCGCGCAACCGCCTCGTCGAGGACCTCGTCGCGCTTGCAGAAGGCGAACCGCACGAGGTGGCGGCCGAGGTCGGCGTGGCCCGCCGTCCAGAAGACGCCGGCGGGCACCGCCACCACCCCCGCCCGCTCCGGCAGGGCGCGGCAGAAGGCCAGGCCGTCGCCGTCGGGCTGCACGCCGCGGACGTCGACCATCGCGAAGTAGGTGGCCTGCGGGCTGATCGTGGGCAGACCGGCGGCGCGCAGCCCGGCGACCAGGACGTCGCGGCGGCGCTGCAGGTCCCGGGCGATGCCCGTGAAGTAGGCGTCGGGCAGCGCGAGCCCGGCGGCGACCGCGGGCTGGAAGGGCCCGGCGTTGACGTAGGTGAGGAACTGCTTGGCGGTGCGGACGGCGGCCACCAGCGGCGCCGGCCCGCAGGCCCAGCCCACCTTCCAGCCGGTCGTGCTGAACGTCTTGCCGCCGCTGCCGACCACCAGCGTCCGCTCGCGCAGCCCCGGGAGGGTCGCCGCGGGGACGTGCTCGGCGCCGTCGAACACCAGGTGCTCGTAGACCTCGTCGGTGACCAGCAGCAGGCCCGCCTCGAGGACCACCTCGGCGACCAGGTCCAGCTCCGCCCGGCTGAACACCTTGCCGGTGGGGTTGTGCGGGGTGTTGAGCAGCAGCAGCCTCGCCCGCGGGGTGACGGCGGCGCGCAGGTCGGCGGGGTCGAACGTCCAGACGCCGCCCTCGGTGTCGGCCGGCGGTGGGCTCAGCGGCACCGGGCGCAGCACGCCGCCGGCCATGGCCACCGCCGCGGCGTAGCTGTCGTAGACCGGCTCGAACAGGACCACCTCGTCGCCGGGCTCGACCAGCGCCAGCATGGCGGCGGTGAGGGCCTCCGTGGCGCCGGCGGTGACCAGCACCTCGGTGTCGGGGTCGAAGGCGAGCCCGCGGAAGCGCCGCACGTGCGCGGCGATCGCCGTCCGCAGCTCCGGGGTGCCGGGGCCGGGCGGGTACTGGTCGGCCATGGTGCCGATGGCGGCGCGGGCGACGTCGAGGACCTCCGCGGGGCCGGGGGTGTCGGGGAAGCCCTGGCCGAGGTTGATCGACCCGGTGGCGACGGCGAGCGCGCTCATCTCGGCGAACACCGTCGTCCCGAAGCCCTGCAGCCGGTCGGCGAGGTACGGCTCGCGGCTCATGCGGCCACCTCGAAGCGGACCGAGCGGCGGGCGACGTCGGCCTCGGTGAGCCGCACCCGCACCCGGGAGCCGGCGGCCGGGCCGGTGCCGGTGCAGCGGGCCCGGATCGCGGGCTCGGCGAGGACGACGGTGCCGCGGTCGCCGTCGGCGTCGACCACGACGGCGTCGAACAGCGCGCCCTCGCGGCCGGCGAGCAGCCAGGCCTCAGTGGCGTCGACGGCGGCCCGCTCGACCGCCCGGGTGCGCCGGTCGGAGGCAGCCATGAGGCCGGGCAGCTCCGGCAGGGCGGCGCGCACCGCGGGGTCGGGTTCGCGGCCGGCGGCCAGCGCGAGGCAGACCTCGGTGGCGAACCGGTCGACCAGCCGGCGCAGCGGGGCGGTGACGTGCGCGTAGGGTGCGCCGACGCCGGCGTGGCCGGTCTGCCCGGGCGGGGCGCCGTCGAAGGGCGTGTAGGCCGCGCCGCGCAGCAGGGCGGCCGCCTCCTCGAGGAAGGCCGCGTGCCGGGGGTCGGCGACGTGGAGCCCGGCGAGGACCTCTCCCGGCCCGGCGCCGTCCGGCCACCGCACGCCGAGCGCGGGGGCCAGCCGGCGCAGGCGCTCGACGTCCTCCGGCCGGGCGGGCGGCAGGGTGCGCAGCACGCCCACGCCGCCGTCGAGCATGAGCCGGGCCGCGACCCGGCCGGTGAGCAGCGAGACCTGCGCGTTCCAGCCCTCGACCGGCAGGTCCGCGCGGGCGACCAGCGTCCAGCCGCCGTCGGGACCGCGCACCACCTGCTGCTCCGGGGTGCCGAGCTCGACGGCCCCGCGGTCGGCCGCGCGCCGCTCGAGCAGCCGGCCGACCTCGGGCAGCAGCGCGATCGGGTCGGGGAGGGTGCCGGCGTCGGCCTGCGCCTGGACGCCGGGGTAGGCCAGCTGCGCGCGGCTGCGGACGCGGGCCCGCCGCAGGTCGACGCCACGCACCTCGCCGTCGGCGTCGAGCCGGACCGTCCACAGTGCGGCGGGGCGGTCCTGCCCCGGCAGGAGGCTGGCCGCGCCCTCGCTCAGCACCGGCGGGTGCAGCGGGGTGCGCCGGTCGGGGCTGTAGAGGGTCTGGCCGCGGCGCCGCGCCTCGGCGTCGAGCGCGCTGCCGGGGGGCACCACCGAGCCGACGTCGGCGATCGCGTAGCGGACGACGTAGCCGCCGTCCTCCCGCGCCAGGTGCACCGCCTGGTCGAGGTCGCGGCTGCCCGGCGGGTCGACGGTCACCAGCGGGAGGGCGGTGGCGTCCTCGTCCGGCAGCGGGAGGGCCGCCGCGACCCGCTCGGCCTCGGCGAGCACGTCGGCCGGGAAGGACTCGGGGACGTCGTGCTCCGCGCGGATCGCGGCGAAGTCCGGCCCCGCGGGCGCGGCCTCCGGCCACCGCGGCAGGGCGAGGGGGAACCGGTCCCTGGTCGCGGGGAACCCGGCAGCCGGAGGTGCGTCGTCGTTCCACGTGGAACCCGCGTCGGGGTTCACGCGACGCGCACGTCCTCGGCGCCCTCGATCGAGACGACGTCGCCCCGGCGCACCTGCCGGCCGCGGCGCTCCTCGGGCTCGCCGTTCACCCGCACCGCGCCGGTCACCAGCACGTCCTTGACCTGCGCGCCGGTCGGCACGGCGTCGACGAGCTTGAGCAGCTGACCGAGGCGGATGGAGTCCTCACCGGGACGCAGTTCGACGGTGCGCACGACGTCGATCGTGCCCTCAGGCGGGGACGAGCGCGTCACCGACGGCCACCCGGCCCGCCACCGGCACCAGCGCGCCGACCGCCAGCGTGCCGCCGCGCTCGCGGTGCACGGTCTTGAGGACGCCGGTGTCGCGGCCGATGCCGCCCGGCTGCGGCCGGGTCACCATGACGCAGCGGCTGACCGGCTTGAGCACGTCGAGCACCGCGGTGCCCAGCCGCACCGTCGACCCGACCAGGTCGTCCTCGCCCGCGCCGTCGAGCAGCACGTTGGCGCGGAACCGCCGCCGGTCCCAGGTGCCGAGCGTGCCGGTGGAGACCAGGGAGACGCGGATCCGCGAGCTGTCGTGGAAGGCGCCGGACGCTCCCTCCCAGGCGTCCCACGGCCCGCCGTCCGCGTCGTCGACCGGGTCCTCGTACTGCCGCGGGCCGCGGACGGCCTCCGCCGCGCGCAGCGCCACCGGCTTCCCGAGCCAGGCGGAGAGGACGGCGTCGTCGCCGGTGACCGTGCCGTCGGGCAGGACCACCTCGACGCCGCCGTCGGCCCGCAGCCGGCCCGAGGCGAACAGCAGGTCGGGGACGCGGCGGGCGGTGAGGCCGAAGCCGGTGGACCGGTCGAACAGCGCCCACCGGCGGTCCCCGGCCAGCCCCTCGGGGCCGACGTCGACGGCGTCGAGCCGCTCGCCCTGCAGCGACTTCACCGGATAGCGCCAGAGCTCCTGCACCCGCACGTCAGGCCGCCGTCCAGGTGAGGGTCCACGTGCCCGACCAGGTCTCCCCCGGGTCGAGGACGACGAGGTCGGCGTCGTCGGCCAGCGCGTTCGGCGGGCACGTCATCGGCTCGACGGCGAGGCTGCGCCGCCGCTGGCCCTCGGGCAGCGTGTCGCCGCTGTAGACCTGCAGCCACGGCCAGGACCGGTCGACGGCGAGCTCGAGCGCGCCGGCGGCGCCGCGCAGCCGGACCCGCGCCCACCCGTCGTCGTCGCGGTCGAGGTCGGTGACGGCGTCGTCGAGGGCGCGGTCGCCGATCCGGCCGACGGCGCCGTCGAAGGGCCGGCGGGTGCCGGTGGGCAGGCCGCCGTCGAGGTCGAGGGCGGTGCGCGCGGGGACGGTGAGCTCGGCGTCACCGATGCCGCCGTCGGCGTCCGCCCCGACCGACAGGTAGGGGTGCATGCCGACGCCGAACGGCGCGGGCCGGTCCCCGGCGTTGCGGACCCGGACGGTGACGGTGAGCCGGTCCTCGCCGAGGAGGTGGTCGACGGCGGCCGCGAGGCGGAACGGGTACCCGGGGCGGGCCTCGACGACGGTGCCGACGGTGACCGCGTCGGAGTGGCGGGCCAGCACCTCCCACCGCTGCCAGGTGACCAGGCCGTGCGCGGCGGGCTTGCCGGGCGCCGCGACGTCGAGCTGGAGCCGCTGCCCCTCCCACGTCCACCGCCCGTCGCGCAGCCGGTTCGGCCACGGCAGCAGGACGCCGCCGCGCCGCCCGGCGGGCACCGTGCCCGCGGGATAGCCGTCGAGGACGTCCCAGCCGCCGGCGGTCAGGGCGCGCAGCCCGCCACCGCGCAGGTCGACGGCGAGGCGGGCGTCCCCGCGGACGAGCTCCACCTCCGCCGGCTCGGTCTGCGGCCAGGCGGTCATCGGCGGCACGCTCACCGGCTCACCCCACCACACCGGCGCCGCGCGGGCCCAGCCCGTGATCGAGCGGGAGGACGACGCCGTCCGCCTCGTGGGCCAGCTCGACGGTGCCGCGGCCCGGCCAGGTCGCCGGCCGAGGCTGCTCATGTCCCCGCTCCCCCGCCTGTCAAGGTCCTCCCGGGATCTGTGGACACGGCTCTGAGCTGCGGATTCACGTCGCGCCGGGGTCTCTGATCGACTATTCTTCGATCATGTGTTCGGGTGAGCCGGGGAGCGGGGACGTCCTCGACGACGTCGCCGCGCTGGTCGCCGAGCGCAACCGGATCGACGCCCGCCTCGCCCGTCGGGTCCGGGCCGCCGGACTCGAGCAGGCACCCGAGCGGGACGGCCTGAGGTCGATGGCCTCCTGGCTGCGTGGGCACTGCCGGCTGTCGGCCGCCGAGGCCGCCCGGCTCGTACGCACCGGGCGGGCGCTGGAGCACCTGCCCGCCCTCGCCGAGGCCCACGACGCCGGTCTCGTGTCCGCCGAGCAGGTCGCCGTCGCCGCGCGGGCGGTGACACCCGAACGCCTCACCGCCGCCGCAGCCGCCGGGGTGGACCTGGCGGTGGTCGACGCGGTGCTCACCGGCGTCGCGATCGAGCAGTCGCACGCCGACCTCGTCGCGGTGGTGCAGCACTACTGCAACGACCTCGATCCCGACGGGCCGGAACCGGACCCCACCGAGGGCCGGTCGTTGACGCTGTCCCGGCACGCCGACGGGTCGCTGTCCTTCCGCGGCCACCTGGACGCGGTCGGCGGGGAGAGGCTGCAGACCGCACTCGAGGCCCATGTGCAGGCCGACCGCCCCGCCGGCGACGGGCGCAGCCGCGCCCAGCGCCTGGGAGACGCGCTGGTGCAGCTCGCCGACAACGCCCTCGCCGCCGGCTCGCTGCCGCAGCTGCGCGGGCACAAGCCGCAGATCGCCGTCGTCATCGACCTCGACGACCTGGTCGACCCGCACGAGCGTCCCAACGCCGGGCGGATGGGCTTCGGCGCCACCATTTCCGCCGCGAGGGCCCGCTGGCTGGCCTGCGACGGCGCCGTCTCCCGGGTGGTGTTCGGCCCCGACGGCGCACCACTGGACCTGGGCCGGGAGCAGCGGCTGATGAGCCGCCACCTCCGCAAGGCGGCCGAACTCCGCGACGGCGGGTGCGTGTTCGCCGGCTGCGGCGCACCGACCTGGTGGTGCGACGTCCACCACCTGGTCCACTGGATCGACGGCGGCGACACCAGCCTCGACAACGCAGCCCTGCTGTGCGAGCGCCACCACACCAAGGTCCACCACGGCTTCCGGGTCGAGCGACAACCGGACGGCCGATGGCGCACCCACCGGCCCGACGGCACCGAGATCACCACCCCCGCGCCGCTGCTCGCCCCCGCCGCCTGACCGCGCCCGCACGCGTGCACGGCCGCCCGCTCCCCCAGCGGACGGCCGTGCACGCGTGCTCGCGGTCAGGATGCGGCGGTCACCTGCTCACCGATCTGCAGCAGCTGCTCGCGGGTCAGCTCCTGCGGTGCCAGGAGTTGGAAGAACCGCCCGTCGGGGAGCTGGCCGAGGAGCGTCCAGGAGGGCGGGGTCCCGACGTCACCGGTCAGGAGCGCCAGGCGCCCCGGCCGGCCCTGGACCGTCACCGTCTCCGCCGGGGCGGCGGTCGGCATCCCGTCGAGGAGCCCGTCGATGGTCCCGGTGTACTGGGCACCCGTCGCGCTGAGCCGCAGCGACTGCAGCGGATCGGCGTCGCTGACCAGGTCGAGGCTCCGGCTCTCCTCGTAGCCGCCCACCGACCAGCCGGCCGGCGCCAACCCGAACTGGAGCCCCACCGGCTGCGGCCGGTCGACGATCGACTCCCCCACCGCGACCAGCGCCTCGGCGCGGGCCTGGGCGCCCTCGCCCGCCAGCCACACCCACTGCCCGTCCGGGCGCTCCCACAGCAGGCTGACCGTGCCGTCCTCCGTCCAGACGGAGGCCTCGGCGCCGTCGACGGTCGCCGTCCCGGTCGGCTCGCCCTCCGGCCAGAACCCGTACTCCTCCGAGGACCGGGGGTCCTCCGGATAGAGGCCGAGCAGGACCCGGCCCGGGTCGCCCGACGCCGGTTCGGTGGCACCGGGGCCGCCGGAGACCAGGTACGCGGGCTCGTAGGCGGCGACGAAGTACGGCGGCGTGCTCCCGTACCGGGGCATGCCACCGCGCCGGCTGTGGAGCGGCGCCAGCCCCTCGGGCACCGGGTCGAGGGCGACCGGGAAGGTGACGGCCTCGGCCGCGACCAGCGTGATCCCGCCCGGCGCCGGCGCGGCGGCCGACGGGGCGGGGGACTGCGGCACGGCGTCCTCGGGCGCGACCACGACCGCCGTCGTCCAGGCGGCGGCGACGGCGACCAGCGCGGTGCCGATGCGCAGCGACACCCGCCGCCCGGGCAGCCGCGACCGCCACCGGCGGGTCCCGACTGCCGCGATCTCCTCCAGCAGGGCAGCGCGGGCGGCCGCGCGCGCGGCGGGCGTCAGTGCCGGCGCCTCGGGCCCGGCCTCGCGGAGCAGGGTCGTCTCGTTCATCGGGTCTCCTCCGACAGCAGGTCGGACAGGGTGGGCGCCTCGAGCACGGCACGGGTCTGGCGGCGGGCGCGGTGCAGGCGGGAACGGACGGTGCCCACCGGGACGCCGAGCACCGTGGCGACCTCCTCGTAGGACAGGTCGCCCCAGGCCACGAGCAGCAGGACGTCGCGGTCGGGGGCCTTGAGCCCGGCGAGCGCAGCCGCCAGCGGGCCGCGCAGCGCCTCGGCGTCGAGCCGGTCGTGCGGGTCGTCGTCGGGGCGGGCGTCCGGCTCGGCCGCCGCCCGGGCCAGCGCCCGGTAGCGGCGCCGCTCGGCCCGCGCGGCGCCGTGCACCAGGTTGGTCGCGATGCCGATCAGCCAGGGCCGCACGTCCAGGCGCTCCGGCCGGTAGTCGGCCCGTCGGCGGAAGGCGACGAGGAACGTCTCGCTGAGCAGGTCGTCGGCCAGCTCACCGACCCGCCGGCCCAGGTAGCGGTGCACCGCGGCGGCGTGCCGGTCGAACAGCGTCGCGAACACCTCCGGTTCGGCGAGCGACCCGGCGAGCACCTCGGCGTCGGTCGGCAGCGACGACGGCAGCGCGCGCAGCGGGACGGCGCCCGGCGGCGGGTCCGCCGCCCGGTTCTCAGGGAGCGCTGTCACGGCTGGTGATGATCCAGCCGCGGGAGGTGAGGTCGTCACACCTCTTCATGTCCGGTCGCCCGGATCCGGTTCGCGGGGCGGCATCGCCCTCGCCGCCGGCACCCGGCACACCGCCCTGACCCTCTGCCTCGGCTTCCTGCCGTGGCTGGCCTCCGGTCTGCTGCTTCACCGGCACCCGGCGTGGACGCTGCCCGACGAGGCCGACGACCTCCTGCCGGCCTGACCCCGATCCCGGTCAGGCCGGGCCGAGGTCCCGCTCGTAGTACAGCGAGCACCCGGCGTCCGGGGCGTCGACGTAGGCGCCGAACGCGGGGATCGGACGGTAGCCCGCCCCCTCGTACAGCGCGATCGCCTCGGGCTGGCGCGGGCCGGTCTCCAGCCGCAGCGTCGTCCAGCCGCGCTCGCGCGCCGCGGCCTCCAGCCCCGCGAGCACCAGCTTGGACACGCCCCGGCCGCGGGCCTCCGGCGCCACGTACATGCGCTTGACCTCGGCCGCGCCGTCGCCCAGGGCGCGCAGCGCACCGCAGCCGACCGCCGTCCCGTCCGGGTCCCGTGCGACCAGGACGACGCTGACGTCCGCGGCCGACGGCGGCGTCCCCGGCTCGCCGTCGCCGTCGTAGCGGGCCCGCAGCTCGGCCTGCTGGGCGGTGGTCAGCCGGCGCACCTCGTCGTCGTCCCAGGCGGCGGGCTCGAGCAGGACCGTCACCGGCTGATCCCGTGCAGCAGCAGCGCGGCGAGCTCGCGGTAGGCGGCGGCGTCGTCCAGGCCGGTGGCGCGGGCGGTGTCGCCCCGGCCGATGCGCGACATCAGCGTGGTGACGGTGTCGGCCACCAGGGCCGGGTGCACCTCGCGGAACCGGCCGGCCGCGACGCCGTCGGCGATCATCGCGGTCACCCGCTCGGCGGCGGCGGCGGTGTTGTGCTCGTACACGGCCCGTCCCGGCGGGAACGCCTCCAGGTCGCGGTAGAACGCCCGCGACGCCGGGGTCAGCTCCCCCGCCACGGCCTCCAGGTACGCGGTGACCCGCCGCGCCGGATCGGTCTCCCCGGCGGTCCGCGCCTCGACGGCGGCCGTCGCCCGGCGGAAGAAGTGCCGCACCACCCGGACGGCGAGCTGCTCCTTGCTGTCGGCGAGCGCGTACAGCGTCGTCTTGGAGCAGCGCAGCCGGACGGCGAGGTCCTCGAGGGTGAACCCGGCGAAGCCCTCGGCGAGGAACACCTCGGTGAGCTGGTCGAGCAGCTGCGCCTGGCGCGCGGTCAGCCGCCGCTCGCCGGTGTCGGTCGTCGTCACGGCACCTCCTCCGGGCGGACAGCATGCCCCTGGACGACGGACAGTACTGCCGTACTGTTGCCGGTACTGCCGCTGATCCGCGACGAGGGGGACCCCGTGGCCGTCGACCGTGAGCTGCCCACCCAGGAGGCCGCCGACCTCATCGCGCTCACCCGCGAGATCGCCGACGCCGAACTGGCGCCGCGGGCCGGGGAGTACGAGCGCGAGGAGCGCTTCCCGCGGGAGGTGTTCACCCTGCTCGGCGAGGCGGGCCTGCTGGGCCTGCCCTTCGGCGAGGACGTCGGCGGCGGCGGGCAGCCCTACGCGGTCTACCTGCAGGTGGTCGAGGAGCTGGCCATGCGCTGGGCCAGCGTCGCGCTGGGGGTGAGCGTGCACACCCTCGCCTGCGGCCCGGTCGACCGGTTCGGCACCCCCGAGCAGCGCGAGCGGTGGCTGCCGGAGATGGTCGGCGGCCGGCTGCTCGGCGCCTACTGCCTGTCCGAGGCGCACGCCGGCTCCGACCCCGCGGCCATGCGCGCCGCCGCCAAGACCACCGAGGACGGCTGGGTGGCCACCGGCGAGAAGGCCTGGGTCACCCACGGCGGGCAGGCCGACTTCTACACGACCTTCCTGCGCACCCCCGACGACGGCGAGCGGGCCATCTCCTGCTTCCACCTCACCCCCGACCTGCCCGGCTTCTCCGCCGCGCCGCCCGAGCAGAAGATGGGCCTCACCGGCTCCACCACCGCCGCCATCCGGCTCGACGACGTCGCGGTGCCCGCCGACCGGATGGTCGGCGAGCCCGGCCGCGGCCTGGCCATCGCCCTCGGCGCGCTGGACTCCGGCCGGCTCGGGGTCAGCGCCGTCGCCGTCGGGCTGGCGCAGTCCGCGCTCGACGTCGCGGTCGCCTACGCGCTCGAGCGGGAGGCGTTCGGCCGGCGCATCGTCGACCACCAGGGCGTGGCGTTCCTGCTGGCCGACATGGCCGCCGCCGTCGAGTCCGCCCGCGCCACCTACCTGGTCGCCGCCCGCCGCAAGGACGCCGGCAAGCCCTACGCCCGGCAGGCCAGCATCGCCAAGCTGGTCGCCACCGACGCCGCCATGAAGGTCACCACCGACGCCGTGCAGGTGCTCGGCGGGGCCGGCTACACCCGCGACCACCCCGCCGAGCGGTACATGCGCGAGGCGAAGGTCATGCAGATCTTCGAGGGCACCAACCAGATCCAGCGGATGGTCATCGGCAAGCACCTGGCCAGGGAGGCCGTGCCCGCGAACGGCTGACCGTGCAGGACGCACGGCCGACTCGTGACGTCTGTCAATGGTGACCGCCGTCGCGGCGGGAAAGACTCGGGTCACCCGCCGACGAGGAGCCCCGAGATGCCCGAGCCGCACCTGCGCGCCGCCGACGCCGACCGCGCCGCCGTCGTCACCCGCCTCGACGAGTCGCTGGCCGACGGCCGGCTGACCCTGGCCGAGTACGAGGACCGGTCGGCCCGCGCGCACACCGCCCGGACCTACGGCGAGCTGGCCGAGCTCACCGCGGACCTGCCCCACCCCGCCCGCCCGGCGCCCCGCCCTGCCGCCGCGGCCGCGTACGGCGGCGCCTGGCACGGCGCGTGGGGGAACGACCTGCGCGCGGCCTGGACGAGCTGGCTGGTGACCGGCGTGATCGTCGTCGGCATCTGGCTGGTGTCGATGCTCGGCAGCGGTGACCTCGTCTACCCGTGGCCGGTGTGGGTCGTCGGCCCGTGGGGCGTCGTCCTGCTCGCCCGCACCCTCGGCGAGCGGCGCGGTGGACGGCGGCCGGCCGCCTGAACCGGTGCGGGTCCGTCCCGCATCCGCCGGGTAGCCCTCCGGGGGACCGCAGCCGAGAGCCCCGGAGGACCACCGTGCACACGCTCACCGAGCGCTTCGCCGACGCCCTGCACCACCTCGACGCCGAGCGCGACCCGCAGCCGCTGGTCGACCTCACCGGCGACGACGCCGAGCTGATGAAGCTCAACCAGGACCACGAGGCGCGCGGCCGCGACGGCGCCCGGCGCTTCTGGGAGGACTACCGCAACGTCTTCGGCGACCTGGAGACGACGTTCACGTCGCGGTCCGTCGGGGAGAACACGGCCGCGCTGGAGTGGGAGTCGCGCGGCACGCTGCGCAACGGGAAGCCGTTCACCTACCGCGGCGTCACCGTGATCGAGGGCGACGGGTCCGACGACGGCCTGCTGACCGGCGTCCGCACCTACTACGACTCCGCCGCCTTCCTGCAGGAGACCGCCGGCACCGCGTAGGTCACTCCCGCGCCCCGGCGGCGACCGCGGTGCGGCCCGCGCTCCGCCGCGCGCGGGCCGCCCGCGCCAGCAGGACCGGGGAGAACAGGACCGTCGGTGGTGCGTTGCGGGTCGCGAAGGCCGCGACGGTGCGGGCCACCCGCTCGTCGTGCACCGCGCCGCCGAAGACGAGCCGCTCGAACCGGTTGAACGGCCGCCCCGACGACAGGTCGACCAGGATGCGCTGGTGCGGGAGCAGCCGGCGGCGGTGCCGCCGGCCGTAGGCGGCCAGGCCCCGGACGGGCACCCGGCCGTCGAGGAGCTCCGGTGCCACGGCATCGGCCAGCCACTCCCCGGTCTGGAACGCCCAGCCACAGCCGACGCCCCACACCGGGTCCCCGACCAGCGCCGCGTCCCCCACCAGCGCGACGCCCGGCCCGGTGACCCGCCGCCGCGTGACGCTGGGGTAGTCGACCGTGCCCACGACGTCGCCCACCCGCTCCACGCCGGCCAGGTCGGGCGCCTCGGGCAACCCGGTGAACGACGCCCGCAGCGAGTCCTCCAGCGGGCGGGACCGGAACTCCGGCAGGCGCTCCTTCGGCATGAAGGTCGCGATCACCGTCACGCCGTCGTCGTTGGGGAACACGTACGAGGCCTGCCCCGACGGGAGGAACCAGATCCTCGAGACGCCCGGCTCGGGGAGGCCGACGTCGCGATAGGGGGCGAAGTACGCGAACCGGGCGTTGGGTGCCTCCCGACCGGGCAGGCCGGCCAGCGACGCCGTCCGTGACCCCCGGCCGTCCGCTCCCACGACCAGCCGCGCGCGGATCTCCAGCGGGTCACCGCCGGCGTCGGCGCGGACGCCGACGACCCGGCCGTCCTCGCGCAGCAGGTCGCGCAGCCGTACGCCGTGGCGCACCTCGACCCCGGGTGTGCCGGCGGTGCGGGAGCGCAGCAGCGGGTCGAGCGCCTGCCGCCGCACGTTGTAGCCATGCGGCGGCAGGTCCGGGCGCGGGCTCGGATGCCGGATCCAGCCGGCCTCGGTCCAGAGGTCGGTGTCGTTGTGCACCGCGCCGGCCGCCTCCAGCGGCTCGTCCAAGCCCAGCCTGCGCATGGTCGGCAGCGCCGAGGACTGGATGAAGTGCGTGCACAGCCGCTTGTGGGCGGCGGGGTCCCGGTGGGCCTCCAGGACGACGACGCGCAGCCCGGCACGGCCCAGCAGGGTGGCGACCGTGCAGCCGGCGATGCTGCCGCCCACGACGACGACGTCGGCGTCGACGTCGTCGGACGCGGTGGAGCGGGTCGGTCTCGGACTCATGTCGCAGGCCTCCGCGGGCCGGTCCCCGTGCCCGGGTAACCGTCCTCGGGACCGCTGCGGCGGACAAGTCCCCGCCCGACGCCGCCGACGGTTTCAGGCGTGGCACGGCGTTCGGTACGGGCCCCACCGCCATCCGCAGCGAGCCGCGGGCGTCTTGGTGCCGGCCCGCGCCCGTCCTGGTCGAGGAGGTGCTGATCGGAGGCCCGGGGAACGCGAACGGCCCCCGGGGATCCCGGGGGCCGTTCGTCTGGGTGGGCAAGGGGGGAGTTGAACCCCCACGTCCTTCCGGACACACGGACCTGAACCGTGCGCGTCTGCCATTCCGCCACTTGCCCTGGCGAGGAACGACAGTAGCAGCCCGCCGGCAGGACCCGGCGGAGGGGTCCCGCTCCCGGGCCCGGCGGCGCCGGCCGGGCCCGGGGGTGTCACGCGCTCCTGGCCGGTCACGACGCAACCACCCGGCTACGATCAGTCGAGGATCACCTGTACGGGCGAGCGTGGGGGAGCGACTGTGGGCGTGCTGCAGCGCTTCGAGCGACGGCTCGAGGGGATGGTCGGCTTCGCCTTCGCCCGGATCTTCAAGGGCAAGGTCCACCCCGCCGAGATCGCCAAGGCGCTGCAGCGGGAGGCCGACGAGCAGAAGTCGGTCATGGGCGAGGGCCGGGTGCTCGCGCCCAACGTCTACGACGTCCGCCTGGGCCCCACCGACTACGACAACCTCGCCGAGTGGTCCGGGCAGCTCGCCTCCGAGCTCGCCGACATGGTGTCCGAGCACATCGAGGACGAGGGCTGGCAGGTCTTCGGCGAGGTCCAGGTCCGCCTCGAGCGCGACGACGACCTGCCGACCGGCGTGTTCGAGGTCAGCTCGCACGTCGCCGACCCCGCCCGCCCCGGCTCGCGCGCCGACTCCCCCGCCGTCCCGCCGGCGCCGCCGCTGCACGGCTCCGGCGCGGTCCCCCCGCTCCCGCCGCTGCACGGCCGCGTGGCCACCGACACCGGGCGGCAGCACCCCTCGGTGGTCGGCCGCGCGGGTTCCCGCCCCGGCGTCACCCACGTGCTCGTCGTCGACGGGCCCGGCACCCGGCACGAGCTCACCACCGGCCGCAACGTCATCGGCCGCGGCACCGACGCCGACATCCGGCTGCCCGACACCGGCGTCAGCCGCAAGCACGCCGACTGCGTCCTGGAGAACGGGACCGCCGTCGTCGAGGACCTCGGGTCGACCAACGGCACGCTGGTCAACGGCCGCCGGGTGAGCCGGCAGGCGCTGTCCGACGGCGACGTCATCCGCATCGGCCACTCGGTGCTGGTGTACCGGCAGGACGGCGCGTGAACGGGAGCCGGCCGTGACCGCCGAGATCGTGCTGCAGGTCTTCCGCTTCGGGTTCCTGCTGCTGCTCTGGCTGTTCATCTTCGCCGCGTTCCGCGTCGTCCGCGCCGACCTGTTCGGCGGCCGCACGGGGCGGGTCGCCTCGGTCCCGCCCCGCGCCGCGGCGACCCCCGCCCGCAAGCGCGGACGCGGCCCCCGCACACTCGTGGTGACCGCCGGTCCGCTGACCGGGACGAAGATCACGCTCGGGGAGCAGCCCATCCTCATCGGCCGCGCCGACGACTCGACGCTCGTCCTCACCGACGACTTCGCCAGCTCGCGGCACGCCCGGCTGACCAACCGCAGCGGGCAGTGGTACGTCGAGGACCTCGGCTCGACCAACGGCACCTACCTCGACCAGCAGCGGGTGCAGGGGCCGCTGCTCGTGGCTCCCGGCCAGCCGATCCGCATCGGTCAGACCGCCCTGGAGCTGCGCTGATGGGCACCTTCCGGACGAGCACGCAGACGACCACGGGGAGCGGCAGACCAGACGTGAGCAGGTCCCGATGAGCCTCGCGTTGCGCTACGCCGCCCGCTCCGACCGCGGTCTGGTCCGCGGCAACAACCAGGACTCGGTCTACGCCGGGCCCCGGCTGCTGGCCGTGGCCGACGGCATGGGCGGGCACG
The DNA here is from genome assembly GCF_054050315.1 of Geodermatophilus sp. SYSU D00867. NCBI lineage: Bacteria > Bacillati > Actinomycetota > Actinomycetes > Geodermatophilales > Geodermatophilaceae > Geodermatophilus > Geodermatophilus sp. SYSU D00867. The sequence goes on along the minus strand of NZ_JBJGZC010000010.1, from coordinate 14,040 downwards.
CCGCGGGCGACGTCGCCAGCAAGGTGGTCATCGCCGCGCTCGAGCACCTCGACGACGACGCGCCCAGCGGCGACATGCTGCAGGCGCTGCGCGAGGCGGTCTTCGACGGCAGCGAGCACCTGCGCGAGGTCATCCGCGAGTCGCCGCAGCTGGAGGGCATGGGCACCACGCTCACCGCCGTCCTGTTCGCCGGCGGCCGGCTGGCGCTGTGCCACGTCGGCGACTCCCGCGCCTACCTGCTGCGCGACGGCGTCCTCACCCAGATCACGCACGACGACACGTTCGTGCAGACCCTCATCGACGACGGGCGGATCACGCCCGAGGAGGCCAACCACCACCCGCAGCGCTCGCTGCTGCTGCGGGCGCTCAACGGCCAGGACGTCGACCCCGACCTGTCGATGCGCGAGGCCCGCGCCGGCGACCGCTACCTGCTGTGCTCCGACGGCCTGTCCGGCGTGGTCAGCGAGGAGACGCTGGCCGAGGCGCTCAAGGACCCCGACCCGCAGTCGACCGCCGACCGGCTCGTCGAGCTGGCGCTGCGCAGCGGCGGCCCGGACAACATCACCGTGATCGTCGCCGACGTCGTCGAGGACTCCGGCACGGGCACCTCCATGGAGCCGGTGGTCGACGGCGCGGCCGGGGACAACCGCGGCCAGCGCGAGGTCGACCCCCGCTCGGCGGCCGGCCGGGCGGCGCTCGCCGACCCCCCGCCCCCGCCGCCCCCACCACCGACGAACAGCTCCACGGCCGCCGCTCCCCCCGACCGCCGCCGCCCTCGGCGGCGGCTGTTCGTCGCTGTGGGGGCGGTGCTGGTCCTGGCGGTCGGCGCGATCGCCACCTGGCTGTGGGTGCTCACCCACTGGTTCGTCGGCGTCGCGGCCGCCGACGGCGGCGACCGGGTCGCGGTCTACCGCGGCTTCGACACCGCCCTGCTCGGCCTGGACCTCTACCGGGTCGACGACGTCACCGACATCGCGCTCGACGACCTGTCCTCCTACGACCAGAACAGCGTGCGGCAGGGCATCGAGGCCAGCGACGCCGACGACGCGCAGCGCATCGTGCGCGACCTGCACGACGCGACCCTCCCGCCGTGCGACCCCGAACCCTCCACCACCTCGGACGACGCTCCCCCGTCGGCCGAGGCCTCGCTGTCGCCGCTCCCTGACGGCGCGCTGCCCTCCCCGGACGCCGGGGCGCTGCCCTCCGGGTCGGGCGCGGGCGGCAGCACCGAGGCCGCGCCGACGTCGGGCTCCCCGTCGTCGTCGCCCGAGCCGGGGGTGGACTGCCGGGAGGCGGAGTGATGGGCGGCCCCTCGACCGACCCGCGCGCCCCCGCGCCGGGGACGGTCCCGCCCCGGCGGCGCAACACCGAGCTCGCGCTGCTCGGGTTCGCCGTCCTCATCACCCTCGCGGCGCAGTGCATCGTCGACGTCACGGTCACCGGCTCGCTGCGCGCGGACCTGCTGACCTTCGGCGGCTGGTTCACCGCCCTCTGGCTGGTCGTGCACCTCGTCGTCCGCCGGTTCGCCCCCTACGCCGACCCGCTGCTGCTGCCCGCGGTGGCGGTGCTGACCGGCCTCGGGCTGACGATGATCCACCGGCTCGACCTCGCCGGGCTGCAGGACGGCGAGGCCACCCGCGAGGACGCCCCGGTCCAGCTGCTGTGGGCGACCCTGGGCGTGGCGCTGTTCGTCGCTGTCGTCGTCGTGCTGCGCGACCACCGGCTGCTGTCCCGCTTCGCCTACACCCTGGGCCTGGTCGGCCTGGTGCTGCTCGCGCTGCCCGCGGTGCTGCCCGCGTCGGTCTCCGAGGTCTACGGCGCCAAGATCTGGATCCGGGTCGCGGGCTTCAGCATCCAGCCCGGCGAGTTCGCCAAGATCTGCCTGATCGTCTTCTTCGCCGCCTACCTGGTCGACAAGCGTGACGTGCTGGCGCTGGCCAGCCGCCGGGTCATGGGCCTGGAGCTGCCGCGCGGCCGCGACCTCGGCCCGGTGCTGGTGGTCTGGGTCGTGTCGATCCTCGTGCTCGTCTTCGAGCGCGACCTGGGCAGCTCCCTGCTGCTGTTCGGCATCTTCGTGGTGATGCTCTACGTCGCCACCGAGCGGGCCAGCTGGCTGCTCATCGGCCTGGGGCTGTTCGCCGGCGGCGCGTTCCTCGCCTACCAGCTCTTCGGCCACGTGCGCGTGCGCGTGGACACCTGGCTGGACCCCTTCGCCTACCGCGACGAGGGCGGCTACCAGCTGGTCCAGTCGCTGTTCGGGCTGGGTACCGGCGGGCTGTTCGGCGCCGGGCTCGGCGGCGGCCGCCCCGACCAGGTGCCGGTGGCCAAGAGCGACTTCATCGCCTCGGCGATCGGCGAGGAGCTGGGCCTGTTCGGCCTGGTCGCCGTCATCGTCATCTACCTGGTGCTCGTCGAGCGCGGCCTGCGCACCTCGCTGATCGTGCGCGACGCCTTCGGCAAGCTCCTGGCCGGCGGCCTGGCGTTCGCCGTCGCCTGGCAGCTGTTCGTCGTCCTCGGCGGGGTCACCGGCCTGCTGCCGCTGACCGGCCTGACGACGCCGTTCGTCGCCTACGGCGGGTCCTCGCTGGTGGCCAACTTCGGGCTGGTCGCGATCCTGGTGCGGATCAGCGACGCCGCCCGCCGACCAGCCACCCCGCCCGCTCCCCCGAAGGCCGCCTTCGGCGACGCCCCGACCGAGGTGGTGTCCACGTGAACGCGCCGCTGCGCCGGGTGGCGATCAGCGTGCTCGTGCTGTTCACGCTGCTCATCGTCAACGTCAACTACATCCAGGTCGTGCGCTCCGACGAGCTGCGCGAGGACCCGGGCAACACCCGCGTGCTCACCGAGGAGTACTCGCGCGAGCGCGGCTCGATCGTCGTCGACGGGACCGAGGTGGCCCTGTCGGTCCCCACCCAGGACACGCTCGAGTACCTGCGGCAGTACCCGCAGGGGCCCACGTACGCCGCGGTCACCGGCTACTACTCGCTGCTCTACAACAGCGCCCAGATGGAGCGCGCGGCCAACGACGTGCTCACCGGCTCCGACGCCCGGCTGTTCACCCGGCGGCTGGCCGACCTGTTCACCGGCCGCGACCCGGCCGGCGGCGACGTCGTCCTCACGATGGACGCCGCCGTCCAGGAGGCCGCGATGGCCGGGCTCGACGGCGTCACCGGCGCGGTCGTCGCGCTCGACCCGTCCACCGGCGCGGTGCTCGGCATGGCCAGCACGCCCACCTACGACCCCGGGCAGCTGTCCAGCCACGACCCCGCCGCCATCCGCGCCTACGCCGACCAGCTGGACGCGATGGAGACCGACCCGCGGCTCAACCGGGCGACCCAGGACAACTACCCGCCCGGCTCGATCTTCAAGGTGATCGTCTCGGCGGCCGCGCTGGCGACCGGCGAGTACACCCCGGACACCGTCGTCCCCGCCCCCGACCTGCTCACCCTGCCGGACACGTCGACGACGCTGGAGAACTTCAACGGGTCCTCCTGCAGCAGCAGCCAGGAGCAGTCGCTGATCGACGCGCTGACCATCTCCTGCAACACCGCCTTCGCGCAGCTGGGCATCGACCTCGGCGAGGACCGCGTGCGGGAGATGGCCGAGGCGTTCGGGATGACCGGGGACGGCATGGAGATCCCGCTGGAGGTCGCCGGCAGCAGCATCGGCGACATCGAGAGCGAAGCGGCGCTGGGCCAGAGCTCGATCGGCCAGCGCGACGTCCGGACCACCCCGCTGCAGGCGGCGATGATCGCCGCGGCCGTGGCCAACGACGGGACCCTGATGACCCCCTACCTCGTCGACCAGGTGCGCGCCCCCGACCTCACCGTCATCGACCGGTCCGACCCGGAGGAGTTCTCCCGGCCGGTCACGCCCGAGGTCGCCGACCAGCTCACCGAGATGATGGTCAGCGTCGTGGAGAACGGCAGCGGCCGGCGCGCGCAGGTGCCCGGCGTCGAGGTCGCCGGCAAGACCGGCACGGCGCAGAACGCCGGCCCCGACCACAACTGGTTCATCGGCTTCGCCCCGGCCGACGACCCGCAGATCGCCGTCGCGGTGTTCGTGGCGAACGGCGGGGGTACCGGCGGCGACGTCTCCGCCCCGATCGCGCGCGACGTGATCGAGGCCTACCTCGAGGGTCAGGGGGGCTGATGGCCCTGTCCACCGGCACCATCCTGGCCGGCCGCTACGAGATCACCGAGCCGATCGCCACGGGCGGCATGGGCGAGGTCTGGCGGGCGCGCGACCGCGTCCTCGACCGCGTCGTCGCCGCCAAGGTGCTGCGCAGCGAGTACATGGGCGACCCGAGCTTCGTCGCCCGGTTCCGCAACGAGGCGCGGCACACCGCGGCCCTGTCGCACCCGAACATCGCCTCGGTCTACGACTACGGCGAGACCAGCGCCGACGGCGGCAACGGCCAGCTGGCCTTCCTCGTCATGGAGCTGGTCGAGGGCAAGCCGCTGGTCACGATCCTCCACGAGGAGGGGCGGCTGCCGGTCGACTGGACGCTGCACGTCCTCGGCCAGGCCGCCGACGGCCTGTCGGCCGCGCACGCCGCCGGGGTGGTGCACCGCGACATCAAGCCGGGCAACCTCATCGTCCGGCCCGACGGCGTGGTGAAGCTGACCGACTTCGGCATCGCCCGCGCCCGCGACACCACGCCGCTGACCCGCACCGGCATGGTGGTCGGGACCGCGCAGTACCTGTCGCCGGAGCAGGCGCAGGGCATGGAGGTCACCGCCGCCTCCGACGTCTACTCCCTCGGCGTCGTCGGCTACGAGTGCCTCACCGGCGTGCGGCCCTTCGACGGCACCTCCCAGGTGGCCATCGCGCTGGCGCACATCAACCGCCCGCCGCCGCCCCTGCCGGGCGACATCCCGCCGGCGGTGCGGCTGCTGGTCGAGCGCGCACTGGCCAAGGACCCGGCCGACCGGTTCACCGACGGCGCCGCCTTCGCCGCGGCGATCCGCTCGGTGGCCGCCGGCGGCGGCCTCGCGCCCACGACGTCGGCCACCGGGGCGATGGCCGCCGCGCCGACCGAGGTGATCCCCGAGGTCGACGGCGAGGGCACCCGCGTCCTCGGCGGTCCGCTCACCGGGGCGGCCGCCGGCGCCGCCCTCGGCGCCGCGGCCGCCGGCCCGCGCACCGGGGGCCGGCACGCCGCCGGTGCGCGCACCATGCCCCCGCTGCAGGGCCCGCCCGTCGACGGCGACGAGCGGCGGTGGGACGACGGCGCCGCGCCGCGCCGGGGCGACCGCCGGTGGGTGTGGGCGCTGGTCTCCCTGCTGGTGGTCGCCGGGCTGGTCACCGGCGCCTGGCTGCTCCTCGGCGGTGGGGACGACCGCGACGGCACGACCGCCGGCCCCTCGGCGAGCACCTCGTCGGCCAGCGGCTCGGCCGGCGTGACGCAGCAGCTGGTCAACATCCCCGCCGCGTCGCAGTACATCGGCGAGGACGCCGACGACGTGCAGGCCGAGCTGGAGGAGGCCGGCCTCGAGGTGACCCGGGCCGACGCCGACGCCGGCCAGCTGGCGGCCGCGGGCATCGAGCTCAGCGCCGGCGACGTCGCCGCCGTCGACCCCAGCGGCATCCCGGTCCCCCGCGGCTCCACCGTCACCCTGTACGTGGCCCAGGAGGACTACACCCCGGAGGAGGAGTCCGAGGACACCGGCGGCGACTCCGGCGGTCAGGACGACGGCGGCTCCGGCGACGAGGACACCCCCGCGCCGACCACCACCCAGCAGCAGCCCGCGCCGACGACGACCACGCCGGCCCCGACCACCACCACCCAGCAGCAGCCCGCGCCGACGACGTCGGACAGCCCGCCGGTCACCCAGCCCGGCACCACCGCGCCGCCGCCGCCCGTGCAGACCACGGAGCCGACGGTGAGCGAGGGGGCCGGGGCCTCGACCAACGGGCAGGGCCAGTGGCCGCCCGACGCCGCGAACGTGGCCGCGCAGGAACCGCCGGCGTGACGCCGCTCCCTCGCGCCGCCCGGGACCGGGCGGCGTCGCCCGTTAGGGTGACCGCCGGAACCGGGCGCACTCCCGGCGTTCCCTGCTGCCCGGGGACGCCCGCGACCCGCCAGAGCACCGCCCGAGAGGACCACGCATGACCACCCCCCAGGTGCTCGGTGAGCGCTACGAGATCGGCGGGGTGCTCGGCCGCGGCGGGATGGCGGAGGTGCACCGCGGGCGCGACCTGCGGCTGGGCCGCGAGGTCGCGGTCAAGGTGCTGCGCAGCGACCTGGCCCGCGACCCCTCGTTCCAGGTGCGCTTCCGGCGGGAGGCGCAGGCGGCCGCCTCGCTGAACCACCCGTCGATCGTCGCGGTGTACGACACCGGCGAGGACCGGACGACCAGCGGCGCGACGCCGTACATCGTCATGGAGTACGTCGAGGGCGAGACGCTGCGCGACGTGCTGCGCCGCGAGGGCGTGCTGCAGCCGGAGCGGGCGATGAGCCTGGCCGCCGACATCTGCGCCGCCCTGGACTTCAGCCACCGCAACGGCATCGTGCACCGCGACGTGAAGCCCGGGAACGTGATGATCACGCCCCAGGGCACCGTCAAGGTGATGGACTTCGGCATCGCCCGCGCGGTGTCGGACTCCGCCGCCACGATGACCTCGACCGCCGCGGTCATCGGCACCGCGCAGTACCTCTCCCCCGAGCAGGCCCGCGGCGAGGCCGTCGACGCCCGCTCCGACGTCTACTCGCTGGGCTGCCTGCTCTACGAGCTGGTCTGCGGCGCACCGCCGTTCACCGGCGACTCGCCGGTCTCGGTCGCCTACCAGCACGTGCGCGAGGACCCGCGGCTGCCGTCCTCGATCAACCCGGCCGTGCCGCCGGAGCTCGACGCCATCCTCATGAAGGCGATGAGCAAGAACCCGGCGAACCGGTACCAGTCGGCCGCCGAGATGCGCAACGACCTGCTCCGGGCCCTGGCCGGGCAGCGGGTCGAGGCCACGCCGGTCATGGGCGACGAGGAGAAGACCACCATCCTCGGCGCCACGCCCGCGTACGGCGACGGCGGCTGGGACGACGACGCGGCCGCGCGCCGGCGCAAGCGCAACCGGGTCGTCGCGCTCGTCGTCGGCGCGCTGGTGCTCATCGGCGCCGTCGTCGGGGTGGCCCTGCTGGTCGGCTCCGGCGACGAGGAGCCGCGGCCCCAGGCCGCCGCGCAGGTCACCGTGCCGGCGGGGCTGGTCGGTCAGCAGCGGGAGGACGCCGAGGCCGCCGTCGAGGCCGCGGGCCTCGAGGTCGGCGACGTCACGCCGCAGGTGACCGACGACGAGGACGCGGTCGGCACCGTGCTCGCCACGACGCCCGCCGGCGGCGCCCGCGTCGACGAGGGCACGGAGGTCGACCTGACCGTCGCGACCGCCCCGGACACGGTGACCGTGCCGCAGGTGGTCGACCTCGACGAGGACCGGGCCCGCACGGCGCTGGAGAACGCGGGCTTCACCGGCAGCGTGAACACCGAGCAGGCCGACTCGCTCGCCGAGGAGGGCACCGTCGTCGCGGTGGACCCGGAGGAGGGCGCCGCGGTCGCCCCGGCGACCACCGTGACGCTGTCGGTGTCCGACGGCACCGACGAGGTCCCGGACGTGGCCGGCCGGCCCCAGGACGCCGCCCAGGAGGCGCTGCGGACGGCGGGCTTCACCAACCTGACCGTGACCGAGGTCGACTCCGACCAGCCCGCCGGCACCGTCGTCGGGACGAACCCGGCCGCCGGCCAGCAGGCGTCCGCCGGCCAGCCGATCACCCTGCAGGTGTCCGGCGGCGCCGCGGAGGTCACCGTCCCGACGGCGATCGTCGGGCAGACCGAGGCGCAGGCCCGCCAGACGCTGGCCGCGGCCGGCTTCACCGGGACGGTCTCGGTCCAGGACACCGAGGCCGACCCCGGCCAGGCCGACGGCACCGTGGTGGGCAGCAACCCGCAGCCCGGCCAGACGGTGGCGCCGGACGGGACCATCACCCTGCTGGTCGCCCGCGAGACGGCCACGCCGACGACGGGCAGCCCCGGCCCCGGCGGCCAGGACGGCGACCCGAACACCCCCATGTGAGCGACCGCGGGACGACGAAGGGCCCCTCCCGGCCGGGAGGGGCCCTTCGTCGTGACGGGGCTAGACGGCGGCGGCGGAGAGACGGCGGGCGCCCGCGGCGGCGGCCTCGACGACGGCCGGGTCGGGCGCCAGGCCGCACGCGGCCAGCCACGTGGCCAGCATCTGGTGGCCGCCCTCGGTGAGCACCGACTCGGGGTGGAACTGCACGCCCTCGACGGGCAGCTCCCGGTGCCGCAGCGCCATGACGATGCCCGACGCCGTCGCGCCGGTCACCTCGAGCTCGTCGGGCACGGTGGCCCGGTCCACGGCCAGCGAGTGGTAGCGCGTGGCGGTGAAGGGCGAGGGGAGCCCGGCCAGCACGCCGACGCCGTCGTGCACGACCTCGCTGGTCTTGCCGTGCAGCAGCTCCGGCGCGCGGACGACCTCGGCGCCGAAGGCCTCGGCGATCGCCTGGTGACCCAGGCACACGCCCAGCACCGGCGTCCCGGCCTCGGCGGCGGCCCGCACCATCGGGACGGTCACGCCGGCGCCGGCGGGCGTGCCCGGGCCGGGGGACAGCAGCACGCCGGCGACGTCGAGGTCGGGCAGCTCGTCGACGGTGACGGCGTCGTTGCGCCGGACGACGCACTGCACGCCGAGCTGGCCCAGGTACTGGACCAGGTTGTAGACGAAGCTGTCGAAGTTGTCGACGACGAGGACGGGCCTGCTCACGCTCCCTGTGTACAGCAGCGCCCGGTCAGCCGTCAGCGGCTGTGGCGTGTGCCATGTCCAGCGGGCCGGTGTAGGCCGGCACCGTGACCTCCGGCCGGTCGCGCACGGCGAAGGTGAGCCCGAAGTCCTCGACCGCCTGCTCGAACACCGCCACCTGCGGGGAGGCGTCCAGCTGCGCGCGGATGGCGGCGGGGTCGCCGATCGCGGTGACGACGAACGGCGGTGACCAGGTCCGCCCGTGGAGGAGCAGGACGTTGCCGACGCAGCGGACGGCGCTGGTGGCGATCAGCCGCTGGTCCATGATCGCCACGCCGTCGGCGCCGGCCGCCCAGACGGCGTTGACGACCGCCTGCACGTCGGACTGGTGGATGACGACGTCGTCGGGGCGGGCGCCCGTCGGCAGGCTGCCGTCGGGCCGGCGCGGGGCGTCGTCGAGGGTGATCTCCACACCGCGACCGCGGAGGGCGACCAGGCCCGCCGACAGGGCGCCGGCGTCGCCCGCCGCCTGGGCCGAGGCGACGGCGCCGTCGCGGGAGGCCGCCTGGTCGGTGAGCGCCTCGGTCCGGCGCTGCAGCGCGGTCAGCTGCTCCTGCTGGCCGGCGATGACCTCGTTGCGCTGGGCGATGAGCTCGGACAGCTCGGTGACGTCGCCGGCGCGCAGGTCCGAGCCCTCGGCGGTCTGGCCGGAGGTGGCGAACAGCAGCCCTGCCGCGAGCGCCACCACGGGCACCAGGGCGCCCCAGGCCGACCGGCGCCGGGAGGGGCCCACCGGCGGCTCGGAGGCGGTCACGCGGGCTCCTGGGGGGACGGGAGGGGGAGGCACGCCGTCGGACGCGGCCGTGCTGGTCCCCTCGGAGCTTAGGCTGGGGAGCGATCGTGCCGGTCGCGACGGACCGGCACCCCAGCGAGTCAGCAGGAGACGGTCGGAGTGCCCAAGTCCAAGGTCCGCAAGAAGTCGGTCTACACGCCGCCCGAGGGCGTGCTGCAGTCGCGCGCGGCCAACGCACGGGCCGTCCAGCCGAGCCCGCGCTGGTACGCGCCGCTCATGGTCGCGCTCATGCTGCTCGGTCTGCTCTGGATCGTCGTCTACTACGTGGCCGGCGACCAGATCCCGTTCATGGTGTCGCTGGGGGCGTGGAACTTCGCCATCGGCTTCGGCGCCATGGTGGTCGGCCTCGTCATGTCGATGCGCTGGCGGTAGCCGCCACACCTCTCCCGAGAGGCCCTCGTCCCGCACCCGGGACGGGGGCCTCTCGTGTACACGGGGGCCGTCCGGCGGTGGACACCGGGGGTGTGGACCGCTGTGCACACACCACCGGTGGATCCACAGGTCGACATGACGCCCTACCCCCAGGGTTGTCCACCGCATGTGGAGAACGCCTGTTCGACTACACCTCGCTGACCTGCGCTTTCGCAACTGGTGAGGCACGTGTGACGAGAAGGGCACCCGAGTAACTACAGGTCTGTGCTTTGTCCCCAGCTGTGTACCCAGCTGTGGATGTGTCGACATGACAGCAGCACCGGGACGGTCACCGAGCGCGAGCGCGGCACTGCGGTCGAGGAGTCGACACGCGGGCCGAGCTGGGCAGATCCCCGCCTGCGGACGGGCGTCCCTACCTCTCCCGGCCTGTGGACAGAGTCGCCGTGGACGTCCTGGGAGGCTGGGGACGTGCAGTGGTCGGCGCGGACGGCGGAGACGGTCACGCTCGGGCTCGGCGGGGTGCTGCTGACGCTGGCCGCCCTGGGGCTCGACGCGGCGGGACGGGTGCTGGTCGGCGCCGCCGGAGTGCTCCTGGTGGGCGCGGCGCTGCGCGACCTCGCCCTGCGGCCGCGGCTGGCGGTGGACGACGCCGGCGTCGTCGTGCGGACGCTCACCGGGCGCACCCGGCTGCCGTGGCCGGGCCTGCGGGTGCGGCTGCGGACGACGCGGCGGCTGGGCGTGCGCTCGCGACTGCTGGAGCTCGACACCGCCGCGCACCCCGACGACGAGGGCACCCTCGTGCTGCTGGGCCGCCGGGACCTGGGCACCGACCCGGCGTCGGTCGCCCAGGCCCTCGAGGCGCGGCGGCCCGCCTGAGGCGCGGGACGGGCCCTCAGAGGCCGAGGACGACCAGGGGTACCGGTACGGCGAGGGCGAGGGTCACCAGGACCGCGGCGAGCACCACGAGCGACAGCGCCTGCGCCGCCGTCCGCCGGCGGGTGAGGACGAGCAGCCCGGTGGCGAGGGCGCCGGCGACCAGGCCGCCGAGGTGGCCCAGCAGCGAGACGCCGGGCAGGAAGCTGATGACCACGTTGATGGCCAGCAGGGTGAGCAGGCCGCGCAGGTCCTGGCGGGCGACCAGCAGGAGCACGCCGAGGGAGCCCAGGAGGCCGTAGAGGGCCGCGGACGCCCCGGCCACGGGCCGGGCGGGCTCGCCGAGCAGCTGGATGGCCACGGCGCCGCCCAGGGCGGACACCAGGTAGACGGCGAGGTAGCGCCACCGGCCCAGGCGCCCCTCGAGCTCGGGGCCGAACACCAGCAGGCTGAGCATGTTCAGCAGCAGGTGGGTGATCCCGATGTGCAGGAACGCCCCGGTGAGCAACCGCCAGTCCTGGCCGAAGACGTCGACGAGGACGGGGACCTGCGAGAACTCCTCGAACACCGGCGAGCGCCAGTTGTCCAGCGGGCTCTGGCCGACCGACACCGCCGACACCGCCGTGACGACGAAGACGACGACGTTGACCGCGACCAGCGAGACGGTGACCGGGCCGAACCGGCGGCGGGCGCCGGACCAGCGGGACACCGGCCGGGGACGGCGGACCCCGGCGGAACCGGCCCGGACGTCGTCGGGGCACTGGAACCCGACGGCGGCCGGCGTCATGCACTCCGGGCAGATCGGCCGGTCACAGCGCGCGCACCGGACGCCGGTCGGCCGGTCCGGGTGGCGGTAGCAGGTGGCCGACGGGGGCGCCGGCGGCCGGCCGGCGCCCCCGTCGTCGGGACCGGTGGTCAGCTGCGCTGCACCTCGACCGACTGGATGACGACGTCCTCGACGGGGCGGTCGTTGCGGCCGGTGCGGACCTTGGCGATGCGGTCCACGACCTCGCGGCTGGTCTGGTCGGCGACCTCGCCGAAGATCGTGTGCTTGCGGTTGAGGTGCGGCGTCGGGCTCACGGTGATGAAGAACTGCGAGCCGTTGGTGCCCGGCCCGGCGTTGGCCATGGCCAGCAGGTACGGGCGGTTGAAGGTGAGCTCCGGGTGGAACTCGTCGCCGAACTGGTAGCCCGGGCCGCCGAAGCCCTGACCGAGCGGGTCGCCGCCCTGGATCATGAAGCCGTCGATGATCCGGTGGAAGACCGTCCCGTCGTACAGCGGGTCGGTGGTCTTCTGCCGGGTCGCCGGGTGCGTCCACTCGCGGCGGCCCTCGGCCAGGTCCGCGAAGTTCGCGACCGTCTTCGGCGCGTGGTCGGGGAACAGGTCGACGGTGATGTCGCCGTGGTTGGTGTGCAGCACGGCACGGCGTGCGGGGGTCGATTCGGTCACGCCGCCCACTCTCCCACTGCTCCGCCGACCCCGAGCACGGGGAGCGGACCACCCCAGGGGGACGACGCAGGCGGCGTGCCGGCAGGACGTGCCGGCGGACCTACACGGCGCTGGGCCGGGTGCCCCGGCCGTCGAGGCCGTGCGGAGGCGCGATCACCGGCTGCGGGAGGCCGGCGCTCGCGGCCGGGCCGAGCGGCGGACGCACCGGCGTCCTGCGGTGGAGACGAGGGGAATCGAACCCCTAACCCCCGCCTTGCAAAGGCGGTGCTCTGCCAATTGAGCTACGTCCCCGGGGGCGCTGTCCCCGGGAGCTCCGCGCGGGAGCCCGGGTTCAGCGGGTGGTCGGGCGGCTGACCGACTGCGGGCCGCTGGTGGCCTCGTGCCAGAGGTCGGCCTCGGCCTTGCCGCCGCCGGACGAGCGCCTGCGGACGGCGGCGACGGCACCGGCCGCGACGGCGGCCAGGGCCAGCTTCTTCAGCACGCGGTACCTCCTGGGTACGACGGCGGCCACGGACGGGGCCTCGCTGTCGCGGTGCCGGGGCACCGGTTCACGGGTGGGCCTGGGAGGACTTGAACCTCCGGCCTCATCCTTATCAGGGATGCGCTCTAACCGCCTGAGCTACAGGCCCGTGGACCTCGACCAGCTTACCTGGCCACCCCCGGGCCCCGACGGGGGGGTCCGAGGGCGGCCCCTCTGCAGGGTCCCGCCGCGCGTCTGCGAGCGGTGGGGGGCAGAGGGGTCCTCCGTCTAGTCCCGCTCGGCGAGCGTGACCTCGAGGCCGCCGACCAGGTCGGCGCAGAGGTTGTAGATGAACGCCGCGACGGTGCACAGCGCGGTCATCAGCACGATGTTGATCGCGCCGATGACGGCCGCCCCGCCGAAGACGACGCCCGGGGTGATGACGTCGCCGCCGCCCTCGCCGCTCGACGACGTGCCGAGCTGGCCGAACAGGTCGTTGAGGGTGTCGAAGACGCCGAGCCCGGACAGGACCCCGTACAGGATCCCGATCGCGACCATCCAGATGAAGAACATCGCGATCGACAGGACCAGCGAGATCTTCAGCGCCGACCAGGTGTCGACGTGCCGCAGCTGCAGCCGCGCCCGCCGCGGACCGCGGTTGCCGCGGTTCTTGGCCTGCTTGCCGGCCTGCTGCTGCGCGGCCGGCGGCTGCTGGGGAGCCCGGGCCGCCGCCGGCGGGGCGGCCACCGCGGCCGGCGGGACCGCCTGGGTGGCGCTCACCGGCCCCGGCATGGTCGCGTCGGCCGGACGGGGAGCCTGCTGGGGCGCCTGCGGCGGGGCCACGGGCGGCACCTGCCGGGCGGGCGCCTGGCCGGTGACCGGCTTGGCCAGCGACGGGCCCGCGCCCGCCGGCGTGGCCCCGGCCGGGGTCGCCCCGGACGGAGCGGGCGTCTGGCCGGTGGCGGGCGCCGAGCCCGTCGCCGGGGCTCCGTCCGCTCCGGCTGCGCCGTCCGGGCGGACCCCGGTGCGCACCGCCTGCGGCCGGTCGCTCATGCCGTTCTCCCGTTCGCCTGCGGCCCTCGCCGCGCTCTCGCGCCCGGGCGGTCCGGCGTGGTGCCGGAGGCGCCCGGGCGCCGGTCGTGTCCGTCAGCGGGAGCCGGGGGGGGGGGGGGGGGGGGGGGGGGGGGGGGGGGGGGGGGGGGGGGGGGGGGGGGGGGGGGGGGGGGGGGGGGGGGGGGGGGGGGGGGGGGGGGGGGGGGGGGGGGGGGGGGGGGGGGGGGGG